>NZ_CALPCW010000012.1:0-55960 GCF_943193105.1 Limosilactobacillus agrestimuris
CCCTTGTCCTCAGCTCATGGTTCCGACTACTACGGCCCATAGCGGACTTTCACCACCTAGCTAATACCCATGCCGGGTGCACAATTAAAAAGGAGAAATTGAGTTTCCTCAACCTCTCCTACCATTGAATTAATATTTAGTCTTTGAGCTTAGCTAACTCAGCAGCAATCTCATCCTTAACAAAGGATTCATGGCGAGCCAAACTAATACTCCGGGCAATTTCCAGAGATTCCTTAGCTTGTTCTTTCTCACCCAATGCTAACTCATCTTTTCCCCGAATAAGGTAAAGTTCGTCAAGAATAAACAAGGAATCATGTTGTCGACAGAGTTCAATTCCCCGGTTAACAATTTCCTTAGAATCTTTGTAGTTGCCTAAGTCACCATAAAGTTGACCAAGTTGGCAGTAAATTGATGCCCATTGGTGTAAACTCCCGATTAACTTTTTATTATCGATCAAACGAACGGCACGATCCGTTAATCGTTGAGCCCGTTCTGGATCATTACGCTTATAATAAGCAAGTGCCATCCCTGCAGTGGTCATTGCGAGGTAAATATTGGCACTAGTTGTTGCAAATTGTGTTAATACTAACTCAAAGTTAAAAATGGCTTCGTCAATCTTATCGGAATTAACTTGGACCATTCCCAATAAGTAGTAGTAACGTTGCTTATCAAAGTCACTCTCTAGTTTCTTTACTGGAATCTTATCCAACGCTTCAGCAGCACTTTCAAATTTCCAACTAACTAGATCATTTACAATGATATTAAATTGGTCATTAATGCCGTTTCCGTTATTCTCCACGATTCGTTCTGCGGGAATATTTAGGCGTTCACAAATTGCAGTCAGAATATTCATTTTAGGCAACCGGTTTTGCTTTTCCATTAAGCTAATTGTTGCCTGAGTACAGATACCTTCTGCCAATGCTGTCTGTGATAAACCTCTTTTGCGGCGAATTTTCTTTAAGACGTCTCCTCGGAGTTTCATTTTTCTCCCCTTCCTCAACTTATTTAATAATATGACTAAAATTATTGGAAAGATCAAATAATCTACAAACCATAGTTGAAAATATCCTTATGCATTATAGCACTAATCATTAATTTATGCTAAAAAAATCGTACTAAAAAGGACCGGTAAGACACATTTTTTACCAGCCTTCCACTTTACATGATCAGTTTCTACTTAATAGACACTTTTAATAAATATGAACATAAACTAGATGTTATGAATTAATTTGCATTCATTTAGTTTTAATTATACTTCTTTGTCCCCACTTTTTCATTACCGAGCTTTTGGAAATCATACTTAATTTTACTATTACGATCAAACTCTTCCAAGCCAAGTTGAATAAGGTGATCAATTAGATCTGAGTAACCAATTCCAGAAACTTCCCACATTTGTGGATACAAGCTAATATTAGTAAAGCCTGGTAAAGTATTTGGCTCACCAAGGTATGGGACATTATTAGAATCAACTAAGAAATCAATCCGGGCCATTCCCTTCATCCCCAAGACCTTGTATGCCTTCAGGGCCATTGACGTGATTTCTTCAGTTAAGTATTCTGGTAGTTTTACGGGCAACTCAAAAACAACCCCACTAGCGTCCACAAACTTGTTTTCATAGTTGTAGAACGAATCCCCTTCAGGAACCCGGACTGCACCAAGCTTTGAAGCAACTGGGTGTTCGTTACCAAGAATTGAGATTTCAACTTCTTGTGGATGATCAATTCCTTGTTCTACAAGAATCTTGTAGTCATACTTAAAAGCATCATCTAACGCTTTTTCGTATTCTTCAGCATTAGTTACTTTATGAATTCCAACAGAGGATCCTTGCTTAGCGGGCTTAACAAAGGCTAAATCACCAATCTGTTCTTCAACCTTATCCCATGGGTATTCTGCCCGGTTTTCAGGAGTAACTACTACGTAAGGAGTATTCCGAATACCAGCTTCTGTAAGAATCTTCTTAGTTAAATCCTTATCAAAGGCCATTGCACTCGCAGCGATGTTTGAACCAACGTAAGGCTTCTTTAAAAGCTTAAACAATCCTTGAACAGTACCATCTTCCCCTAAATTACCATGAATTACCGGGAAGAAGAGGTCAATTGACTTCATTTCGTTTAATGCCATGATTGGGGCTAATGGCTGACTCAAATCCATCTTTTGGTATTCTTCTTTAACAACTTGGTCCTCATCATCACCATTAAAGATTCGTTGTGACGCGCTATTACCAAGGAGAACCCCATCCTTAGTAAACATAAACAAGCTAACATCATACTTTTCCTTATCAAGGGCGTCATAAATATTATGCGCCGAACGTTTTGAAACATCATGCTCAGATGAGTTACCACCAAACAACAATGCGATGTTTAACTTTTTAGTCATTGCGTGTACCACCTTATTTAGTTTAATTTGATTTAATTTCTTACCGTTTTCCTAGAATCTTTAGTATAACATGGATTAATTTCCCTTACTAGTTCCTAATTACGAACTTGTAAATTATCCTTATCAGATTCTTAAGTTAAAAGTAAAAATCCAGCAATCGTGCCTTGCGATTACTGGATTTTGCTTAATCTATTTTTTATTTACCATTAGGGTAAACAGCGACGACACCACCATTGTAGTGCTTATTAATCCATTGTTGTGTTGACTTAGATTGAAGAGCCTTTACTAACTTCTTAATTGCTGGGTTATTCTTATTCTTCTTTTGAACTGCAACCAAGTTAGCGTAAGGAGAGGTATTCTTTTCAAGAGCAATTGCATCCTTCTTTGGATTCAAGCCTGCTTGAACAGCGTAGTTGGCGTTGATAACAACGGCAGCTCCTTCACCACGCTTGTAGAATTGGGTCATCAATTTTGGTTCAAGATCCGTCTTAAACTTCAAGTTCTTCTTGTTAGTTTGAATGTCGTCAAAGTTAGCTGATTCAATCTTAGTGCCAGACTTCAAAGTGATTAATCCAGCATCCTTTAAAATCTGGAGTACCCGTCCATAATCTGCAACGTTATTTGAAACTAAGATTGTAGAGCCATCTGGCAAGTCAGATAACTTCTTGTACTTCTTGGAATAGAAGCCAAGTGGTTCAAGGTGAACATTTCCGGCACTAACTAAGGTTCCATGGTTCTTCTTGTTCCAGTTATCTAAGAATGGTTTGTGTTGGAAGTAGTTGGCATCCAAATCACCACTTGCTAATTCCTTATTTGGTAATACATAGTCTTGGAAAGTCTTAATTTTCAAGTCAACCCCTTCCTTCTTTAATTGGGGTTGAACGTGCTTTAAGATCTCCGCTTGTGGTGTTGCTGAAGCTCCTACAGTAAGGGTTTCTTCTTTTTGCTTCCCACAACCTGTAAGAACTAATGCTCCTAATGCTAATGTTGCAATTGCTGCTAGCCATTTTTTCTTCATAATTATTCCCTCCTGATTCTAATTAACGCTTATCAATTTTCTTTACAACCATGTCACCCAAGAATTGGAAGACAAAGACAATCACGACAATAATAATTGTAGCCATCATTGTAACGGCATTGTTATTTGCTTGAAAGCCGTCTAAGTATGCAAGGTTACCAAGGCCACCGGCACCAATTGCCCCAGCCATAGCAGTGTAACCAATTAATGAGATGGTAGTAACAGTAATCCCTGAAACTAATGCTGGAGAACTTTCTGGGATTAAGACCTTAGTAACAATTTGCCAGCGTGTGGCTCCCATTGCCTTAGCGGCTTCAATAACACCGTGATCCAAATCATCAAAGGCGATTTGAACAAGGCGAGCATAGAATGGTGCCGCCGAAATAATCAATGATGGTAGAGCGGCTCGTGGTCCCATAATCGTACCAACAAGTGTCTGGGTCGCCGGAAGTAAGAGGACAATTAAGATAATAAACGGGATTGACCGAAAGATATTTACCAAAGCGGCAACAATCCAGTTAATAATCTTGGCCCCAATTGAATTGCTATGCTGAGTTTCAAAGAGGATTAATCCAAGGATAATCCCCAAAATTGCAACCACAATCATTGAAACTACTGTCATCCAAATTGTTTCCCAGGTTGCTTGTCCCATTTTCGGCCAATCAACATTATTAAATTCAAAGAATGAAGCAAATCCACTATTGTTCACGACTAATCACCTCTGTCTCTACTCTCATCGTTTTCAGATACTCTAACGCACCCTTGATTTGTTCCTGCTTATCATTATCCACCGTTAATTGAATATACAAGGATCCAATCGAGCCTTCCTGTGTCTGGTGAATGTTACCTTCAATGATGCTCATATTTGTTTCAGGGAACTGACGCAACATTTCGGAAACGATTGGTAACTTCGCTTGGTCACCATGGAATGTTAATTTTACAATTACACCGTCAGGATGTGATTCCAAGAGTTGCTCAACAACAGCTTGTGTATCATCAGCAGAACTGGTAGAAGTTTCTTGGTTAACAAACCGCTTAGTAATTGCCTGTTGAGGATGCTTAAAGACATCCAATACCGGTCCCTCTTCAACAATTGTTCCGGCGTCAAGAACCGCAACGTGATCACAGATTTTACGGATAACGTGCATTTCATGAGTAATTACAACAATCGTTAATCCTAACCGGCGATTAATATCGACCAGCAAATCTAATACTTCATCAGTTGTCTTCGGGTCAAGCGCACTAGTTGCTTCATCAGAAAGAAGGATCTTGGGGTCATTCGCCAACGCGCGGGCAATGCCCACCCGTTGCTTTTGTCCACCAGATAGTTCTGAAGGATAAGCTTTTTCCTTTCCCTGGAGACCAACTAACTTAACTAGTTCTTCAGCTTTTTGCCGTCGTTCTTCCTTGCTTCCTTCTTTTGAAAGCTCTAACGGGAATTCAACATTTTCCAAAACGGTCCGTGACCAAAGAAGATCAAAGTGTTGGAAAATCATTCCAATCTTCAGGCGGGCCTCTCGTAATGATTCACCCTTTAATTGACTAATTTCTTGACCATTAACGGTAACGGAACCAGTAGTTGGTGTTTCAAGACCATTAATCATCCGGATTAGAGTACTTTTCCCGGCTCCAGAATAACCAATAATACCGTAAATCTTTCCGTCAGGAATTGTTAAGTTAACATCTTTGATTGCCTTTACGGGACCTTCCTTACCATCATATGTTTTTGAGACATCTTTAAACCGAATCAATTACTCTTCCTCCTTTTCAATAAAAAAAACCTTCCGCTCATTTAATAGTCAACCTATTAAACGGACGAAAGGTTTCGTGGTACCACCGCAGTTCATGATTACCTCACAGTAACCATCTCAAAAAGTGTCATCTAACACTTAGCTGCGATAATGGGCAGTAACCAACATTAGCTTATCATTTGACTCACTAACACACTTTACTCAAAGACCATCTTCAATACCACTAATCAATTCTCTTACACCAATCAAGAACTCTCTGAGTGATTAATTAGTATCTACTCATCTTTTCAAATAGTATTCTAATATTTCGATTGCTATTATAATACTAAGTTCACTTTTTATTGTCAATACCAAATTCTAATTAAATTTTAAAAATTAAAAAGACGTGACTGAAAAGCTCAGCCACATCTTTTTATAATTGACTTTCAATCTCTATGCCTTTACTTCAACAATCCAGTTATCATTCTCATCACTCGAATCAAGGAGTTCTGGTTGGTCAATTGCCTTTTGGTTTACTGTAACAATTTCACCATCGACTGGACTGTCAATATCAGTAACAGCCTTTTCAGCTTCAACCGCAATAAACTTACCATCATTAGTTAACTTCGTCCCAGTCGCAGGAACATCAATAAAACTAATTTGGCCTAGATCATCACGTCCACTATCATTTAATCCAATCCGGACATTACCATTACCTTGTTTTTTTATCCAAAAATAACTTTCAGCAGCCATTTTCCATGACACCCCACTTACCTAAATTCCTTATTACTACTAAACATATAAGAGTGATGGTGATATCTCATCGACATTACCATCCCGATCCCAATTAAATTACCGATTAGTGAGGAACCACCGGCACTGATAAATGGTAACGGAATCCCAGTTAGTGGCAGTAATCCGATATTCATCCCAATATTTTCAAAAACGTGGAATAAAATCATCATAATAACACCAGTCGAAATATATGCATAGAATTCGTTCCTGGTATCAAACGTAACCCTGATCATCAAGTAGATTAACAAGAGGTAGAGGAGAATTAGCAGTGCACTTCCAATAAAGCCAAAGTTTTCACCAATAACAGAGAAAATCATATCAGATTCACGAACAGGTACATAAACCTTGGAATTATTGAATCCGGTCCCGGTAATACCCCCAGAACCGACAGCCTTAATACTTTGCCATAGTTGGTATCCCTGGTTACTAGTATCTTGTTCCGGATGAAGCCAAGTATCAACCCGGTCAAACTGGTAAGCCTGAAAGCCAACATGCTCTAAAATTGTCCGTCCAATCGAACTAGTAACCATTGCTAATGCCGAACCACCAATTACAACTAGTGCAATAGCGGTTGGCGCAATGATTCGCCATGTAACACCCGAAACAAGAATCATCCCGCAGAAAATTGCAAAGAAGACAAGTCCTGTCCCAAAGTCATTTTGTAACTTTAATGAAATTAAAATTGGTAATAACCAGAGGAACATGGTCCCAATTAATCGCCAATCAGATCTAACGGTATGAACATTATACCGATTATTATGTGTTGTAATTACCCGTCCCATCATTAAAATATAGGCCGGCTTCATGATTTCCGATGGCTGAAAAGTAAATGGACCAATTGCAAACCAACTTTTAGCCCCTGTATTAGCATAGTATGCACGACTATAGAACACTAGGATCGCAAACATCAAAAATATTCCAACCCAGTATGCTAGTGGTGCAACCTTCCATAGTTGCTCAGAATCAAACTGCATAATTACAACAACTAGAATTATCCCAATAATATACCAAATTAACTGACTAACTACTTGCCGCATCACACTCGTTGATCCTCCCGTATCATGGACGGCAGCAACATAAATTGATGCTAAGCCAATTAAGGCTAACAGCAAGACACAGAATATAATTCCCCAATCAATTCGGCTTTCATCATCACTTTGAGAACGTTGCATTCTTTAACTCCTTTTTTGAGATTTGGGCAACGCTACTGCATCGCATTATCCTTGGTGTAAATGATACTGCTGTAATACAACTTCAAGTCCCTCTTCTTGGGAGTGAACATAAAATTCACTTTCATCAGCAGTCAGGAGAGCCTTAAAACGATTACCATCTGCTAATACTTCACCAATCAATCGTTTACCAATAAAAACTTGTTGAACTGGTTGATGACGACGTTCAATATCTTTTACATTAACTTCAATTTTTTTATCTTTTCTTGTCACTTTTTCACCTTTATTATTTCATAACTCGATGGAAAGTAAATTTTGTTGGAACTGGATCATAGCCACCACGGGCAAATGGTTGACACCGTAATAACCTTACAATTCCAAGTAATATCCCCCTCATTCCAAATCGTTGAATTGCTTCCAACGTATATTCTGAACAAGAGGGATAATACCGACAAACTTTAAATGGTCGCCTTGCCGATATGTTTCGTTGATACCATCGAATCATTCGACTTGCGAACTTAACCATTACTTCTTACTCTTTTTACCGTTATCGGTCTTTTGCATCCGTTCAAGCATTTCACCAGCACCCTTAGCAACATTATCAAGCGGATCCTGAGAAACGACAACGGGAACTTTTAAGTGATCGCTAAAGAGCTGGTCGATTTCCTTAAGAAGGGAAGTTCCTCCCGTTAGCATAATACCACGATCAATAATGTCACTAGCCAACTCAGGTGGGATCGTTTCTAAGACGCCAACCGTTGCCTTAACAATTTGTTCAAGTGTTCCGTGAATTGCCTCTTCGATTTCGTTCTCATCAGTTGTGATTTGCTTTGGCATTCCAGTTGCAACATCACGACCACGAACATCCATCTTCTTTGGTTCGTCAACCGGTAAAGCAGTCCCAATTTCCATCTTGATTTGTTCAGCAGTATGTTCACCAATAATCAAGCCGTGGTGATCCTTAATATAAGCAGTAATATCATTGTTCAACTTATCACCAGCCATTCGAATAGACTGACTAGCAACAATATCACCTAATGAAAGAATGGCAATATCACTGGTACCACCACCCATATCAATCACCATACTACCGCGTGGCTTAAAGATATCAAGGCCAGCACCGATTGCAGCAACCTTAGGCTCATATTCAAGGTAAACTTTACCTCCACCTGATTGCTCAGCTGCTTGAATAATCGCTTTTCGTTCAATTTCAGTAATGTTTGTAGGGGCACAGATCATAATATCTGGTTTTGACATAAAGCCCTTAACGCTTAATTTGCCGATAAAGTACGAAAGCATTTCTTGGGTAACATCGAAGTCGGAAATAACACCATTCTTCAATGGACGAATAGCCCGAATATTACTTGGCGTCCGTCCAACCATTCGATATGCTTCTGAACCAACAGCTAACACTTTATTAGTTTGCGTATCAATCGCAACAACTGAAGGTTCGTTCAAGACGATTCCCTTGCCTTGAACATAAATTAGAACGTTTGCAGTTCCTAAATCGATTCCGATATCCTTTGCCATTTATGTAATTTCTCCTTCCGGCCAAATCTTTATAATAACGTTGGTAATTATACCACATAATTGGAAAATACTAACCACGTTCAGTATGGTTGGCAGCTTCCTCCGTCTTTAATTGGATCTGGTCATCAATATTGATTCGGTCAATTTGTGCACCGAGCTGGGCTAATTTTTGGTGAAGATGATAGTATCCTCGGTCAAGATATTTCAGATTTCGTACTTGAGTGATCCCTTGGGCAGCTAATCCAGCGATTACCAAGGCAGCCCCAGCACGCAAATCGGTAGCAGCAACTTCTGTCCCACTAAATTTAGTCGGACCACTTAATACTGCAGTCGAGTTTTTGATTTGATAATCAGCATTCATCCGCCGTAATTCTTCAAGATGCATAAATCGTTTCTCAAAGACAGTTTCATTCATTGTACTAGTCCCGTTTGCTAATAATTGTAAAACGGTCATCTGTGGCTGTAAATCAGTTGGGAAGCCAGGATACGGTGCTGTCTGAACTGTTGATGGTAACAAAACTGAGGTACCAAGAACACGGATCCCGTCATCTTGGTTAATTACCGTCACTCCCATATCTTGTAACTTAGCAATTAGTGGTTCATTATACTTACTTTCTGTATTTTCAACAACTACATCACCATTAGTCGCAGCAGCAGCAATCATAAATGTCCCCGCTTCAATCCGGTCAGACATTACACGATAATCACAACCATGGAGGAAATTAACTCCCTGAATACGAATAACATCAGTTCCAGCGCCGTGAACTCGTGCTCCCATTTTATTTAAGGCATTTGCCAAATCAACAATTTCTGGCTCACAAGCACAATTTTCAATCGTCGTAATTCCCTGGGCTAATGTTGCCGCCATCATAATGTTTTGCGTTGCACCAACACTTGGGAAGTCGAGGTAAATATTTGTCCCAACTAGTCGATCTGCATGTGCTTCAATATAGCCATCATGTTGTTCAATCACTGCTCCAAGCTGGCGCAGTCCCTTAAGGTGGAGATCAATTGGTCGTGAACCAATCGCACAGCCACCAGGAAGTGCAATCTTTGCGTAACCAGTTCTTGCTAATAATGGTCCCATTACCACCATTGACGCACGCATTTTACTTACATATTGAAAGGGTGCCTCTGAAGAAAGCTTAGAACTTGCATTTAAATCAATAGTATGATTCTCTTGATCAAATTGAACCCGAATATTTAAGAACTTTAATAATTCATTCATCATTAGGACATCTGATAATACCGGAACATTAGTCAAATGGAAAGTTCCGGTGGAAGCAAGAATACTAGCTGCCTGAAGTGGTAAAACTGCATTCTTTGCTCCTTCAACGGCGACGCGTCCAAATAAGCGATGACCACCCTTAATAATTATCTTTTCCATAACTTACTCCTTATTAAATCAACGCAATAAACCGGGTAGTTGGCTAACCGCATTAATAAAACCAATAAAGAAACTGGCACATAAGTAACCAATTGCTGTAGAAAGTAAGACAATGGCTAACGGCAATGTTTTCGGTGGTTGACGAAAGAATCGTTCAAGCCGAAATTCTTGAATTGCGGTAAACGTTAACCAAATCATTCCGAGTTGGATAACTATTTCTACTAAAGCTTTTATTCCTGTCATTTGCACCAATTTCACCTTCTTTAAAACCAACTACAATCTTATCATACCAACTAACGAGTGATCAGTCATCATTAACAACCTTTAGACTATGTTAATAATCAAAAAAGGATATTTAATGAGGAAAACTCATTAAATATCCTTTTTACTTCGTTAAAAAGCAGTTACTTATGTTTGAACTTAGAAACCTTCAGACGGTTAACAGCTCGCTTCAAATGAACTTCAGCCCGAGCGAGTTCATTTTGCTTGTGAGCTTTCTTCGCCTTCTTAATTTCTTCCTTAGCACGTTCTACAGCATGTTGAGCACGTTCAACATCAATCTTTTCAGGCATTTCGGCACTGTCCGCCGTAATTAGGGCTGTGTGACCATCAAATTGCATGATCCCACCGTTAACAGCGGCAATTTCATCAGTACCCTCATCATGCTTGATTCGTAACTGACTAATTAATAATGATGCTAATACAGGTACGTGATTAGCCATGATCCCCATTTGACCACCAGCAGTGTTCATAATAATCATCGTGGCATTATCATTATCATAAACCGTACCATCTGGAGTGATAATGGTGACTTTAAACTTAGTATCAGCCATAATTATCCCTCCTAATCTGCAGATTCTTCAGCAGCATCAGCCTTCATTTTCTTAGCCTTTTCAACAGCATCGTCGATTGTACCAACCAACCGGAATGCTTCTTCTGGTAAGTCATCGTACTTACCTTCAAGAATCCCCTTAAATCCTTTAATAGTATCCTTTAATGGAACGTACTTACCTGGCGTACCAGTAAATTGTTCGGCAACACTGAAACTTTGTGATAGGAAGTTTTGAATCCGCCGAGCACGAGCAACGATAACCTTTTCGTCATCAGATAATTCATCCATCCCAAGAATTGAAATGATATCTTGTAATTCATGATACCGTTGCAAAACATGTTGAACTTCAGTAGCAACTTCATAGTGTTCCTTACCAACAATTTCAGGAGTTAACGCTGTAGAAGTTGAAGCTAATGGGTCAACGGCTGGGTAAATACCGATTTGGGTTAACCGCCGTTCCAAGTTAGTAGTGGCATCCAAGTGAGCGAATGTCGTAGCTGGAGCAGGATCGGTGTAGTCATCGGCTGGAACATAAACGGCTTGAATTGAAGTAATTGAACCCTTCTTAGTAGAAGTAATCCGTTCCTGCAATTGACCCATTTCAGTAGCTAACGTTGGCTGGTAACCAACTGCAGAAGGAATCCGTCCCAAAAGGGCAGAAACTTCTGAACCGGCCTGAGTAAACCGAAAAATGTTATCGATGAACAATAGAACATCTTGACCCTTTACATCACGGAAGTATTCCGCAATAGTAAGTCCAGTTAAGGCAACCCGCATACGAGCACCAGGAGGTTCGTTCATCTGACCATAAACCATGGCAGTCTTTTCAAGAACTCCTGAAGCCTTCATTTCATAGTACATATCGTTACCTTCACGGGTCCGTTCACCAACACCTGTGAAGACAGAAATACCATTGTGACCTTGAGCAATGTTGTGAATTAATTCCTGAATCAAAACGGTCTTACCAACACCGGCACCACCGAATAACCCAATCTTACCACCACGAACATATGGTGCTAACAAGTCAATAACTTTAATCCCAGTTTCAAGGATTTCAGTATTGTTATTTAATTCATCATACTTAGGTGCATCACGGTGAATAGGCATCCGCTTTGCATCTGGTCCAAACTTAGGACCGTTATCAACTGGTTCACCTAAAACGTTGAAAACACGTCCCAGAGTATCGTCACCAACCGGTACACTAATAGGTGCACCAGTGTTTTCGACTTCCATTCCACGTTGAAGACCATCAGTACCGTCCATGGCAATCGTCCGAACTACACCGTCACCCAATTCAAGAGCAACTTCAGTAGTCAAAGTCTTGTCATCACTTTCCTTGATCTTTAACGCGTCGTTAATCTCTGGTAGTTTTTCATCTAAGGGGAACTCAATATCAACAACTGGTCCGACAACTTGGACAACTTTACCAGAACTCATGTTGTTTCCTCCTCAGTTAAATTTTATTCTTGTGCTGTCATACCACCGGTAATTTCAGTAATTTCAGTGGTAATCGCAGCTTGACGAGCACGGTTATATTGCAATTCCAATGATGAAATAATGTCATCAGCATTATCAGTTGCAGACCGCATAGCGTTTGCACTTGAAGAATGTTCTGATGTCTTTGCATCAAGGATTGCCCCATATAATAGGCTTTCAGCATATTGTGAGACAAGTCCTGCAATAATTTCCGTATCCGAAGGTTCAAATTCGTATTCAGCCGTAATTGGTGATTCATCCTTAGTGGATTCAGCAGAATTTTCCTCATCATCCATCAAGGATTCAGCCGTAATTGGCAATACATCATGAACTCGTACTCGGGACGTAATTCGGTTGACGTAGTGGCTATATACCAGGTACATCTCATCGAATACAGCATCGTCGTACATCTGAACAGCAGTCTTTACAATTTGATGAACTTCACGGAATGTTGGTACATCACTGATTCCTGAATATTGGTAGACAACGTTCATCCCACGCTTCTTGAAAAATTCAGTTCCTGTTTTACCAACCGTTAAGAATACCGTGTTTTCAGCGGTTAAATTCTTATCCTTCATCAATTGTAAAGTTTGCTTGATGATATTGTTATTGTAACTACCAACCAAGCCACGATCAGATGTAATAACTAAAATTCCAGTCTTCTTAACTGGACGCTTCTCAAACAACGCAGCATAAGCGTCATGACTGGCACTAGCTGCAGATGCGTTGTGAGATTTAACCAGATCGGACAACATATTCTTAACCTTCTCAGCATATACTTCATATGTCTGAGTATGGTGTTGAATTTGATTCAATTTTGCAGTTGAAACCATTTGCATGGCAGAAGTAATCTGTCGCGTGCTCTTAGTGGATTCAATCTTATGCTTAACAGCAGCAAGTGAAGCTGGCACTAAATCTCACCGTCCTTTCGACTAGTCATTATTAATTTTCTTGTGCGGCTTTCTTCTTGTCATCGCCGGTTTGAAATGATTTCGTGAAATCAGCAACAGCATTCTTCAAGTCGTCACCTTCTGGTAATTTACCAGTTGACTTAATCGTGTCATAAAGGTCTTGGTGATTAGCATGCATAAATGTAGCAAGTTCACTTTCATAACGTGAAACATCATCCACTGGAATTTGATCAACAAACCCGTTTGACAATGCAAACAAGGTTACAACTTGTTGTTCAACAGGTTGTGGTTGGTGCAACCCCTGCTTCAAAAGTTCCATTGTGTGCTTACCACGTGACAACTTAGCTTGGGTTGCTTCATCCAAATCAGAACCAAATTGGGCGAATGAAGCCAATTCGTTATATGACGCAATATCCAAACGCAATGTCCCAGCAACCTTCTTCATTGCCTTGATCTGGGCATCCCCACCAACACGAGAAACCGATGTACCAGCATCAATGGCTGGACGTTGACCTGCATAGAACTCATCAGCGTTCAAGAAAATCTGTCCATCAGTAATGGAAATAACGTTGGTTGGAATGTAGGCAGAAACGTCACCAGCCTGGGTTTGAATAATTGGTAATGCAGTCATTGAACCGCCACCAAGATCATCAGACAACCGTGCAGCACGTTCTAGTAACCGTGAGTGAGTATAGAAAATATCACCAGGGTAAGCTTCACGACCAGGAGGCCGACGAAGAATTAAGGAAAGTTCACGGTAGGCATCGGCCTGCTTTGAAAGATCATCATAAACAATCAAAACATCCTTACCACCATACATGAACTCTTCACCCATTGCGGCACCAGCATAAGGAGCAATGTAAAGCATTGGTGCAGGGTTAGAAGCACTAGCTGAAACAACAATTGTGTAGTCTAATGCTCCGTAACGACGTAAGGTTTCAACGTTCGTACGAACGGTTGATTCCTTTTGACCAATCGCAACGTAAATACAAATTACGCCCTTGCCCTTTTGGTTAATGATGGTATCCAATGCAATGGCAGTCTTACCGGTCTTCCGGTCACCAATGATCAACTCACGCTGACCACGACCAATTGGTACTAAGGCATCAATAACCTTAATACCAGTTTGCAATGGTTCACTAACACTCTTCCGCTCCATAACACCTGGAGCCTTCTTTTCAATTGGACGTGTCTTGTCAGTCTTGATTTCACCAAGTCCATCAATTGGACGACCAAGTGAATCAACAACCCGTCCTAACAATGCATCGCCGACGGGGACTTCCATGATTCGACCCGTCCGCTTAACGGTATCACCTTCACGGATGCCAGAGAAATCTCCCAAAATAACGATACCAACATCGTTACTTTCGAGGTTTTGTGCCATTCCGTAAACACCGTTACTAAATTCGAGCAACTCACCAGCCATGGCATTTTCCAAGCCGTCAGCACGAGCAACACCATCACCAACATAGGTAACAGTACCCGTTTCTTCGACAGATACCTTGTCTTGATAGTTGGCAAGTTGCTTCTTGATGAGTGAACTGATTTCCTCAGTTTTAATGCTCATAAAGGTCTCACCTCTTCGAAATAAGATTATTATCTAACTAGTAAACGACGAATCTGCTTAATCTTTGAACTTAAGCTACCATCTAACGTCTTATTATTAAGACGAACAATAACTCCGCCCAAGATTTCAGGATCAACTTGTTCATGAAGAACAACTTCCTTAGCATCAAAACGTTGAGCTAAGTTAGCCTTGAGTTGATCACGTTGTTGTTTATCAAGTTGGATCGCTGTAACAACGTCAGCATGAACACGCTTCATTTTAGCGTCATACCGTCGTTCAAACTCATCAATGATTGCAACCAGATCACTAATCCGACCGTAATCAAAAGTCATTTGAATTAAATTTGAAACCGGTTGAGAAAAGCCTTTCTTCAAATCATCAATAAGGGACTTCTTTTCACTGATTGATAATTGGACTCCTGATAATACAGGGGCCAGTGCAGCGTTGTCCTCAAAGACTTGACGTAGAGCAGTCAATTCTTGATAAGTTTGATCGAGTGTATTGTTTTCATCGACCAACTCGAACAGTGCCTTCGCATAACGATTTGCAACTGTTTGCTTATCAAGACTCATGATCTACCAACCCTTCAATGTACGAATCAATCAATTCCTTTTGATCATCCGCATTCAATTCTTTATGGATGAGTTTGGAAGCAATCTCAATAGATAAGTTTGCAACGTCATCCTTTGCACCATTCAACGCGTCACGACGAGCTTGTTTAGCATCTTCTTGTGCGCGTTGCTTAAGTGCTTGAGCGTCATTTTGTGCAGTTTCAACAATTTGAACCCGTTGAGCTTCACCAGACTTCTTAGCATTATTAATAATATCAGCAGCTTCTTGGTGAGAATTCTGGAGTTCAGCTTGTCGTTTAGCAGCCATCTTTTCAGCGCTTTCACGTGATTTAGCAGCGTTATCAATATCACTAGCAATCTTATCTGCACGCTTCTTCATCATGTCTGTAACTGGCTTCCAAGCAAAATGCTTGATAAGTAGCATCAGAATAATGAAAGTAACGATGTAAAATACCAAATCACCAACGTATAAGCTATTAGATTCAGCTAAAACACTGTTCACAAACATCTATTGACACCTCCTTGTCCTGTGAAATAAAAATTATTAATCAAAATAATTACTTGTTCATAACAAGGAAACCGATAACAATAGCGATGATAGGCATGGCTTCAATCAAACCAACACCAATAAACATCGTTGCTTGTAATCTACTTTGTAATTCTGGTTGCCGTGCGATACTGTCAACAGTGTGTCCGATCAAGATACCATCACCGATACCACCACCGATAGCGGCACCCATAGCCGCGAGTCCTGCAGCAATTGCTCCTAATGCCATTTTAAAATTCCTCCTTGAGAGATAGATTATTATTCGGAAACCTTCCGAGAAATATAAACCGTCGTTAATGTTACAAAAACATATGCCTGAATTGAACCGATAAATACTGAGAACCCTTGCCAAAGCAATTCAAGCAAGAATCCTGGAATGATTGTCAAAGCACCATGTGAGAAGGCAACTTCAGCAACCAACTTCAATAGCAATTCACCAGCAAAAATGTTACCAAAGATCCGCAAACCCAAAGTTAAGAAGTTAGCCAATTCTTCAATGATATTGACTGGCAACATCAATGCAAATGGCTTTACATACCCCTTCAAGTAACCACCAAGACCATGGTTTGCAATTCCTGCAAAGTGTGCCAAAACAATTACCATCAGTGAGAATGTTAAAGTAACAACTGGATCCGCCGTTGGACTTCTAAGAATTTCTTGGTTATTCCAACTAAGGTTAAAAATCAACCCAAATTGGTTTGCAAAGAAGATAAAGACGAAGAGGACAAAAGCAAAGAAGCTATAATGTCCAGTCTCTTCGTTTGGCATCTGACTACGGACAATTCCGTTCGTGAAGTCAATCAACCATTCCAAAACGTTTTGCGCCCCTTTAGGCTTCATTTGAATCTTTCGGGACATGCCAAATAACACGAAGAATACGATCGCATAAATAACAAGGCCTGAAATAATGTTTGTCGCATTAAAAGTTAAACCAAGAAACTTAAAAGTAAAAGCATCACCGCCCATTCATATTTCACCTCTTTCCTTAATAACAATAATTTGGCTGTAAATTGGATGAACGTCGTATACCATACGAACTAGCCCAATATACGAATATTAATATATCATCATTTGAGGGAACATTCAAAAAAATTTCTAATTTTTTAGGGGAACAAAACGCCAAGAAAGCCCTATTCTAGTAGCATTTTGCTCATTTGACTCATTTTCAAGCGTGTCTTTTTAATCATTTTTTCACATACACAAATGGAAAACTTGACCAATTTATTGAAATGCTGATTCATCCATTTCAACTGTTGGTCCGCCTTTGTGTTGCTTATCTTTAAAAATAGTGAGGCCGGGAAAAAACATTTTGTTTTTTCCCGGCCTCAACCCGTTACTGATAGTCTCCGAACTTATAGAGTCTAATCGCGGGAATCCATAGGCTAGCTGCGCGTCGTAACCAGAGCTTTAGAGTCTAACGCAGCGGAGCAAGCCTATTTGGCTACGAACGATTTTGATGATTTCATCATCATTCATCGTTCTAGGTTAGCCAACCAGGCTCTCGAGGGGGTTAATTCCCAGCTTCACTCACTTTTTATTTTGATTGGTTAACCTTGGCGGCAATTTCTTTTTCGCTCCGTGCTTCTTGTGGAAGAACAAGGTTTAGGATAATTCCTAAAACAGCAGCAACTGCTAAACCAGAGAATTGGTATTGCCCCAATTGAAGGTAGGCATTCCCAATCCCGATTACAAGAATCGCTGAAGCAATCATCAAATTTCGCTTCTTATTGAAGTCAATTTGATCTTCAATCATTACCCGTAAACCACTGGAGGCAATTACCCCAAAGAGCAGGAAGGAAATCCCACCAATAACAGGCATTGGAATTGTTTCAATCAATGCACTAAGTTTCCCGATAAAGCTGAAGAAGATTGCAAAGGCGGCTGCCCCAGCAATAACGTAAACGGATTGAACCTTAGTAATTGCAATCACACCAATATTTTCACCATAACTGGTAACTGGAGGACCACCAACGAATCCGGCAATAATCGATGCTGTCCCATCACCTGCCAAAGTATGACTAAGGCCTGGATTCTTAAAGTAGTTCCGTTCAGTTAATTCATTCAATACCATAATATGACCAAGGTGCTCGGTCATTGTTACAAAGGCTATTGGCGCCATACTCAAGATCGCACCCCAATAAAACTGTGGATGATAATTGATAAACGGAATTTGGAACGCAGGAAGGCTAAACCAATGTGCCTTTTCTACGGGTGCAAAGTCAACAATTCCAAATAGGCAGGCAACAATATAACCAAAAACAATCCCCATCAAGATTGGGATTAAGCCCATGAAGCCCTTAAAATACATGTTAAAGGCAATCGTTAACAGCATTGTAATCATCGCTACCGCAAAGAACTTCAGGTCATACTTACCCGTTACGGAATTAATTGTTGCATCTTTAGCAGCAGTACTTGCTAAGGAAAGACCGATTACAACTACAACTGGTCCAACCACAATTGGGGGCAAGATCTTATCAATCCAATCTGAACCAATCAAACTAACAATTAAAGCAACGATTAAGTAGACACACCCAACCGCGATTGTCCCTTGAGCAATTCCTGGATAACCCGTTGTCTTCATCAGTGCCATCATTGGAACAACGAATGAAAAACTCGATCCCATATAGGCAGGAATCTTATGTTTAGTAATTAAAAGGTACATTAACGTACCCACACCAGAACTAAAAAGTGCAATGCCGGGATTTAACCCAACCAGAATCGGTACCAAGACGGTGGAACCGAACATGGAAAACATGTGTTGAAGTGAAAGCCCAATCCATTGACCTGTTTTGGGCTTTTCATTAACGTCTAAAACGACATCATCACGATGAGCCATGAATACTTTCCCTCCCCTAAAAAAATAAAGCAGCTTCGAGTGAGATCTCAAAGCTGCTTTTAATGCTACTACAATCCTGTAGGGTATTTTTTCCGCACCTTTGAGGCCTCACGGGACCTCTTTTAAAGGTTTTAATATTTGATGCTAGTTTACTTTATTTCTATTGATTTGTCAACGACCTCTTTCCGTCGTTTAACCATTACTAACGAGGTAATGGGGACAGTTAAAAGCACTCCGAGGAATGAAATCAAAATTTCAATCAACTCAGCAACAAAAATCTTATTATTTATAATTGTCCCAAATGAATAGTGGAGGCCAGCAAACCAAATAAATAAAGAGAGAACCCCACCAAAGCAACCAAAAAATAAGGTGTTCAGGGTCGTTCCAATAATCTGCTGACCAATTCCCATTCCCCCTTCAACTAGCCGAGAATTGCTGATATCCGGGTGCGTTTCAAGGATTTCGGTTAAACCTGCAGAAATAGCCATCGCCGCTTCAGCAATTGCCCCTAAAGTACTGAGAACGATTGCTGTTACGGAAACCTTTAAATAGCTAATTCCGATCAAGATCGACATTCCTTCTAGATCATCACTATCTTCTGTTCCAAATCCTTGAACCATTGCCCAGTGGCTAATAAAGAAGATCAAAAAGAGAAGAATTGTCAAAACAATTAATGAAGCATAGAAGGCAGTTACCGTTGTTCGTAAGTCATCTTCACCCATGAAAATCGTGATGGCTAAAATCGTGATCCCGATTACCACCGCAACAAACATTGGGGGAACATGAAATTCAATTAAAACAATCCCCAAAAAAAGGAAGCAAAAATTAAGTAACAAACTAATGAATGACCGGAATCCTTGCTTACCACCAACAAGGAACATTACAAGAAGCAGTATTAATCCTAAAGCATTGATTGAACTCATCCTACTTCCTCCTTCCCAATAACAATGAACCGAATACACTAACGGCTGGAACAGCAAGGACAATCCCAATCCCACTAATTAAACTCTGCACCATCCCTAAACTCATATTCATGTTAAATGTGTATCCCCAACTATTTCCATTCTTTAAGTACAGCAAACTATTGGTAAAGGTATCGGCCATAAAAATTAAGAAAAGAACATTCACGAGTGGCCCCATAATCGACTTGCCAACACTTCTTCCTGACATAAATAATTGCATTCGGGATACATTCGGATCAATTCGTTTTAGCTCAAAGAGGGTTGCAACAATGTCACTTGACTCATCCATTACTGCTCCTAAAGAGCCAAGTAGGATTTCAGCAATAAATAGCGGCCGTGGCACTTGAGTAACATATTGCATCGACTCATAGTAAACACCCCGGTTATTCGTCAAAGATAATACAAGGACTCCCACTAAAATTGCAACCGTTGTCCCAACAATAGTCGATCCAAAAGTTGCCAACATTTTCTTCGTCGGTCCTAAAACCAAGAGGAGACTAACCGCCGTGAAAATTAATGCTAGTACGGAAAAAATTAATAGGACATGGTTCCCTTGATTATGAAGATCAAGTACAAGAGCAATCATAAATAAAATTGTATCAATAACCACACTAATTAAAGCAAATGTTCCGGCACGTCCCATCGTCAACAGGAGGATCGTAATAACAAGCCAACCAAGGAAAACGACTACTGTGTCCCGCTTTTGCCCAGCTGGGTTAGCTGTTAAGCCACCATCACGTTTTACCAGTTGCGAAAGAAAGAGCTGGTCCCCAACATGGTATTCTTGATCCATTGGTTGGGAGTCACTAAAGGTATTCTTAATGGTTACCTTCTTTTCTCTGTACTTCCCGTTCATCAGCACCGCAGTAATTTGTTGTTCAGTTTGGTGATCAACGTTTTTAAACTCATCTTCTGTTCGTTGTGCCTTCCCATTTGTCACTTTAACAACTCGAGCAATTGGTTGTCGGTAAAAGCGCTGGTTATGGGTAACAAAAATCATTGCTAATAATCCACAAATAACCATCCCCATTAATAGATACGTTTTTTGCCGCGACCAGTTAAATGTCACGATATTCACTTCCTCTTTTTTGCAATCACATTTTATCTTACTATTCATTTAAATCAAAAAAAGGTTCACGATAAATCTTATATTTACCGCAACCCCTTTAAATGATTCTTTAATGAGCTATCAACCACTTCTCGACTAAATCATGGACTTGAGTTGCTGTTTCACATTCAGTAACCGCACGTTGATAAAGCTGTTGACACTCCTTAATATTAAGACCCTTCATCATTGAACGAGTCCGGAGAATTGATGTAGCACTCATGGAATACTCATCTAACCCCATCCCCATTAACAATGGTAATGCAAGTCGATCACCAGCCATTTCACCGCACATAGCAACAGTCGTATTATGTTGATGACCTGACTTGATTATGTGGGCAATTAATTTTAAGAATGGTGGATTTAGTGGTTGGTAAAGGTAAGAAACTGATGCATTTCCCCGATCTGCAGCAAAACAATATTGAATCAAATCATTTGTCCCAATACTGAAAAAGTCAACTTCTTTAGCTAACCTCTCAGCATACAATGCAGCAAGGGGAACTTCGATCATGATTCCTAACTTAATGTTTGCGCCAATCCTAGGGTAATCTTGGCGAAGCTTTTTTCGCTCCTCATAGTAGATCTTTTTAGCTGCTTGTAATTCTTCGAGAGTTGTAATCATCGGAAACATAATATTAATCCGACCAAATTGAGATGCCCGGATCAAGGCCCGAAGCTGGGCTCGAAACATTTGCGGACGATCCAACGAAATCCGAATTGCTCGATAACCTAAAAACGGGTTTAACTCGTGCGGTAGTGGCATAAACGTTAAAGGTTTATCCCCGCCAATATCAAGTGTTCGTACAACCAATGTTCGCCCGCCAAGACTCTCAACAGCCTCTTTATATGCTTGCAACTGTTCTTCTTCCGTTGGTAAGTGTTCACTCTTCATATAAAGAAACTCGGTCCGAAAAAGACCAATTTCATCTGCCCCATTATCAACTGCTGCTGGAATATCATTTGAGGAGCCAATATTTGCGGAAATCGTTAATTGTTGACCATCCTTAGTAAGTGATGGACTATCAACCAGCTTTGCCCATTCAAGTCTTTCTGCAGCGTACTGACTAGCAATTTGCTGGTAATGCTTAACCTGGTTAGGTGTTGGTTCAACAATGGTCGTTCCCGAAAAGCCATCAACAATTGCCCGCTCCCCATTTTTTACCTGGTGGGCAATCCCCTTACAGCCAACAATTGCAGGGATTTGTAAAGAACGTGCCATAATTGCCGCATGGCTTGTTCGTCCTCCAACTTCAGTAACAATCCCCTTAACAAACTTAGCATTCATCTGAGAAGTATCTGATGGTCCAATCATGTGGGCAACTACAATTATCGGATGATCAAGTGTCTGTAAGTTAGGAAGAGACTTTCCTTCAAGCTTAGCCAGCACCTGATCACGAATACTTGCAAAATCCGTTGCCCGTTCCTGCATGTACTTATTTCCCGTCATTGATTCAAACTCACGAATAACCCGGGAAATAACTTCTTCAAAGGCGGTTTCTGCATTAATCCGTTGGCTCCGAATCCGGGTGACTACCTGATTAAACATTTCGGGATCATTCAAAATTTCAATATGAACATCAAAGATCGCTAATTCATCTTTTGACAACTTTTCTGTTGCCGCTTCTTTTAGTCCTTTAAGCTCATCACTAATTGCCAGTAGAGCATCCTTAAATCGCTCAATTTCAGCAGATGAATCACTAATCCGTTGCTTTTCAAAACTCAAATCTGGTTTATCGACAATATATACCGGTGCGATACCTACACCATTACTTGCCGCTGTTCCTGTCATTTTTAATGTCATTTTAGCTGTTTACCCTCTTTAAAGAAAACGGTTTATATCCATTATAGGGGAATTTCCTGTTACTGACCAGTTCTCAGTATTACTGTTAATTTAATGAACTTTAAAATAACAAAGAGGCCAAGCTTTCCCTTAGCCTCTTTAATTATTTTACTTTGTACCGAATAGACGATCCCCAGCATCACCTAATCCAGGAACAATGTAACCATCCTCGTTCAAGTGATCATCAAGTCCGGCAGCATAAATATCAACATCTGGGTATGCTTCACGAACAGCCTTAACCCCTTCTGGAGCAGCAACTAAGCATGCAAACTTCATGTTCTTTTCAGAACAACCACGCTTCTTCAACGCTTCAATTGCCATAATTGCTGAACCACCAGTAGCTAACATCGGATCGACAATGAATAGTTGCCGTTCAGTAATATCATTTGGTAACTTAACGAAATATTCGTGTGGTTTCAAAGTTTCTTCATCACGGTACATCCCGATGAAGCCAATCTTAGCAGCTGGAATAAGGTCCGTCATTCCATCAACCATTCCGAGACCAGCACGAAGAATTGGAATAATTGCAACTTTCTTCCCTGCCAATTCCTTCTTAGTGGTCTTGGCAATTGGTGTTTCCACTTCAACATCCTTCAATGGCATATCGCGAGCAACTTCATATGCCATCAATGTTGAAATTTCCTTAACCGTTTCACGGAAAGCCTTAGTTCCAACATTTTTATCCCGAATCATCGTTAATTTGTGTTGAATCAATGGGTGATCCATCACTTCAAATTTACCCATGCCTAATACACTCCTTTGAATTTCTTCCCTATTTTACCAAAAAAAATGCCTATTTGATAAACAAATAGGTAATTTTTTTATTTTATTGCAAAATGTTCGCCACCAGCTGACTTATTTAGCCGGTTCATGTATGCCCGTCCCAGGTCCTTTGCTGGGAATGCTTGGGTTACAATCGCCTTAACGTTAGGTTGATCATCAAACTGACGAAGACCGTCAAATAAGCGAGCACTCGCATCTGCAACATTCTTACCTAGTGAAAACTGAATAGCATTCATTGGCAAGCTCTCTTGTTGAAGGATCTTTTCTTCTGCCATCATCCCGACATCAAATGGTTGTTGCTTAATCCAGTCAACAACCTGCTTCCAATCAGTACCCTCGTCAACAATATAAACCTGCGCATTTGGTGCGTAGTGTTTATATTTCATCCCTGGGGCCTTTGGTGTTTCATTTTTACCAACATGATGGTGGTTTAAATCGATCGAACCAATCACATCCTCAATTTGGTGCTTAGTAACTGCACCTGGTCGCAAAATAACTGGCTGATCAGTCGACATATCAAGGACTGTTGATTCAACACCAACCCGGGTCGGACCATTATCAATAATCCCTGCGATTTTTCCGTGAAGATCATGATAAACATGTTGTGCTGTCGTCGGGCTTGGCTTTCCAGAAGTATTAGCTGAAGGGCCAACGATTGGGACACCGGCTTCCTTAATTAAATCAAGGGTTGGCTGGCAGTCTGGAAAACGAAAGGCCACCGTTGAAAGGCCACCCGTAACGGTCTTTGAAAGGACTCCCTTTTTAATGTTCAAAATAATAGTAAGGGAGCCTGGCCAAAACTTAGCCATTAACTTCCGCGCATTTTCCGGAATCTCACTAGCGTATTTTTCAACCATTTCAATTGAAGCAACGTGAACGATCAACGGGTTATCACTCGGCCGTCCCTTTGCCAAATAAACATTTTTGACTGCCTCTTCATTAGTTGCATCCGCGCCTAGTCCGTAAACAGTTTCGGTAGGAAAAGCAACGAGCTTACCGTCTTGAATGGCTTTAGCTGCTTGAGCAATTTCATCTAAATGAAAAATTCTTGTATCCATTCTTTCTAATTTCCTCCTACGTTTGAAAAATCCCATACGTGTATCATCCTCATCTTTCCAGCAACATCATGTCGTGGCTCAATTTGTGCAGCACTATCTACCTGCTTCAACAATTTCTGAATTGACTTTTCTTGATCAAAACCAGTTTCACCAAATAATTGTCCCTGTGAATTCAAATGTTGAGCTGCTTGTTTGAATAGGCGATGGTAAAAACCTAAACCATTCTCATCCGCAAAAAGGGCTAAATCTGGTTCAAATTTCAAAACAGCAGCATCCATCAAATCAGTAGCATCCATTGCAATATAGGGGGGATTGGTAACGATTAGATCATACTTTTCGTTAGCTAAATTAGCAAACAAATCACTCTTTACTAGGTTTAGCTTAAGCCCAAAGCTTTCCATATTCTTTTGGGCAACCCCGAGTGCCGCCGCAGAAACATCACTAAGAGTGACCTCCCATTCTGGTCGTTCAAGTGCTAAGGTAATCCCGATTACACCGCTGCCCGTTCCGAGATCAAGAACTCGTAACGGCTTTGATGGCATTTCACTTAAAACCCAATCAACTAGCTCTGCCGTTTCGGCTTCTGGAATCAGAACATCATGGTTAACCATAAAAGTTCTTCCATAAAAAGGCGCACTTCCAACAATGTATTGGGCCGGCTCATCTTTTAACAACCGGTCAACTGCTTGCTGAAACCACTGCCATTCACCAGCTGGCATTACTTCTCGATTATGAACCAGTAAGTGAGTATCATCCCACCCGTGCCGCTCCTTAAGGAGAAACTGTGGGGCATTTGGATCAACCTTACTCTGACTCAACTGCTCCTTTGCCCACCGTTGAGCAGCAAAATAAGTTTGACTACTCATTTCGTAATTGTTCCAACTTCTTAGTTTGGTCGGCCACAATCAATGCTTCAATGATTTCATCAAGGTCACCTGACATGATCTTATCAAGCTTATTCAAGGTTAAACCAATCCGGTGATCGGTTACCCGGTTTTGTGGGTAATTATATGTCCGGATTCGTTCAGAACGATCACCAGTACCAATGGCATCTTTCCGCTTAGCGTCATATGCACTTTGTTCTTTTTGTTGGTAATAATCGTAAACCCGAGACTTTAAGATCCGCATGGCCTTTGCCCGGTTTTGTTGTTGTGAACGTTCATCCTGCATCGCAACAACGATTCCTGTTGGTAAGTGTGTCATCCGAACAGCTGATGAAGTCTTGTTAACGTGTTGTCCACCGGCACCACTTGAACGGTAAACATCAACCCGAATGTCTTTTGGATCAATATCAACGTCAACATCTTCCGCTTCCGGCATTACCCCGACAGTCGCTGTTGAGGTATGAACCCGTCCTGCAGATTCAGTAACAGGAACCCGTTGAACCCGGTGTGCACCGTTTTCAAACTTCAGCTTTGAATAAACCTTATCACCAGTAATCATTAGGGCTATTTCCTTAAAACCACCGACCTCGGTTTCACTTTTATCAACAACTTCAACCTTCCAGCCTTGGTTTTCAGCATAGTGAAGATACATGTTGTAAAGATCGGCAGCAAAAAGACTTGCTTCATCACCACCGGCAGCCCCACGGATTTCCATGATGATGTTTTTATCATCATTTGGGTCCTTAGGAATCAAAAGAATCTCTAATTCCTTTTCTAGCTTAGCTTGTTGTTCCTTAGCGCTATTTAATTCATCCTTAGTCAATGCCGTTAAGTCAGGATCATCACTTTCACGCAACATTTCCTCATCATCAGCGATTGTCTGAATGACCTTTTTATATTCGTTATACTTTTCAACCGTTTCCCGTAAGCTTCCCTCTTCCTTTGAAAGCTTCATAAACCGTTGTGAGTCAGCAATAACTTCAGGATCACTAATTAATTCGTTCAACTCATCATATCGATCTGCTACAGCCTGTAGCTTATCGAAAATTTCAGCCATTTCCATAGGTTATCTCTCTCCCTTTTCCTGTATTTGCGGATGAAAATAATGGTAGCGACAAACTGGATAGTACGATTCATTACCACCAATCTGTACCTGTTCACCTTCATAAACCGGTTGACCATCATGAACCCGTAAGTTCATCGTTGCCTTTTTTCCACAGAACCAACAGATTGTCTTCATTTCTTCAATCTTGTCAGCATAAATTAGTAAATATTTTGAGCCTTCAAATAATTCATTTTTAAAATCATTTTTTAGGCCAAACGTCATTACTGGAATGTGAAGTTCATCAACAATTTTGATCAACTGAAGAACATGCTTCTTCTTTAAGAATTGTGCTTCATCAATCAGAACACAATAAATTTTCTCATCCATCTGTCGAACATAATCATAAATATTGGTATCTGCCATTACGGGTTGAACCTTTCGCGAAAGGCCAATCCGACTTGCGATAACCCCTATTCCTGATCGGTCGTCCACACCACTCGTCATCAAGACAACTTTCTTGCCCTGTTCTTCATAGTTATGAGCGACCTTAAGAATATCAATGGATTTCCCAGAATTCATTGCGCCATACTTAAAAAATAGTTGCGCCACGGTTCGCACTCCTTTTTATACACATAGATAAATCTATTATATCTGAAAGCATTTTTCATTTAAATACTTAGCTGATAGGTAATGGTTTCTTAATATTAATCCGAAACACTTTTCTTTTAACCAATTAAAGATTAAAATTAGTCGTAATCTAATTTCGGTGAAAGGATTTTGAATACATGTCATTACGCAGTTCACTTGCTGAAGCAGCTGGTCGTTCAAGTTATTGGTTTCTTCACACCTTTATGAATGGTGGAAGTTCATTACCCGGGAAATTAACATTAAAACTTGATCCCAACATTCTCCAAGCATTCAGCAAAAAGTATGATTTAGTAATTGTTACTGGTACTAATGGGAAAACCCTTACTACTTCTTTAAGTGTTCGGGTCCTTCGAGAAAAGTACGATCAGGTGTTAACTAACCCTACTGGTTCTAACATGGAACAAGGGATTGTTACCACCTTTATTACTGCCCCTCGTCCAAAGAAGAAAGGGCTTGCGGTTCTCGAAGTCGATGAAGCAAACGTGGTAAAGGTTACTAAGTATATCACACCAATCGCTTTTATCTTCACTAATATTTTCCGTGATCAAATGGATCGCTACGGTGAAATCTACACAACCTATAAAAAGATTCTTAACGGAGTTAAGCTTGCTCCTAAAGCAACAATTATTGCTAACGGTGACGAACAACTATTTAATAGTCAAGATTTACCTAACCCAATCATTTACTATGGCTTTAAACATGAACACCATGAGCCCTTTAATGCCCCAGCCAATACGGACGGTCTCCTCTGTCCCAAGTGTCAGCACATCTTAAAGTATCGGATGCGGACCTACGCCAACCTTGGTGATTACTTCTGCCCAAATTGTGGTTTTAAACGGCCTAAATTAACCTATGCTGTCACTAAGATCGATAAATTAACCCCGACTAGTTCAACCTTTGAACTTGATGGTGAACAATATACTATCGGTATCGGTGGCCTTTACAATATTTACAACGCCTTAGCTGCATATGCTCTTGGAAGGTTTCTCGGAGTTAGCCAATCTCAAATCAAAGATGCTTTTGAATCTGATGAACGAGTCTTTGGTCGTCAGGAAGTTATTAACGTAGATGGTAAAGAAGTCACATTAATCTTGGTTAAGAATCCAGTTGGCCTTAACCAAGTTCTTGATATGATTGAAACTGATCCTCAACCATTTAGTTTTGCTTTCCTCCTTAATGCTAACTACGCAGATGGAATTGATACGAGTTGGATCTGGGATGGAAACTTTGAAAAATTGGTCGAACATAATATTCCCCAATACATGACTGGTGGCGAACGTTATAAAGATATCACGACACGACTTAAGATGGCCGGAGTAGATAATATGTGGCACGAACCTGACTTAAACCAGGTAATTGGTAAGATTAAAGAAATGCCAACAAAACATGTTTATATCCTAGCTACCTATACTGCTGTTCTTCAACTACGAAAGCAATTAGCTGAAAAGGGCTATATTAAGGGAGGAATGGACTAATGGCAAAGTATCACCTTAATCTTGCACACTTATACGGAAACCTCTTAAATACGTATAGTGACGTAGGTAATATCATTGCATTGCGTTACTATGCTAAACAGATGGATGCTGATATCCAAGTTAAAGTTATTAGTATTGGTCAAGAATTTGATCCGGCAAAATTTGATATTGCCCTTTTTGGTGGCGGTCAAGATTATGAACAATTTGTTATTTCAAAAGACTTACCAAATAAGCATGACGGAATTAAGAAGTTTATTGATGATCAAAAGCCACTTCTGGCAATCTGTGGAGGTTACCAGTTACTTGGTAAATACTACGTTGGGGCTGACGGCGAAAAGATTCCCGGATTAAGTATCCTTCCCCACTATACCCTCAGTCAGGATCATAATCGTTTTATCGGGGATATCACTATTAAAAATGAACAAACCGGGGATGAATACCACGGCTTTGAAAACCATAACGGAATGACCTTCTTAGGAAAGGGTGAACGACCACTTGGAAAAGTGATTTCAGGTCACGGTAATAATGGTCAAGATCACACTGAAGGAGCGATCTATAAAGAAGTTTACTGCTCCTACTTCCATGGTCCGATCCTTACCCGAAATGGTGAAATTGCTAAACATCTCTTACTTACGGCACTTCATAATAAGTACCCAGATGAAGACTTTAGTCAACAAGAAAAATTAATAATTAATCCTACATTTTAAAATTGAAAGAGGCTGGCAAAAATTTCGCCAGCCTCTTTTTTATTAAAAGTTAATTCCACCACGGATAATCATTACTAAAGCAAGGATCCCTGCTACACCAATGACTAACGCAATTGCTTTTTCAAACCTTCTCATCTTTGGAGCAGCTAATAAATAAACTGGAATACCCAAAGCAAAGATGATCGCACTTGCAAAAGCATATTCAATCCCTGTAGCAAAGAGTGTATAAATTGCATACGCTGAGGCAATCAAAGCAACTAATTTGAAGCTCCAACTATAGGACTCCTTAAATGCTAACTTAAGCCCATACAAGGATGACAATAAGTAAGCTACTAATGTCGTTGTGGTAGCTAACGTATAAGCAATTGTATATGCAGTTTGTAATTGTGGTAAAAGCAAAACAATTAAGATAGCCTGCATAATCAAAGTATAGACAATTAAGGCAAATCCCGGAACGTTATGCCGGTTAACCAACTTAAACGGTTTCGGCATTGCACCATCCATACTTGTAACGTAGGCTATCTCAGGACCAATCATGAACCAACTTAGAAGGGCTCCTAGAAGGGAAATCAATAATCCCACCTTAATGATCAGCGCTCCCCAAACGCCAATCACACTCTTACTAAGGACAGTTGCTAATGGTACTGAAGAAGTACTTAATTCATGTGCCGGAATAATTCCCATTGGTAGCAATGAAACAAGAACGTATAAGCACCAGACAATGACAAAGCTAATCACCGTTGCCAAGCCAACTTCTGAATGTTTCTTTGCCCGTCGTGACATTGAAACCGCTGCTTCAATTCCAACAAAGCACCACACAATCGTACTCATTGCTTGTCCAATTTGGTGTGAAAGATTCTCTGGTTGCCCAGTTGATACTAACACATGGGACCATTGCTGAACACTAAAGACGTGCGGTTGAAACAGGGTAATTCCAACAATGATTACAAGAATTAAAGGTAGTACCTTGGCAATGGTAATTACAGCATTTAAGATACTGACCTTTCGAACACCCCGCCAGCCAATCCAAGCATAAACCCAAAGGATGATCGATCCACCAATAAAGCAGCCAAAAGGTGACAGTGGATGTGGCAACATACTATTCAAGGTTTTGAAGAATAAGGAGATAAAGGCAATGTTACCAAAAATTGCCCCTAACCAATAGCCCCAAAAGGAATTAAAGCCAACGTAATTACCAAAACCTTCCTTTGCATAGGTATAGATACCACCATTGAGATCCGGCTTAACAATCGTTAGTTTGTAAAATACTAACGCTAACATTAAGATCCCAACGCCGCCAATTAGCCAAGCAATCAATGCAGCCAATGGGTTTGCCTTTAAAATAAGGTCGGTGGGACTATTAAAAATTCCACCGCCGATTATTGTTCCAACAATTAAGGTGATTAAGAGGAATAGATTTAACTTCTTTTCCTTCACCTTAATCACCTCGCTTGTTTTTTATTCAGTTATTATAACACATTAACCAACAACAATTGTACCATTGGCAACAAGCCAAATAGCAACAATACTAAGAATAAGAATTAATACCATAACCCACTTTTCAGTGGCTGACATCTTGCGGTCGTTTTCACGGCAAGCAAGGTAGTAAATAATGAATCCAGGGATGAAACTGATGGAAACAAGTAATACTTCTTGCCAACCAGCCAAGAACATGCATGCGAATATGAATGCGGCTGAAAGTAAACCAATTGTGAATTGACCCCATTCCTTGTGTGCTGAACTGTACTTCATTTGGTAAAGACCAACGAATAAGTAAGAGAACAGGATAGCAGCAGAACAAAGTGAGTATGCAAATTCATATGCCTTTTCAGTGAAAAGAAGTGAGAAGAGGAAGATTGTTTGCAATACAGCAGTAATCATCAAGGAAGCAGTTGGTGCGTTCTTTGAGTTAACCTTTCCCCAAATCTTTGGCATTGCCTTATCATCGGCAACTAACATTGTAGTTTCAGCTGGTAGCATGGTCCATGACAACCAGGAAACAATAGTTGAAATAATCAAACCAACGTTAATCAAAACTGAACCCCAAGTACCAACAGTATCTTGAAGAACATGACCAATAGCTGGTTGACCCATTGAAGCCAATTGTGCCCGGTCTAATGCACCGTAAGGCAAGATTGAAATCAATACATAGATAACAACTAAGATACCAAAACTAACAAGTGAAGCTTCACGAGCAGCAGTCAATGACTTAGCACGACTAGCCATAACAGAAGCACCTTCAACACCGATGAATACCCAGATCAGAGTCATCAAGGTACCCTTCATTTGTTCCCAAACAGAACCAGTAGTGGTTCCCTTTGAGGCGTTGTTAGCAACACGGCCCCAGAAGTCAGCAGTGAACATTCCGGCCTTGAAGCAAACAATCATGACAATAATGAAGATAACAAGTGGTAAGACCTTGCAGATCGTACCAATCATGTTGACAAAGGAAGCACTTTCCACACCATTGTTAACAAGGATTGTCAAAAGCCAGCAGAAAACAATTGCAACAATGATTGATGGTAGGTTTTGACCACCCTTGAAGGTTGGGAAGAAAGTACCAATTGAACTCATCAACATTGTCGCGAAGGCAATGTTACCAAGCCAAGCAGAAAGCCAGTATGACCAACCAGAAATAAATTCACCCATTGGTCCGAAACCAGCACCTGCGTAAGAGAAAATCCCAGCAGTTAAGTCTGGACGTTTTTCAGATAAGTTGTTCAGTGACAAAACTAACATTAAGAACCCGATACCAACAAAGATCCATGCTAATAGGGCAGGCCCAGGTGCGGCAGCGGCTGAAACATCACTGGTAATCCCAAAGATACCAGTACCAATACAGGAACTAACGATTAGGGCAATTAATTCGCCTTTACCGATTCCTTTCTTTTCGTTTTCCATCTTTACACCCCTTTTAGTCTAAATGTGAGCTAATGTGTTTCATTATTAAATTGTAAATTACACGTGCATCACTATTGTTCTTGCTAATGATGATTAAAGTATCATTTCCTGCAATTGTCCCCACAACTTCAGGAATATCTAATTCATCAAACATTCCGCCAAGAATTGTCGCGTAGCTTGAATTCAATGCTGTCTTTACAACATTGATAAATTGCACGGTTTCGATTGTTCGGACATTATCACGGATTCCCGCATAAAGCCTACTAAAATCATGTTCTGGTGTCAGTTGCAACTGGACATAGTAGGTATGACCCTCACCATCGTTAGCCTTAACAATATTGAGCGCATGAATATCACGAGAAATCGTCGCTTGAGTCGTTTCAATCCCCTGTTGGGTTAATAAATCCAGCAATTCATCCTGGGTCTCGATCTTGTGATCACTAACTAACTGTTCGATCACCTTTCGTCGCGCCTTACGATTCATCCTCGTTCACCCCTAATCACAATTTAACAACTTAATTATACAACAATGCCGTTTTAGTACAATAAAAGCAGCGAAAACACCTACTACTGAACTATGAAATCAGTTTCAAAGTGCATTTGCTGCTTTTTTCAAACTAACTAGTTTTTAAGATCTTCACGTACAATTGGGCAGGACATGCAACGTGGACCACCACGACCACGAGACAATTCACTTGAGCGAACCTCATGAACGAGAATTCCGTGCTTCCGCAGCAAATCATTAGATACATAGTTACGGTCGTATGTAACAACTTCACCTGGTGCAATTGTTAACGTGTTAGAACCATCGTTCCATTGCTCACGTGGAGCAACGATTGGATCACCGTTACCAGTAGGGATCAAGTCAATTTCTGGCTTGTCCAATACTTCTTCAAGAACCTTTTGAAGGTCTGTACGGTGTTGGATTTCAATTTCGCCATCCTTACCTGGGTGGAGAATGTAAGTATCAATCTTACCACCATCCAAGATTTGCGGATGAACAGTAAATTGATCATAGTTAATCATTGTGAAGACCGTGTCAAGGTGCATCATAGCGTGGTTGTGTGGAATGTGGATAGCAACAACAGTATCGTAGTTGGAGTCCTTGAACAAGTTCCGTGCAATATCCATGATTGCATCTGCTGAAGTACGTTGTGAAATACCGATAGCAAATACGTGGTCGGAAAGAACTAATTCATCCCCACCTTCGATCCGAGTGTCATGGTAACGATCACGCCATACATGAACACCCTTGTTAGCGAACCGAGGGTTGTGCTTGATGATGTATTCAGTGAACAGTGATTCACGTTGACGAGCCTTAAATGTCATGTGGTTAATGGTAATTCCATCACCGATTGAGGCTTGTGGGTCACGAGTGAAGTATGCGTTTGGCATTGGATCCATGAAGAATGGGTAGTCAGCATCTTCAGCCATTTCAGCAAGTGAAACGAACTTAGTGTGAATTTCATCCTTCCGTACCCCGGCAATAATCTTATCAACCATTGCTTGAGTATCCATGCTAAGCAAGTATTCCTTCAAAGCGTCATGAACAGCACCAGCAGCATGGCCGGATTCTGCCAACATCTTTTCAAGGAATTCATCCTTTACTTGATCATCTGCCAAAGCTTCAGCAGCCAACTTAGCGAAGTAAAGTACTTCGATTCCTTGGTCCTTTAAAGTCTTAGCAAAGTAATCATGTTCTTCTTGTGCGATTGGCAGGTATGGAATGTCATCAACCAGCATGCGGTGAAGAATGTCTGGGTAGACATTTTCAATTTCATGACCAGGTCGATGAAGCATAACTGTCTTAAGCTTACCAATTTCAGATGTTACGTGAATTGGGCTTTGCATATACACTCACTCCTTTGTGTGCTTTCATTTGATTACGTGTATATAATAGCCGTTTTTGAAACCGTTGTCAAATTAGTTTTGGCGCGGATTTGTTCAATTAAGCATCTAGATGTATTTTGACTAAAATTATACAAATTCATATGCAATTTATCCTCGTAAAATGCATATTTCGTTCAATAAAATTGCATAAAATTGAATAATAATTTCACAAAGTTTTTTGAATTGATTAAGCGCTTTCTTTTTCATGAAGGTATGTTGCAAAAAGTTGATCACGGGCCCATAAATAATCATCATTTTTTGCACTCGGGTGGACCCGATTTGTGAGGACAATCATCCCCTGGTCTTCCTTCTTATCAAGGATTAACCATGTTCCCGTAAAACCAGTGTGGCTAATTATCAAATGACGATCATTAGTTGCATGAAGTAACTTCCACCCTAAGGAACGGCTATGTTCTTCAGGAATCAACGTTTGATCCATAAACATCTGATCAACTATTTTTCCCTTTAAAAGGTCATTCAGATTAGTTTCAATCAGTGCTCGGCTATACTTCAATAAGTCATCCAAACTGGCAAATAGTCCAGCGCAACCACATTCTTCACCAAGAATGTAAGCCTTTGGATCATGAGCCACTCCCCGAATTAACCCCCGCTGCGGTTGAATTTCAGTAGGAACTGCATTTTGAGAAAGTGGCCTAAAGGTTGCCTCAACCATTTTTAAGGGTTCTAATACCTTCTCAGTAATCAATTGTTGGATTGGCTTTCCAAAAATTCTTTCTGCAATCCAGCCAAGGTACAAGAAATTGACATCTGCATACTTAATTTGACGGTTAAAGCTTTCATCAACGTGTTGTTGTGTTAAATAAGCCAGCTTTAATTCAGTCGCAGTTAATTCATCGCGATGAGGAATATAACCACAAATCCCCGATGTATGGGTTAAAAGATGGCGAATCGTTGGACGAGGATCACTAAATTCCGATAGATATTTCTGCACAGGATCATCGAGTGTTATTTTCCTCTCCTGAAGCGCCATCGCAATTACCGGGACGGTCCCAATTACCTTTGTTAATGATGCTAGATCGTATTGCATTCCAGCACGCAACTGTTCCTTGTCAGGCTGAATTTCTGCTAACCCCCTCACTTCTCGATATTCCTGATCATGATCAAAAAGAACATAACTAACTCCCGGAACAATTCCCTGATCCACCATTGCATTTAAGCCAGCAATTGTTTTTTGATACTGTTGCTTCATTGATTATTTCCTCCATCATTATTAATGCACACTATTGTACCGCAATAATAACTTAACAAAAAAAATCGCCCAGTCTACCAATTAAGACTGAGCGATTATATTTAACTATCTTTTAGTTATCCTACAAACTATTGCCCACAAACTGGCTGTTATAGAGATCCGCATAGAAACCATTCTTCTTCATTAATGATTCATGGTCCCCGGTTTCAAGAATATGACCATGGTTAAGAACAATAATCTTATCAGCATTGCGAATTGTCGATAATCGGTGAGCAACAACAAAGCTCGTCCGGCCCTTTTGCAATTCATCCATTGCTTTTTGAATCAACTCTTCAGTCCGTGTATCAACGGAACTGGTTGCCTCATCAAGGATTAATATTTCTGGGTTTGCCAAGAAGGCACGAGCAATTGTCAATAATTGTCGTTGCCCCTGTGAAATATTAGAGGCTGATTCATCCAGAATAGTGTTGTATCCATCTGGCAATTCTCGAATAAAGTTATCCACATGAGCCAGTTTAGCAGCTCGATAGACTTCATCATCACTGGCATCATTTCGGCCATACTTGATGTTATCAAAAATTGTTCCCGTAAAGAGCCAAGTGTCCTGGAGAACCATTGCAATATGCCTTCGTAACTCATCCCGTGACATCGACTTGGTATCCTGCCCATCAAGGTAAATCTTACCATCTTTAACTTCATAGAACCGTTCCAAGAGGTTAATAATAGTTGTCTTTCCGGCACCGGTAGGACCAACAATTGCTACCATCTCGTTTGGCATTGCCTTAAGGTTGAAGTTTTCAATTAATGGTTCATCAGTATAACTAAAATCTACGTTAGCAAACTTAATCTTCGGCAATGGTTTTTCCTCAATTGGGGTTGGATCCGCATCAGAAGGAAGTAATTCAGGAGCATCAAGCACCTCAAAGATCCGTTCTGCAGAAGCAATCGTTTGTTGAATCGTACTACTCAAGTTTGCAATCTGAGTAATCGGTTGGGAGAACTGATTGGTATATTGAAGGAATGCTTGAACATTACCAAGAGTGATCTGACCATGGATCACCTCAATTGCCCCCACAACTGCAACCATCAGATAGCCTAAATTCCGGACAAAGTTCATTAATGGGAAAATCAAGATTGAGAAGAACTGGGCCTTCCAGGCAGCCTCGTAATAATTATGGTTCTTCTTGGCAAATGCTTTTTCCTCGTCCTTTTCCTTATTAAAGGTCTTTACAATTGTGTGACCAGCATAAACTTCCTCAACTTGACCGTTAATCTTTCCCAGTTCAGCTTGCTGGTTACTGAAGAAGCGCTGAGCTGTTGGTGCCACAAAGGCAACAATCAACGCACTCAGTGGAAGTGTAATCAACGCAACTAAGGTTAGCTTCCAGCTGATTGTAATCATCAAGATTAGGACCCCAACAAAGGTAATAATACTCGTAACAATCTGGATTAAACTTTGCTGGAGTGTTCCTGCAATGTTATCCATATCATTAACCATCCGGCTCATAATGTCACCGTTGCTATGGGTATCATAAAACTTTACCGGAACTCGTCTCATTTTTTCTTTCAAGTCTTCACGAAGGTTATACACAACCTTCTGAGAAATCCGGGTCATGATAATTTGCTGAGCAAAGCTAAACAACCCTGAAAAGACATATAACAGGATAACGATTAGGCCAATTTGGAAGATCCGGTGAAAGTCAATCGGGAGGCTTGTTAAGTGGATGCCGTGTTTCATCTCAGCATAGCCACGCATTATTCCATCATAAATAATTGTAGTGGCTTCCCCTAAAATTTTTGGCGCAAGGATTGATAAAATAACGGAGACGATCGCCATAATGATTGATACAATTACCCCAATCCACCATGGCTTCAGGTAAGCAAACAGGCGCTTTGTTGTTGGCCAAAAGTGTTGGGCTTTTTTAACCCTTCCTCGTGGTCCATTATGCATTCTGGTCATCCCCCTTTTCAATTTGTGAGTACACGATTTCTTGATATACCGGATTATCCTTCATCAATTGCTCATGAGTTCCTTGACCGACAACCTTTCCGTCATCCAACACAATGATCAGATCAGCATCAGCAACGGTTGAAACACGTTGAGCAACGATCACACTCACGGCACTTTGAACCTGCTGATCCTTCTTTAAGGTTTGCCGTAATTCAGCATCAGTCTTGAAATCAAGAGCAGAGAATGAATCGTCAAAGATATAAATTGAAGCAGGCTTAATAATTGTCCGGGCAATTGCTAACCGTTGACGTTGCCCACCAGAAAAGTTACTTCCTGATTGCTCAACCTTGGCATCTAAGCCACCAGCTTCTTTAACAAAGTCAGCTGCTTTTGCAATCTCCAAAGCATGCCACATTTCCTTTTCCGTTGCTTGTGGGTTCCCAAATTGAAGGTTTGAACGAATTGTTCCCGTAAAAAGAATTGCCTTTTGCTGAGTAATCGAAATTACGGAGTGTAATTTCTTTTGACTGAGCTTTTCAATCTGCACACCATCAACCTTAATTTCACCACTCTCAATATTAAAGAGACGGGGAATTAAGTTCACCAGTGTCGATTTCCCAGAACCGGTTCCCCCAATAATTGCTAAAGTCTGACCAGCTTTCACCTTAAAATTAAGGTTCTCTAATGCTAGTCGTTCAGCCCCAGTATAGCGGAAATTAACGTGATCAAAGCTCAATGAAGCTGGGTGATCCTTTAAAAGGTGTTCTTGTTCTGCCTTAGGAAGATCTTCAACACTTGGTTGATGTTCCAAAACGGCATTTACCCGTGCCGCAGAAGCTGAAGCCCGGGGAACAAATACAAAGACCATCGAAAGCATCATAAAGCTAATCATGATTTGGGTAGCATAAGTCATAAAGGCGATTAGGTTCCCGACTTGCATCGTCATATCAGCAATCAAGCGACTCCCTAACAAGATAATTCCAACATTAGTTAAACTCAAAATTAAAGTCATTACGGGGAACAGGAAGGATACTAAAGTGAAAGCCTTAATCGCTGTATCAGTATAGTCAGCGTTAGCTTTCTTAAATCGTTCCTGTTCACGATTGTCTTGACGAAATGCCCGAATTACCCGTACACCAGTAAGGCCTTCACGGAATATAAGGTTAATCCGGTCCGTTTTAAACTGAATACTCTTAAACAATGGCACTGCAAAGTACATTACAATTCCAACAACTACTGCTAAAATTGGCAAACTAATCAGAAAAACCTTTGTCAACCGTGGTTCTCGAACATATGCTAAAACACAGGCAGCAACTAGCATAATTGGTGATTGAAGCATCATCCGTAAGACCTGCATCATCACATTTTGGATCTGCACAATATCATTTGTTGACCGGGTAATCAATGATGAATCACCAAACTTACTCATATCCCGGCTAGAAAATTTCATTACATGGCTAAATACTTGTTTCCGCAACTTTTCACCAACCTGCATTGACTGGGTTGCCGCAAAGTAAACATTACCTGCAGCGGCAACAACTCCAATCCCAGCAACGATCAGCATTAAACCACCGGCATGCCAAATATAACCAAGATCTTGTTTAACAATTCCCTTATTCACTAGATCAGACGTGATCGTTGGTAAGTACAGGTCACAAGCTACCTGAACCAATAAGAACAGAACTGCTAAGGTCGTTGCCCATTTGACAAGGTTATTTTTAGCAATTTTGATCAAATTGTTCACCCTCTTTTTCGTCTTTTGGTAATTGATCACCATAGTAGTGGTGAAGATTTTCCCCCATCATGTTTATTACCTTAATAAAACTTTCCAGGTCGCCCTGGTCAATTCCTGCAAGGAGATGGATGCCAAAGCTGTGTCGTTCTTCCACAATCTTTTCGTAGCTTTCTCTTCCCTTTGGTGTTAACCGAACATGAATTATCCGTCGATCATTTGCAAGTCGTTCTCGTTTAACAAGGTTATCTCGCTCAAGACGATCAAGAACCTCGCTCAATGACCCCGGCTTAATCTTGGCCATATCCGCAAGTTCACGTTGCGATAAAGGCCGATCACTTAGTGCTAATATATGGATAATCCGTCCCCGACCAAGAAACATCCCCGAATTTTTGGCATTTTTCATCGACAAATTGTGCATCTGCCTGATTAACCCAAACAAACGGGGAAAAACTTCATTATCAGTAATCATCCTTTCATCTCCTATCGTTAGGTACATAACCATTAGGTGCATAACTATTACATAATAACGGTCTTCATAGAAAAAAGCAACGATTAAGATTTAAATTTAAAAAGTAAAACTCAGGTAACTCGCCCACGCGAATTCCTGAGTTTTATTTAGTAATATTATTGATCACCAATTGTTGGTTGCGTACTAATCGTTGGTTGGTTATTGATAGGGGCACTACTGCTTGAGTGTCCACCACCATTACCGCCACCAGTATATTGGTGAGATGGAGTATAGCCACCAGAATGTCCGCCACCATGGTAGCCACTTCCGCCGACATTGTACGAAGTTCCAGAATTATTATTTCCGCCGCCACGGTTACTATTGCCACTATTATTAGCACTACTGCTTGATGAATGGGATGAACTATGACTAGATGATGAGCTGGACGAACTTGATGAACTAGTAACACTAGATGATGAGGATGAAGATCTACTATCTTGATCCTTAATTGTAATCGTCTTCTTCAGCTTCTTACTACCACGAGTTGCGATAATATCATACTTTGCAGCGTATTCGAAGTCATACTTAAGCGTTACTGGACCATCACTCTTCTTTGGCTTAAAGGTCTTATAAACTTTTCCGGTATTATGACCAACAATCTTCACCTTTGTATCCGGTGAAACCATAATCTTCATTGGCGCAACACCATCACTATTTAAACGGGCCTTCTTCTTATCGAAGTTGATGTAAACCTCATCTGCCTCTTCATCGGTATCATTAGTGATCGCCTTAGTCTCGGTTATATCATCAGAATCCGACTTTGAGTGATGATCCGCATAAACGGTCCCACCAATACTTCCAACAATAATAAACAACAACAACCAGTTAACGAATGCTCGTCCACGACTAACAAAACTGTCACCCCGACGCATCCGCTTAACTTGTCCAACATACTGGATAATTAACAAAATTAACGCAATTACCCCAACAATTATAAGTACATTTTTTAAATTCATAATTAAAACACCATTTATTTTTCAAAATTTAAAAATCACACTATCTTAGTGTAACATGTTTGAGCTAGATCCTTAATCCTTTTTATTAAAATAATTGTTTAACCTGAAAATAAAAAAGATCACCTAATAAGGTGACCATTCTGTGCTGACCTAATTATTTTTGACTCAATTTTAGCTCAATTTCTTTTAAAAATAAGTTTTAACCGGTTTACTTAATTTCAAAATGCCTTTATATCAACGTTTCGGACATTATCAAAACTATTTAAAACTAAAAAAATCACCCGACAGGAAATAATACCGTAACTGTAGGCTAAAAGGACCAATTTTAATAACATTTTCGGATCGTATTCCCTTGGTCGCCCCATAATATTAGGCTTGCGGATCGCAAGGCCTTCAACTAATTGGTTAATATAACGAGCAGGGTGGTTTAATTCAGGTTCATAGGCAGTAGGTATGTTCAAACTAAGTTGATTCATGTTATAATTAGTTTCCAATATTTTATATATCCTTTCGAGGGTATTTTGAAGACATCGACGGGCTGGTCGGTGTCTTTTTCTTTTACTAATACATATTTTAAAAGAAAACGGAGTTAAATGAAATCCGAAGATTTCATCTAACTCCGCTTATTATTAGGGACTTATGTCACAGTCCCGCTTCTTTTACTTTAATAATTTTCTAGTTTCCACATATAGCGACGCTTTGATAACGGATGTTTTCGAGCTTTTCCCAGATACTCTGCAAACTTTCTCATTACTGAGGTAAGCACCAGTGGATCAAAGTAATCAACAACTGAAGCATCCATTTTACTATCGAGCCAATAGTCTTTAGCATCAATAACCGTATACTTAGTGCCAAAACGTTGCAAGAATTCTAGTGCTCGGGAGTCTAGATGACGTGTTCTTCCATCTGACATAAATAGTAGGAATGGTGCTTCTTCCACTGCTAATTCAAAAGGCCCATGAAATAGTTCTGCACTATCAAGATTAACTCCTGTAATCCATTGCATTTCCATAAAGATAAAGTTAGCAGTTGAATACCCTACTCCTCTATTAGAACCTGATGATAATGTAAATACCTTGTCTTCGTCCTTATATCTTTCTGCAAATTTTTGTGCATCATTATCCACACTAGCAGCTGCATCATTGGCAACCTCATCAACTACTGATAATCCTTGTACCATTTCATTATAATTATTACTTTCACCTAATGCATGCAATAATTCAACCGCAAAGGTTAGAGCTACCTTCTGTTTAGAAGACTTTGTGGCATAACTTTCAAAAAACTTATGCTGTAAAACATAGTCGGTTTCTTTAGTTAGTGGTGAATCAGGCGCAAAAGTCAATGCTAGAACTGTTGCGCCTTTTTCCTTAGCATTATGTACTGCTTTTAAAGTTTCTTTAGTTGTACCACCTAGGGACGCTATGATAGCTACTGTATTTTCTCCAAAATAATTAGGAACATCATAATTAAACTCGTTTGCTTCAAGCAAATAACTACCAAGTTCCTTTGAGTTTTGTAATGCATAATAATATGCGCCAAATAATTCTGAATAAGATGCTCCACATCCCATAAACACTAAAGACTTAACATCTTTAGTATCAACAATTTTTTTTACTAATTCTTGTACTTCTTGACGAGTTGTTTCTTTTTCCATAATTACCTCTCCTTACATAATTCTTTTAGTTGCAAATCAGGGATATTAAAACTTACTCCTAGTGATCCATCTATTTTTAATTGCTTAGCACTAAATAAACTAGCTGATTTCAAAATATTAGGAATAGAGCTTATATCCCAATTTTCTCTTAGCAAGCCTATACTAAAGTAAGTAATAAAAGAATCTCCAGCACCCATGGTGTCTTTGATATGATTAGTCAGTTGAGCCGACTGGTAATAGCAACGATTTCTTGCAAAAACCATTGCCCCTTGTTTTCCCATAGTAAATAGTAGAATAGTATGATAATTCCCCATTCTTTGAAGCTGCCTTGCTCGTTCAACTACCCTATCTTTACTTACATTTCCCACTGAGAAACAAGCAAGATCTACATTATCAATAGTCAAAGTTATTTCATTCTCATTAGAGAAATCGGAATAGTCATAGACAATTTTAGGTTTACTAATGTAATTAATTATTTCTTTTCCATTACCATTAACACTTAAATGAATTAAATCCATTGCATTAATATAGTCCTTGTCATCTGAAATTTTAATTCCTTGATTCAGAACGCCGCCTCTATTGCTAGCTAGAAATTTTCTATCGCCATTAACAACTTTAACCAGCGAATACCCGGATTCACCTTTCAAATTTCTACAATGATCAATGTTGACATTAAATGTTTTTAATGTACTTTTCATTAATTCAGCTAAATTATCATTGCCAAAATTACCAAGATACCCACTAGTAATTTCTGGTATTCGAGTAGCCATAACACTGAAGTTAACCGCATTGCCACCAGGAAACATTCTCTTACTATCGAGATAAATGTCCATTACATTATCGCCAATGGCTAAGACCCTCATAGAATCATTCCTTTCTTTGATTTCCAGATGTAATGGCAAAGTTGGTAGTAGATGCGTCGTAATAGTTAAAAGTCACATAAATAACTTCCTTATCCATTACTTGACGACGTAATTTGAATAGAGGTTCTCCCGGAACCTTATTCATATATTGAGCTAACTCACTAGTAGCTGGTACATAGCTCAATAGCTGATTACTACCCTGTTCCTTATATCCATATTGAGTAGATAAAAGGTTAGCCATTGAAATATCTGGGGTGATTTTTTCTCTTAATTTTGGGAATTTATTTGAAGAATAGTAAGCACTTTCTAAGCCACTTACTTCCTTATTAAACTTAACTAGTCGCTTCAAATTTATAACTGGTTCTCCAGGGAAAATATTTAGTAATTCTGCTATTTTATCTGTACTTGCTATTTCTTGTAGCTTAACTATTTGTACAGAAGGATGCTTACCACTGTTTTTCATAAAATTTGAATAGCTTCCTAGATGTAATAAATTACGTTCAACCATATTTGCTTGGACAAAAGTTCCTTTTCCCTGTTTTTTAACCAGATAACCTTGATCAACCAAATCACTAACAGCCCGTCTAATAGTGATTCGACTAGCTCCAAACTCTCTGCCAAGTTCTGATTCAGAAGCAATTAAAGTACCTTGTTTATATTTACCATCATTGATTAAGCTTTTTAATTCAATCTCAATTTGCTCATATAATGGTGTCTTAATATTTTTTTCTAACATAATTAGATACACTCTCTATTCTAGGTATATAGAATTTTAGAAATAAAGTTCTTTGTTCGTTCGTGCTTTGCATGATGAAAAATCTCATCTGGTGTGCCTTGTTCCAAAATGTGACCTCTATCTACAAAAACTACGCGACTGCCAACTTCCTGTGCAAATCCCATTTCGTGTGTAACAACAACCATGGTCATGCCACTCTTAGCTAGCTTTTTCATTGATTTCAGAACTTCTTCTACCATTTCAGGATCTAAAGCAGATGTCGGTTCATCAAAAAGCATTACCTTAGGGTTCATTGCTAAAGATCGAATAATTGCAATTCTTTGCTGTTGTCCACCACTAAGTTGATCAGGATAGGCATCAGCCTTATTTTCCAGATCCATTTCCTTTAGTAATTCCGTCGATTGTCGATCAGTCTGAGATTTTGATAAATGCTTTACCACTCTTGGAGCATACGAAATATTTTGTCTAACAGTAAAATGAGGAAATAAGTCAAAATGTTGAAAAACCATTCCAATATTTTCGTGGACCCTTTGTTGAGCTTTTTTAGAAATACTCCCTGAAATAATTTTATCCTGGAAAAGTACTTTACCGCTAGTTGGCTGTTCCAAGAGATTCATATGTCTAATCAACGTACTTTTCCCTGATCCAGAAGGACCAATGATCACTACAACCTCTCCATTATGGACTTTAAGATTAATGTCATGTAAGACAGTGTTATTTCCAAACTTTTTTGTGACGTGACGTAATTCAAGCATCGTGACGCATCCTCCTTTCAAACAAAGCAAGAATCTGATTCAGAATCAGACAAATTACCAGGTAAAGAGCAGAAGCAATAATCATGGGTTCCAATCCTAAGGCTGTTGAACCACGAACTGTTTGAGCGGCAAACATAATATCGGTGATACCTAATACTGATACCAATGATGAATCTTTAACATTACCGATAAGTTGATTCCCTAGTGCTGGAAGAATATTTTTGAATGCTTGTGGTAAGATGATATTCAATAAAATACGATATGATGGAATACCAAGGCTTTCTGCTGCCTCTGTTTGCCCTACCGGTAAAGATTGGATACCAGATCGAATAATTTCCGCAATATAAGCACCTGAATACAAGGTTAGCGCCACTATACCTGTTACAAAGTCATTTACGGAGAATCCCAGTAATTGTGGAAGACCAATATAAACGATATATATTTGAACCAATAAAGGAGTATTACGAATGAAGCCAATGTACGTTTTTGCTATTAAGCTTAGTAAGTTTGCCTTTGACATTTTCATCACAGCCAAGGCAATACCTAATAGTAGACCCAAGACAATTGAGATAACTGCAAGTTCAATTGTCGTTACAAGACCATGCATAAATAATGGCCAATATTTTGTAATAAATGAGTAATTTGAAAACATAAAATTATTCCTTCTAATCCTTGTTAGTTGGTTCCTTTCTGTGCATATTGATCAACCCACTTGCTATATTGTGCCTTGTTTTGGTGAATTACTTCATTCAAACGATTTACAAGGTCATCCGAAGTCCCCTTAGGAAGAGCAATAGCACCACCTTTTGATCCATCGTTGTGTCGCCATGAAGTCATAGTTAATTCTGGATTCTTCTTCAGAAGGATAGTTGCAGTCGGTTTGTCAATACAGAAGGCATCAGCTTTTCCATTATTTACTGCTAAAGCTAAATCGGTAACCTTTGATAGATCCTTAGTGGTAGCTTTAGGGAATACCTTATGAATCATTGGTTGTTGAGATGAATTGTTAACTACAGCAATGGTAGCATGCTTGAAATTATTGGCATTTTTGTATTGAGCTAGTTTAGCTTTTGGAACAACCAAGACATTGGTACTCTTGTAATACGTGTCAGTAAACTTAGCCGCTTTTTGTCTTTCTGGCGTTGGAGCCATTGATGTAACTAACATATCAACTTTCTTAGCTTGTAAAGCAGGCAAAAGTCCATCTAAATCCATTGTCTTTAATTCATATTTAACACCTAAGTTCTTGGCAATTTTCTTTACTAGTAGAACATCAGCGCCCTGCATTTGCGTTTTGCCATTTTTTTGAACCTGTGATTCGTATGGTGGATTAGCAGAGATTATTCCCACTCTAAGAGTACCCCGCTCTTTAATTTGTTGAAGTGATGATTTATTTGACTTTCCACATCCGGTTAAAAGAAGCAAAAGTGTTCCTAGAAGAGTTAATACATAAAATAGACGGTGTGCTTTAAGCTTTTTCATAGGTAAGTCCTCCAATTTTTATTAAATAAGACGTTATATAACGTCATAAATTAAACAATGAATTAAATATTAATCAAAAAAAGGACACACCTTTCTATGATTAATAGAGTTTCTTAGTATACTTTCTTTAATATTAATAATGTCGCTATCTGACATTTACACCACCACCTTTAAATTTTAAATAAAAAAAAGCCTTACCAACCCCAAAGCCGAGATTGAAAAGGACGTTTTCACGTGGTACCACCTTTTTTCGTAGTGAAATAACTACCTTCACCAACAGTTGCAAAGCAACAATTAGCTGGCACGATAATGGGCGCCTACCAGTACATTCTACTTAAGTTTCGATATACGACTCACAAGCGATAGATTTTTATAATACTGTCCACCAATTTACACCAAACATTGGCTCTCTTAAGTAAGTATTACTAATCTTTCTTGATCAACATCTTTCTGTTAAATTGATTACCAAAAGATTAACACCCTAAAATTAGAAAGTCAACATTTTTCTTTAATTTAATTTTAATTAACGATAAATTAACAATACTTTTACAATAGAAATAGTTTTCCATAATAAGATTCAGAAAAGTACTTTAAAATAAGCTATCTAAATTTTCTTCTTTTAGTACAAAAAAGGCACTGATTACAATGGGTCTACACTAAATCCTGTTGATAGGTTATCTTTATGATAGCCTGTTAACAGGATTTTTGAATACAAAAAAGGACATAGTCCTTGTATTCAAAAATCTGCGACCAAACATATTTTAGAAATAAGGTGTATGACTATGTCCCTATTAGATAATAGTATTAAATTTTGTCTCGATATAAAAGAGCAAAACATTATTTTTACTGGTTTTAATCATGAAAATCAACAAAAGATTTACGAAACAGAGTTAATTCAACCCGCTTGCCCTCATTGTGGATCAATCAATATTTGTCATAATGGTCATTATCGTTCAAAAGTGCATTACATTAGTGCCGACTCTAGTCGCCCCGTCATTATTGATTTACATAAACAATGCGTCATCTGTCGTGATTGTCATCAAAATTCCATGGCTAGTACCACTTTAGTAAATAAGTATTGCTTTATCTCTAATCAGGCAAAACATAAAGTGCAAATGGCCTTAACTGAAGATCGGGCGATGACTAGCATCGCAACTGAAACGAATGTCTCTGCCAACACGGTACAAAGACAACTAAACGCTTTCGATGAATATTTCCGGCATAATTTTAATTATTTACGATTACACTTAGCTTTTGATGAGTTTAGGGGTGTCGGACACCAACTGCATTTTATTTACTTAGATAGCGACAATCACCAGATTCAACAGATATTACCGGATCATAATAAAAATACGATTATTAAATACTTTAAGAAATTCCCCTCCTTACTAGACAAAGAGTTAAAACTGTATCGGTGGACTTAAATAGCTATTATCCAGACATTATCAGAAAAGTATTTCCCAAAGCGCAAATTATCGTTGATCGTTTTCATCTTGTGCAAATGGTAAACCGTAGTTTTAATCAGTTACGAATCCAAACGATGAAGCGCTATGAGAAGCATCCAATGGCTTATCGTTTACTCAAATCACCTTGGAAACTATATCTAAAATCATATGACGATTTAGAAAAAACAAAGTTTTTTTATAACCGTCATTTACGTGACCGGTTAACAGAAGAGCATATTATTACAGACGGTATTCAGACTAATCCATTATTAACCAACACTTACTGGTCGACACAAGGATTTCGTAAAGCAATCAAGGAACATGATGGGCAGAGTTTAAAAGAGATCATCAATGATGACCAAGATGTCTGTGAAGCCTTATCAACTAACTATCGTACCTTTAGGGAGCACCTTCAAGCAGTTATGAACGCTACAAAATACCATTATTCAAATGGCCCATTAGAAGGAGTGAATCGCAAAATCAAACAAATTATTCGTACGTCGTATGGAGTACGGAATTATCATAATTTAGTTATTCGAATTAAGTTACAACAAATGACCATAAAGAAAAGGAAGAATCAAGCAAAATAAATGCTTGATTCTCCCATTCAAAAACTCAATATCAACAGGATTTGACAAAGAGCCAAAAAACCAGAAAAATAAAGATTAGATTGAGGCTCAAAATCTTTATTTCACTAGACTTTATACTTGAAATCAAATGGTGATTAATCACCGCCCAGAGGTTATCGTTGATAGCCTTAACCTTTGGGGCTTTTCATATATATGTGTTATAGCATTTAAAAGCGAGGTTTCGAATATGAGACGCTTGAAATATCAATCAAAGAATAAGCATGTTACTATTGCCTTAAATGTATACAGTCCCCGTGAAACAGTAGCAATGTGGAAGCAGAATATTAAGAAGTTCAAAAAGTAGCTACATACTCCAAAAGATAAGTGCAAGAAACTAATAGAATTTAAGATTGAGAGGAAGTAATAACATGGCTATCAGTAAAGCTCAACACAAAGCCATTAATAAATACCGCAGTAAGAACAAAGCACACGTACAGTATATTAACCGTCGCTTAATTGCTAAGAGTTTCATTCTTAAAGACGCTACAAAAGAAGATCTTGATATGTTATTAGGACACATCAAAGACCGACAACAAGAATTAAATGACCAAGACAACTAACTAATGACAGTTGGTTGTCTTTTTCTTTTATCGGTGCAATTAAGATTAATTTTGCACTGATAATTAGTTCATTGAACTAAAAAACGCCTAAAAAGGCGCTCTCTAAAACAATTAACGAACTAAATTATGACATCCCCCGCCCCGTCTTTAATTCAGAAAGAGCGTACACATTTCAATTATCTTTCATGTAAGCGACGATTTTAAAAATTTTTAGGTAGGGGGGCTTGTATTTGCTACTCATTGATATAACTGTACTTAAACCAAGAAAAACAGTTAATTTGTGTCTGTTTTACGCTCTATTATTAGGGATGTTTATGTACTTCTTGACAATTAAGACACCCTAAAAGGGAAAATAGCTGAATTTTCTGCAGATATTTCCGCAAGCAAAATAAAAAGACCACTGAATCAGTGATCTACCACGCCGACAAGCGGTTTTATTTTTCCGCAATTTTTCCGCAGAATTGATAAAAAATAGTGTTTTATAGTGTAAACCTAAAATTAAGAATGCCTCTATATCAACGTTTCAGACGCTATCAAAAACTATTTAAAACTAAAAAAATCACCCGCACGGGGATCGAACCCGTAACTCCGCCTTGAGAGGGCGACGTCTTAACCAATTTGACCAGCGGGCAATAACAATACAAGAGAAGTATACAGATTTTCGTCCCGATTGTCAATTATTTATTCAAACGATAGCTCTAGTAAATAGACTCCCATCTGGGGAACATGAGAAGTTGTCACCCAAACATCATGGTAGTTTTGCTTATCCGCATGTGTTTTAGCAAAAAATTCTTCTAGCAAATCACCATTTTTAGCCACGAAATCATACGAAAGTCGGTTTACCATTAAACGGTTATCCGGAAAATAAAAAGAAGCATCAGCGATCTTTAATGAATCTTTGATAAAAATCGAAATGGTATTAATATATTGTGCTTTTTCGCCAACTACCAATTCTGGATGATGCTTAATCTTGGTTAATACATAATAAATCGAATCAGAATTACTTGCCATTTTCTCTTCTCCTCAGCCTCTCAGAGTATTTTACCAAGAAATAAATACTCATTAAACATTATAAAATAAAAAGGCCCCGAACACTGCGGAGCCTCAATAAATTGGGCATACTGGTCTCGAACCAGTAAATTATGGATTCAGAGTCCACTGCCTTACCAGTTTGGCGAATGCCCAATAAGATAACACTAATAATATACACGGGGATTATTAATTAGTCAACTATTTTCTGTGAATCAACCTAAATAAATACACTAATGACGGTGTTCTTGTAACCAGATTCGCCACTTTGTCATTAAATTAATCCAGGGATGCTTAGTTCCATTATTCCAATAGTCAACGTCTGCCTTGATTTGTCGCTGTGACCACCGTGAATAATCGTGATGCATAAAATTATAGTCCTGTTCGTCAGTTTGTTTTTGCCAAACCGCCGCCATAATGAACTGACTTCGTGTCCGTTGTAACTGCGGATCAACCTTCTCGCAGGCAAATACGTCAATCACCTTTGCCGTGGCGATTGGTGGGATCACCCGATTCCCCTTAATATATGGGCCAACCGGAACATTTATCAAGGCATTTCGCATAACCTCTTGCCAATTCTCCCGTGTTTGATAACGATGTTCTAATCCAGGCTCAACATCATTTGCTAATAGGTAATCTCTCTCCTCGCCCCAACTCAATTTAACATGGAGTTTAAATGCCTTAACCATTATGGATTCCCCCTCGCAATATCACTATTACCATTTTACCGCAATTCAGCGCAACTAGGCATTCCTTAGCAAAAGTTAGTTTAAATAATAGACAAGTTCCCAAAAGTTCACTAGAATTCAGTCAATGGGAGGTAAATTAATGATGAAGCATTCAAAGTTCTTTCTCCCGCTAATCTACATCGTAATCTTTATCGTGGGAATCTGCTTCTACCAAAGCAGCGAAACGGTTAATTCTGCCGTCAACGTCTTTATCCATGAAGCACAAATTCATACTCAAAATATTATTAACCAGGTTACAGGAAAAAAAACACCGCAGCCAAAATTAACTAAAGATACTTCGCAAAAGACAAATAAGAAAACTACCTACTCTAATCCCGTCGGTAAGTGGCCAACTAATTCCGCCATGATCTGCATTGACATCAAAGATCCTGTGTTATTAAGTGCTGCTAAAACTGCTATTAAAGCCTGGAATGATACTGGTGCCTTTACATTTCACGTGATTCATAATAAAAAGCAGGCTAATATCCTCTTTACAACAATTAATGATGATAAAAATGGGGCGGCTGGTTTAACAGGAGTCAATATTAATTCTGCTACTCACCTCTTCCTCTATGCCAAGGTAGAACTCAATTCTGCCTACCTGTTGAACCCAATCTATGGTTATTCACAACGGCGGATTGTTAATACGGCCGAACACGAACTTGGCCACGCGATTGGTCTTCACCATACAAATAATATTTCGGTAATGCAGCCAAGTGGTTCAAACCATTCAATCCAACCAGAGGATGTTAAAAATGTCAGACTCCTATACTCCAAAAAAGAACCCGTTATTAAGTCGCACCAAGAGCACACTAACTCTTCTCACAATAATTAGCCTCCCTTCAAATATTTCATGCTAAAATAAAATGGTGTGCATTTTAAGGAAAGGGTAATTTATCAATGAATTCAAATAAAAAAGCTCTTGGCCTTGCCATGGTAATTATCGCGACCACTTTTTGGGGAATTTCCGGCTTGTTTGCCAAGGCACTCTTTAATGTTAGTCCATCGATTACCTCACTGTGGCTAACTCAGTGGCGACTAATCTTCGGTGGACTGATTATGATTATAATCAGTAAGTTGTTGGGCAACCACCCATTTGCTATTTTCCATAACCTCCATGATACTCGGGTAATCTTCGCTTATGGGGTTATTGGTTTAGTTCCCGTTCAATTTGCCTACTTCATGGCTGTTCAGGAAGGGAATGCATCAATTGCAACGATCCTGCAATTTGTCGGACCATTCTTTATCATTGCTTACTTAGCAGTATTCCGACACGAACCACCACGGCGAATTGAAATTATTTGCGCAATTATTGCATTCTTGGGTGTCTTTATTATCGCTACTCATGGTCGCTTTAATCACTTGGCTGTCACTCCAGCGGTCCTTTTTTGGGGCTTTATTTCAGCGATTGGGGTGGCAACAAACACCTTGATCCCTCAAAAAATGTTAAAGAGCGGTCGGGTTCCTGCCCTTAACGTTACAGCATGGGGACTCCTCTTTGCTGGAATCGTCCTCTTAGCAATTCACCCACAACAACCAGCAATTCCAAATGTTCCAAGCGTCTGGATTGACTGTGCAAGTATCCTGACTATTGGAACAATTATTCCATTCTACTTAGCAAATACTTCTCTAAAGTACATCGATGCAACTACCTTTAGTTTAATGGATGCTTTTGAACCACTCTCCGCAACAGTTGGTTCGGTTTTAATTTTCCACCTTTATCTAACTGGTGCTGATATTGTCGGTTCAATTCTAGTCATTGTCGCAGTTTGTGCAATTAATGTTCGTCCACACCAAAAAGATGCTAATAAGCAACAATAGGAGGTTCACTCATGACAGAAGATGGTTATAAGTATGACGAAAATGGTTTTCGTGAGGATCTTAAAACTAATCCAGATGTCCTCCACCAACCTGACGCTGATCGTTCAGCCCGTAAGCTAAAGATTCTCTCCTATGATGAAACAATTGACGTCTTAAATGGTGATACTGCAATCAAGCCAGAGTTCTCCTTCTCTAAAGAAGTCCTGGATAAAATTATTAAAGAAAAGCCAGAACTAAAGACCGATGAATCTCTTGAAAACTTGATTAAAGATAAGGATCAACAAATCCTTCTCGCAAGGTACAACGAAGATCAAGCGGATAACTATACAGTTGAAGCAAATAAGAAAACTGATGATGAATAACAATAAAGAACCATTCAGGAATTCCTGAATGGTTCTTTTGAGAGAAACACCTATGACTAGTTATCACTGATAACAGTACCAACCTTACCAGCAAGGGCATCGTCCAAGCCGTTAAGTGAGGTGATTAAAGCTTTCCGTTCTGGGTGACCCTTAACGAAGGATAAGCAAGCTTCAATCTTAGGAAGCATACTACCAGCAGCGAATTGCTTTTCATCCATGTACTTTTGAGCTTCGGCAACATTTAATGTCTTCAAAGCCTTTTCATCTGGCTTACCGTAGTTTACGTATACGTAATCAACAGCAGTTAAGATGATCAAAGTATCTGCATCAATCTTGTCAGCGAGCAAGGCACTTGAACGGTCCTTATCAATAACCGCTGGAACACCTTGGAGGCCATCGTCAGTCATGATAACGGGAACACCGCCACCACCACCGGCAATAACAAGGTCGCCGTTTTCGATCAAAGTCTTAATACTGTTTAATTCCATAATCTTCTGTGGAAGTGGAGAAGGAACAACTTGACGGTATCCACGACCAGCATCTTCTTTGAAGGTGTAGCCCTTTTCCTTTTCAATCTGTTCGGCTTGTTCCTTAGTGTAGAAGTCACCAACAGGCTTGGAAGGGTTTTGGAATGCAGGGTCTTTAGGATCAACAGCAATTTGAGTAACAATAGTTGCTACGTTCTTGTTCATCCAACGACGGTGCAATTCATTTTGCAAACTTTGTTGTAAGTGGTAGCCAATGTAACCTTGACTCATTGCACCACATTCTGGGAATGGGAAGGCTGCAGTCTTACCGTTTTCAGCGGCGAAGTTCATACCAAGGTTAATGGCGCCAACTTGAGGACCATTACCGTGGCTAATAACAACTTGGTTACCAGCATCGATCAAACCAATTAAAGAAGAAGCAGTGTTCTTAACTAACTTTAATTGTTCTTCAGGGGACTTACCAAGGGCGTTACCACCCAAGGCAACAACTACTTTAGCCATTTAAAGCGCCCTCCTTAGTTTTGTTCACCTAAGGTTGCAACCATAACAGCCTTGATAGTGTGCATCCGATTTTCAGCTTCACGGAATACAACTGAGTGCTTGCTTTCGAAGACTTCATCAGTAACTTCCATTTCCTTAAGACCGAACTTCTTGTAGATTTCCTTACCTACTTCAGTGTCAAGATTGTGGAATGCTGGAAGACAGTGTTCGAAGATAGCGTTAGGATTTTCAGTAGCTTCCATAACTTCCTTAGTAACTTGGTAAGGCTTGAGAAGCTTGATCCGCTTTTCCCACATGTCATCTGATTCACCCATTGATACCCAAACATCGGCGTAGATAACATCCATGCCCTTAACGCCTTCCTTAACGTCGTTTGAAACAACGATCTTAGCGCCAGTTTCGGCAGCAATAGCGTTAGCCTTGTCAAGAACTTCCTTAGTTGGGTTCAATTCCTTAGGAGTTACAACGTGGTATTCCATACCCATAACAGCAGCACCCAACATCAAAGCGTTAGATACGTTATCTTGACCGTCACCAACGAAGGCGAACTTAATTTGTTCGTAAGGCTTCTTCAATACTTCGTGAGCAGTTAAGAAGTCAGCCAATACTTGTGTTGGGTGGTCTTCGTCAGTCAAACCGTTCCAAACAGGAACACCTGAGTACTTAGCCAAAGTTTCAACATTACGTTGTGAGAAACCACGGTATTCAATACCATCAAACATACCACCAAGAACACGGGCAGTATCCTTAACAGATTCCTTGTGACCAATGTGTGAGCCTGATGGGCCAAGGTAAGTTACGTGTGCACCTTCATCCTTAGCACCAACTTCGAATGAGCAACGAGTACGAGTTGAACTCTTTTCGAAGATTAAGGCAATGTTCTTACCTTCAAGGTTCTTGCCTTCAGTGCCAGAGTACTTAGCCTTCTTTAAATCTTCAGCAAGGTTAAGCATGTATTCCATTTCACGCTTGTTAAAGTCTGAGAGTGTTAAAAAACTACGGTTACGTAAATTGAATGCCATAATTAAAATTCCTCCTTGAAATTCTTTACGGTATATATGATAGTAAGCACTTTCAAAAAAACTCATTTTGCTTCAAGAAGATCCATCAAAAAAATTAAATTTATTTTCACAATCAACTAGAATATGCATTTAAAGAAAGCGGATCCATCACTATTCATACATTATTCAACTCAATAATATACATTTCACAAGCATTTTATTAATCAATATTCTTAATATTCAATATTGACTGTATTATTATTGACTTTCTCCTTAGCTTCAAATAAGCTCAAGATGATTCAAAAATAGTCGAGGTGTTAAAATGAACTTCTACATCGTTGATGATGATAATAACGCTACATCACTTCTCAAGGATATTATCGAAAACGACTTTAATAATTCAGTCGTTGGGACAACCTTTAATCCCGAGCAAGCATTTGAAGATGTTATCCGTCTGAGTATTGATGTGATGTTTGTGAATCCATCACTTTCTCAAATTAACGGGATCGATTTAATCAAACGGATTCAACAAAGTAACCACCATCCCCACTTTATTATGGTTAGTCAAGCTTTTGATCCTACAGGACGTACGAATGCTTATAAGGCTGGTGTTGACTTTTGTATTGAGAAACCGCTAAATGTCGCTGAGGTCAAGACGATCATCAAACTCATTGGGGAAAATATCAGTATGTCTCATCGAATGCTACAAATTCTTGATTTAGTTAGTGGCGCCGCTAATCACAACACAATTAACGTCAACTTTAAGAGCAAGGAAAAGGAAAACGTCAAATCAATTATGCGTTTTCTTGGGATTACTAACGGTTCTGGGGCACAAGATATTACCCGGATCATTAACGTGATGATCGAACAAGAGGTTCCTTTCGAGCAGGTTAGTTTTCACGAAATCTTCCGCTGTGATGATCATGGTAAAAAAATCATTCTCCAGCGGATTCGTCGCGACCTTAAGACAGGACTGAATAACCTTGCTCACATGTGTCTCGATTATCCCGAAAATGACATTATCCTTGAATATGCTAATAACCTCTTTGAATACAAGAATGTCCATAATGAAATGAAAATCATCAATGGTGAGTCAAAGCATGGTGGTCAAGTCTCAGTAAAGCACTTCTTCAACGGACTAGCACAAGAAAGTGTCCAAAATTAAAGTAGTATAAAAACAGGTTCCAAAGCTCGAAATTCTGAACTCTGGAACCTGTTTTTACTTATTTTTGAATAATTGGATCGTTAAGTAAGTCCAAATTGCAATCAAAATCAACGTATACAAGGCAGCTAACCAGACAATCCATTGAAGGAACGGCAAGACCTTAATTAAATTCAAGATTGCAAAGCAAATTGTCAACACACACCAAACAGCAATTCGCAACTGAACGTGCTGTCGCTGCTTAATTAATTGGTGACGGTTCATTACTTATTCTCGTCCATTTCAGTCCGTAACTTCTTGCCGACTTCTTCGTATCCTGGCTTGCCAAGAAGGCCAAACA
>NZ_CALPCW010000013.1:0-53033 GCF_943193105.1 Limosilactobacillus agrestimuris
CTAAGTGAAGTGCTTAAGGATGAATCTTCACTGTTCTTGATTGATTCACTCTTGGAAGCACTGTCGCTAAGACTAGTAGATTCAGATTGACTACCAGAAAGTGAACCGCTTAAGCTAGTGGAAAGTGAGCTTGAAGCCTCTTCACTATTCTTAATTGAAGTTGAGGTTGATTGACTGTTCTTAACAGATTCACTATTTGACTTGCTTTGATCAGTGGAAAGTGAACTAGATGTACTTTGACTAGCATCCTTGCTGAGAGAAGCAGAGTCACTAAGACTAGCCGAAAGTGACTTGCTTGATGATTGACTTTCTGAAATACTCTTTGAAGTGGAATTTTGCTTAGAGATACTCTGAGAGGTTGAGTTCTTTTCACTTTCTGAGATTGAAGCTGACTTTGATGCGTTAGACTCACTATCAGCAGTACTCTTAGAAATTGATTCCGCGGTACTTTGAGAAGTTGAAGCTGAAGCAGATGTTTGTTGACTTTCTGAAGCAGATTGACTATTAATTACATCCGCACCATTGTAAACAACCTTAGTAGTAGTTGGTTGATTGACTTCGGAAAGCAAACTATTACTCAAATCTGAACTAATCTCACTATTTTCCATCGTTGAAGATGTATTATTACTATTCTGACCTATGTAACTAGCTTGGCTATCACTCATAATGCCAGATTTAACAGTTTGACCATTTTGGGTAACTTCAACGTTAGTGTTATTAGCATCTACAACTGCTGATCCACCGTTAACAAGATTCTTGTATACTAAACCATCTTGCTTATTAAAAGTAACAACATTCGGATTATCAATTGTAATCTGGTTTTTGTTATTAACAATAATATTGGAAGCATCACCAACTACTGTTCCAGTAACAGTTGCACCAGGATTAATTGTAATTTCAGAAATACCAAAACCTGATTGAACGGGTGAACCTCCAGCAACTGTGTAGTAACCATTAGCATTTATAGCAACAATGTTACCATCAGAATTCTTAGCACCATTAGCTTCGTCAATTGATAAGTTAACATTTGACTTTCCAATAGTGACGGTTGTCATGTAACCAGAGTCAAATTGAGCAACCCCATTATTCATGTAAACATTGAAGTTAGATGACTTCATGTTAATGTTAGAGTTATCACCAACAGTAAAGCTATTACCTTGGTTCCAACCATTACCGGCAATTGGTTGGTTCATGATCACGTTACCGGTGGTTGAGCCTTCCATGTTGACAGTGGCGTTGTTGCCAACAGTAAATTCATGAGCATGAATGTTGTCCCGGGCATCAATGTTATAAGCAGTCAAGCCATTAGCATTCATATTCAAGGTTGCACCGTCGCTCACATCTACCCCATTAGCAATGTAAAGTTGTGATGTGCCCTGGCTATCATTTGGGTTAGCCCAGAAGTAAGTGTTAACATCTGTTCCATTTTCTGCTTGATAAGAACTAGCAGCATTAATGTTAACTGTACCTTTAATGGTGACCTTGTTTTGACCTTGACCAACAGTTTCAGAACGAACTGCAGTCCCACCAGTAATATTAGTATTTTCAAGGACTAAGTTAGTGTTACCCGGATTACTTAATGGCCGGAATGCACCATAACTTGAAGAAGTGTAGATGTCAGCGTTCTTAACAGTAACTTCAGTAGTGGTATCAGCAGTACTATTACTGATTGCGATGTTATTGCTATTATTCCTGAAATACGTAGAACCAGCCTTATTGCCGTTGAAGTACATCTTGTAACCATTAGCATTGATGTTCAATGAGTGGCTAATGTTTAATTGACCATATCCATAATTACTGAAGTCAATGTTACCAACTAAGTTAATATTAGTAACATTCTTGTCTTGAATTGCCTTTTGGAACTCAGCAACTGTTGAAACATCAACGCCACCGTTATCCTTGCTGGTAACGATCTCAGTTTGTTGTTTTTGAACAAGGCTAGTACCAAATAGGTTTGCTAATTGCTTAGCAGTTAGCTTTTGCCCTTTGCCTTCTTGGATTGTTTGACCATTAACTGTTAATGTAGCTGCTCCGGCCAAGTTGACATTCTTACCAAGAGTAGTACTTGCCATTGAGTTAACCGTTGAACTAGCTGCTGACGTATTTAAACTGTCAGTTGAGCCAGAAGCGGAACCACTCGTGCTGCTCTTGCTACCACTAAGGCTAGTTTGTGTACTAGAACTTGTAGAAGCAGTAGAACTTGAAGTTGAACCAGAAGTACTGGAAGAACTAGAAGTTGAAGTAGAATTTGACGCGGTGGAACCACTAGCGCTTGAACTGCTTGAAGTAGAAGAACTAGTGGAGCCACTGGTTGTTGACGTACTGTTGCTTTCTGAAGTTGAAGCATTGCTTGTACTTGTTGAATTAGTACTATTACTGTTTGATTGGAGATTACTTTCTGAGTAAGTCCGTGATTGACTAGTACTATTCTCAGTTAAGCTCTCAACAGTACTTGAGTTTTGGTTGCTAACTGAAGCGGAGGTTGATTCCGTTTGTGAAGTGGTCCCTAAGACTTGTTCACCATTCAAGTCAGCTTGTTTCTGAATATTTGTGTCGGCGAAGGCGTTCCCAGTCATCATTGCACTACCGCCAAGGACAGCGGTCATTGCAGATAGCCCTTTAATATATGCCTCAGTCGTATCACTTAATTTACTTTCGTCTAATGCATCTGGGTCGACGTTCTTTGCCTTAACGCTATTCTTATCTTGAACAGCGAGAAGCTTAAAGAAACGATCCAGAGAACTCATCCAACCCTGGTGAGTTTTGTAAAGTTTTACCTTACTGTCATCAGAATTGAACATCTTCTTTTTATTTCTCCGATTGACCATAAAAAAGCTCCCTCTCTAAAAAATAGTTAAGTAAATATAAATGAATTGATTAAGAACAAAACTTATTAAACTCCTATCAAGTAACAGTTTATTACTTTTTGACGAAAATGTTAACTCTTTTAGCCGAATTTATTTATCGGATGTTTATCTTTCTTCATTACTGTTGACAAGGGATTTGCATACTCTTATTTGTATCTTCAATCGACGCATTTACGTAAAACCGTCAATCAGTTTATTTAAGAGCATTTATTCCTTCTTGCGAAGTAAACAAATTATTACAATTACAAATTTATTTTTTATTAAAGCTAGCCTTAAAAGAATTATTTCTTCTTGATAATTATTTTTTCTAATGACTTTTTTGTCATATGTACAGTAACTTATAGACTGCTTAGCCATATTTGTATTAAAAGTCAAGGGTTCAGTTTTCGATCGATAATTACTAAAAACAAAGGAAGTCAGAAAGATTTACTTTCTGACTCCCTTTTGGAGAATTATCTAATTGTTGGTTGGTACTTTACACTAACCCTTCTACCATTTTGCATAAAGACACAAACAGTTTGTGGATCAACCATCCCCGTAAACGAACGTTCAGGATAATAAGTGATTATCCCGGTATCAGTTTCAATTTCAGCTTCACCAATCCGTTCGCCATTAGCTGTCATTTCAACAATAGTTGTTGTTTTATCGCCCTTAATAAAAACAGCTGGCTGGACTTCTGATATCTTCATACTTGGTAACACATTTTCGCCAACAGCTTCAACCTTTGATTGTCCCTGTTGTCCGTCAATGTACGTGGTATTTCTAACATCATATTTCACTACGTTAACACTGAAATCAACCTCATGGGTATCACCATTTGCAGTTTTTACTAACATCTTTATCGGTGACGTTTGACCACTAAAACCATCAGCAGCATCAAAATGAATCTTATTTCCATGAGTAAGAGTAAAAGTATTCACTCCACCGCCAATTAATTTTTGTTTCAAAACTTTTGCTGGGTTTTCTTGACCATTAACAATAAAACTTAGCTTTACTACTGGTAGTTCAAGAATTGGTTGACCATCAGGAAGAACTAACCGACGCGCCTCAATTTGCGGAACATAGCTAGAATTACTATATAACAGATTCTTAACCATCGTCTGGTACTGATCAATAGTTAAGTTAGTGTATAAAAATGGCGTTGTCGTAGTATTACTAAACATGATCTTCTGTTGTAAATGATATTGGGGAAGAAAGATATTCGGCTGGTACTGAAGAAAACCAACCCGTGTAAACTCATCTTTAGAAATAATATAAACAGGGGCAATCTTTCCTTCATATTGGAGATCATTATTATAGAAAGTAACTTTTAATTTAAACAGATTATCAGTTGCGGTAAAAGTTAATTGGTACGTTCCTACATTAGCATCCGCTATTGGTTGACCATCTTTATCTGCTTTAAGTGCTGGCAACGTTGCAATTTCCTGTTGAGCACTATTGCTTTTGAATGAAATAAATTGAGTTCGTTCGGGATCATTAAGGTATGGTGATATTCCTAAAGCAAAGGAAGTTTTAACTCCCTGTTCACTCTGAACATCAATCACTTTTTCCTGACTCTGCGTCCCTAACAAGCCATAGCTCTGCTGGTATCCACCAATATACATATCAGCTAGATAAATTTGTTCATTCTTGCCTTCACTTATTATTGTCGTTGGGTCAAAACTCGTGATTTGATCGCCTTTCTGATCAAGTAAAACTCCTTGAGGCGCTTTAAGGCTAATCGAATTATAGCTTCCATCCGGATTTGGCGAAAATGACACAGTTTGAACTGGATGTTCCATATCACCACTAACTGAATTAATGATAAGTGAATTGCTAGTTTCATCCATGCTGCGGTTCGCTTTTGCATCAGCTCTATCAACTAAAGCCGTATTACCATTAATTTTTGCAGAAGCGGACCAATCGGCCACGTTGTTGAGTTTTACATTCTTTTGTTGATCAAACTCGGTCATTTTTATGCCTCCCGCAATTTTTCAACTGATAATCTTTAGCCCTTTTCAGTACTATTTTCACCTCAAATATTAGACTCTTCAAACCACTTTTTCAAGAGTCTTGTTAAAAAAATAACAATAATTTTTTTATCAAGTGTTAAGGAATAAAAAAGACTAAGCAAACACTGTCGCTTAGCCTTTTGATTTATAAATACAAATCGTTATATTCTCTAATTTTTGGACCTAAATTAACATTTTATTTAGCACTGTTAATTTGAAGATTTGTCCTTAAATTTAGGTTGATAATCACATTCGATCTTCTGGTGATCCTCTAGATAAATTGTAACGATTACTTTATCCAACTGCCCAGAATAATCCATTAACTTTACTAGTTTTATTTCACCGGTTTCTGGTTCAATCTGCGCCTCACCAACTGTTTGACCATTAGCAGTAACGTTCACAACAGTCGTATTATCTCCATCCTTAGTGAAGAACGCCTGTACCGCACCAACATCTTTTAACGTTCGCTGTTCGTCCCCAGCTTGGAATATAACCTGTTCCCTATTAAGGTCGGCTAAATAATCAACTACTGGCTTTAAAACAACAGTGGAATAATCAACGATATGTTGATCACCATTAATAGTTGTTACAGCTAACTTCAGAGGATCCGTTTCCCCACTAAAATTCTTCGCTGGGACCACATCAATCTCATTATCGTTAACCTTAAAAAGGTTATTTTCACCATTTTCTGAGAACTGTTTCAAACTCGAAGCAGTTGATTCTTTACCATTAATAATAAAGTGGATTTCCTTAACCGGAACCTCTAAATATGAATGTCCCGCATCATCACTAACTTCTTTTGCAATAATTTGTTTAGTATGATTCTTTTCTGCAGCAGGATTAACTAACGATGGGATTAATGGTTGGCTAACGGAAATTGTCTGCACTTTACTCTCGGCAGAATTAGTTTCTGACCTTGTAATTGTCGGCTTTAATGAAGAACCTTCACTTGTATTTACGGATGAATGGTCCTCTCTTTGTTCTTGGAGCATTGACTTATAATCATCCAGACTCATCTTTGTACGTAAGGAAAGTGGTTGACCTTTTCCCGTCAATGTTGCTGTCGTAGCGACAATAAACAAATCTTTATTTTCCATAATATTACCACTCCACTTCGCTAAATCATTATCACAGTTGCCCACCTTATAATCCAACCAATAGACTAACTATTCAATTATAACTATAAACTTAGCAAAATCATTTAGCAAATCCAGTTCAGCTTAAAACTCCCGTAGCGCATCCCCCAAGAACTTCCAATAGTCCAACAGGAGTGACATATCGACCACACTTAAGTCATCGAGGCTGAGTTTGGTCATGTCATTGAGGCTCACCCGGAGAATATTTAAGAAACTCGTCATCCGAACAATCTTCCCCTGCTGAATCTTAGGAATCCGTTCCAGGATAGATGACTGTAATTCCTGCAAGATCCCGTCATAGAAGCCGGCCTTATTAGTTGCTTGGATTGGCATGGCATCAAAGATCTCCTCGCTCTGTTGGGAGAATGACTGGTGCCACTGATCCATCGCGGTCCAGTAAAGCTGGTACAAGCGCTGATCCTCTTCGGTCCCATGTTCTGGGCGGTAACGGTTAACCGCCTTCCACTGGGCAAGAACTTCAAGGTATAGGGATTCGTGTTGGGTCCACACCTTGTCCTCACGAGTTGCGGTAATCCACCGTTGCATATCATCGATCAATTTTTGCGGGTTGACGTTCTGGTTCACTCAAAAAACTCCTTTCGGGATTAAATGATTTCGTCACTACTTACCGTGACTAAAGAATTGGGCCGCTTTGATGGCTTGTTGCCAGCCCTGGTAAAGTTGCGTTGCTTTATCTTCCGCCATTTGAGGATTAAATTCATCCCCGATCTTGGAGAGCTTCTTCACTTCATCCTGGTCATGCCAAAAATCAACGGCTAAGCCAGCGAGGAAGGCAGCTCCCAAGGCGGTGGTTTCTTCCATGGCCGCCCGTCTGATTGGGGTTTGAAGGATATCGGCTTGGAACTGCATCATGAAGTTGTTCCGCGATGCCCCACCGTTGACAGTTAAGGCCTTCAATGGTAATTGAGTATCCTTGACCATTGTATCGACAACGTCCCGGGTCTGGTAGGCGATCGCTTCTAAGGTTGCCCGGATAATGTGACCGCGGTTGGTCCCCCGGGTAAGACCAAACATTGCCCCCCGGACTGCCTGATCCCAGTATGGCGCACCCAAACCGGTAAAGGATGGGACAACGTAAACGCCACCAGTGGTCTTCGCATCGACGGCCATCTGTTCTGACTGGCTAGCATGTTCAAAGAGCTGCAGGCCATCCCGCAACCACTGAACAGCAGAACCGGCAACGAAGATACTCCCTTCTAGGGCATAGTGGGTCTCACCGTTAATCCCGTAAGCAATCGTTGTCAATAAACCATTATCAGACAGGGTCGGCTCCAGGCCAGTGTTCATCACGATAAAGGCCCCGGTACCATAAGTATTCTTGACGGATCCTTTCTCATAAGCCGCTTGACCAAAAAGGGCTGCCTGCTGATCCCCAGCAATTCCGGCAATCGGGATCTGGACACCGTAGAAGTGGTAGTCCCCGGTATAACCGTAGATTGCTGAACTCGGCTTTACCTCTGGCAGCATTATCTTCGGAATATCCAAGAGCTTCAGGATATCATCATCCCACTTCAGATCGTGGATATTAAAAAGCATCGTCCGGCTGGCGTTAGTAACATCAGTCGCGTGGACCCGCCGTCCAGAAAGGTTCCATAGTAGCCAGGTATCGATCGTCCCAAAGAGGAGGTCACCATTAGCAGCCTTCTCCCGGGCTCCCGGAACCCGATCCAGGATCCACTTAATTTTAGTGGCGGCAAAGTAGGAGTCAATCACCAGCCCGGTTTTCTGGTGGATCATGTCCTTATAGCCGTCCTTAATCAAGTCTTCCGCAATCGCGCTGGTTTGCTTTGATTGCCAAACGATCGCGTGGTAGATCGGCTTTCCGGTGTGGCGATCCCAAATAATGGTTGTTTCCCGTTGGTTGGTAATCCCGATTGAGGCAATCTTATACGGGGGAATCTGCGACTTGATCATTACGTCAGAGATGACCGACTGGACAGCATCCCAGATCTCTAGTGCATCATGTTCCACCCATCCTGGCTTCGGGAAGTATTGGGGAAATTCTTGTTGGCTCATGGCCACTTTATTACCATCATGATCAAAGATAATGGCCCGTGTGCTGGTCGTCCCTTCGTCAATCGCCATTACATATTGTTGTTCATTCAAAGTAATCATCCTTTTCGTTTGAGCTGAAAAAAGGTCGGGAAAGTTCTGCCTTTCCCGACCCCTTTAACTTTACTTGTCACTAACCATCTTGCCGGCAACACTGTAACGATCCTTACGCATTTCGTTCAATACGATGTGGATCCGTTCGGCTGGAACGTTGGCATCCTTAGAAATAGCAGCAGTAACGTCCTTTACCAAGGCCTTTAATTGTTCATCGGTCCGACCTTCAAGTAAGTCAATATGTACTAATGGCATCTGTGTGCCCTCCTTGTTCAATTTTCTTTAATCTTACCATATCACCAGGTGTCCGGCAATCATTCTTCTTAACCCCGACGACCAAGCTGTTGGCGAACCTCGTTAACGATCTCATATGGTCCGGTATAAAGAATGTGATCACCGTATTCGATGACGGTATCACCATTTGGCGAGATTGGCCGGTGCTTCCGGTAAATCCGACTGATCGTGATCTGATCAATCAATGGCAACTCATGTAATTCTGCTCCAACGTAACGCCGGTTGCGGATCGTGACTTCGAAAAGTCCAGAATGGGCACTCATCAGCATTTCAAAGACTGATGGCGACTCAATCAGGGAACGAAGAACACTGTTTTGAACCATGTAACTATTGAAGATTTCCACGCCAAGACGGTGAAGTTCTTTAATATGATCCACTGCAGTCTTTGGATTCTGGACACTCGCGATTACCCGCTTAACCCCGTGCTGTTTAGCCAGGTTCGCCAACCGGTAATTCTTCTCGTCTTTCCGGAAGCCAAGGACCATGACGTCGGTATCAAAGTACTTGCCCTCTTCCAAGACTTCTTCAGTAATCTCGGGAAAGTACTTCAAGTCGTCAACCTCACTATTGAAGGTCTTATAGTTATCCTCCTGGTCCGTCAGCATTCGCACATTGTACCAGTTATGCGAAAGTTGCTGGGCAACCGGGACAGTCAGAATATTACTACCAATGATGACAACCCGTTCCTTAACGAGGTCTTCCTTAGCCAAATTGTAGCTAGAATTGAAGACGATTGGGGCAACGATACAAACGATCACCGCGGCCAGAACAAAGGCAGCCGATTGACTACTGGTAATCGCGTGGAGGTTTTGGGCAACTTGCAGCGAAGGCAAAACCAACGTAATAGTCGTTACCGTTAAGAAACCACCAGCGAAGGAATTCCGCCCGTTAAAGCGCCGCTGGTAAACCAAGACCGTTGGCAACTTGGCGATGATAAAGCAGAGAACCAGAACTGGGATCAAGGCTAAAGCCGTCTTATTAGCGAATAATGATTTCAGATCGAGGCGCACCCCGGTCATGATGAAGAAGACCGGGATAAAGAAGCCGTAACCGATCGAAGTTAGTTTCTCCTGAGTAGCTTCACTTGGTTCAAGGAGCTTCATAACCATCCCCGCAAGGAAGGCCCCCAGGATATTCTCCGCACCGACAGTTTCGGCAACGGTAACCAGGGTAAAGATCAGGAAGAAGGCTAGCCGAATATCAAGCTGGGTCGTGGCCTTGGAGACCTTATTGAACCAGATGTATGGCTGCTGGAACCGCCGCAAGAGGATAATTGCCGCCAAAAAGAGGAGGACAATCAACCAGAGACGGCCAGCATTGTGACCGTAGATCGAAGCGTAAAAGGTCAGTGCAATCATCGGGACCACTTCACCCAAGACCGCTGTCAACAGGATCGTTTGCCCCATTGGCCGACCCAGGATTTCCTTTTCCTTCAGGGTCGCAATGACCACTCCCAAGGCCACCGTTGAAAAGAGGATCGTCCCTAAGAGGATGTCCGAAAAGAGGCCCATGAAGTGGAGGATAACCCCCAGCAGGAATGCGGTGATGATGACACAAGTAAAGCTCAGTGCGGCCATTGAGACCGGTGAGTTAGCTGTCCGCTTCTGTCCGGGTGTCTTTTTGAAGAGATCAAAGTTGATCTCCATCCCGGAAAGGAACATTAACAGGATCACCCCAAGGCTAGACAGGAGGTGCAAGTAACCCGTTTCCTGAACGACATTAAACGCACTCTTTCCCAAAAGAATCCCGATGACGATTTCCGCAACCGCGGTCGGGATGCTTGAGACCTTAAAACGGGCCATCACGATTGGAATTATTAGCGCGGCCAACATCACAATCAATAGTGATAGTTGTTCCATGTTCTACCTTCTCTCTCGAAAATAATTACCTTATTATATGATCATTTTATGGTGAACACCAAGAAATATTCAAGCTGGGAATTAACCTTTTAGGGAGCCTGGTTGGCTAACCTAGAACGATGAATGATGATGAAATCATCAGAGTCGTTCGTAGCCAAATAGGCTTGCTCCGCTGCGTTAGACTCAAAGGCTCCGGTTACGACGCGAAGCTAGCCTATTAGGATTCCCGCGATTAGACTCTGTAATTTTAAAAAGCGTTAGTTATATATTGATACTTAAAAATAAAATGCTTTTTCCAATCTTTGCTAAGCAGTGCGGTGTATAATTGAAGTAACGATAGTAAGGATAGTGTCACCGTTTCTTAAAACGATGAACTAGATTAATTTAAAAGGGGTTTTAGATATGCCAAACAAATTATCCGCATGTACGAGTATTTTGATTGGGAAAAAAGCCAGCATTGACGGCTCAATCATGATTGGGCGAAACGAAGATGCTAAGGCTGCATGGCCAAAGCACATGGTAATCCACCCACATGGTGCGGTTCCACGGAAGTTCGTTTCCAAGGAAACCAAGCTTGAAATTGACTTACCAGACGATAGTGCCCGTTATTCTGCTACTCCAGAATGGACGGACAAGTATGGTTTGTTCGAGGAAGACGGGATTAACGAATACGGTGTTGCGATGAGCGCGACTGAAAGTGCCTATTCTAATAGTCTGGTCCTTGGTGCCGATCCACTGGTAAAGAACGGGTTGAACGAGGAAGCAATGGTCACCGTTGTATTGCCATTTGTAAAAACCGCCCGTGAAGGGGTCCTCCGCCTGGGGAGTTTGATTGCCAAGTACGGGACTGGCGAAACAAACGGGGTCTTATTCGCTGACGATAATGAAGCCTGGTACTTTGAAACCGGTGCGGCACACTACTGGGTTGCCCAACGGATCCCGGATGATTGCTACGCGGTGGTTGCTAACCAACTGGCAATTCAAGAAATCGATTTCAACGATCCGGACAACTTCATGTTCCATCCCGGAATCCAAGAATTCGTCAAAAAGAATCACTTGAACCCCGACCCAAGCACATTTAATTTCCGTAAGATCTTTGGGACTGCGGATCGTTCCGATGCAATCTACAGTGAACCACGGGTCTGGATTGGTCATCAGATGTTCAGCCCAAGCCAAACTAGCGACGAAACTCCAGAATCAACTGAATTGCCATTCTTGATGAAGCCTGATCGCTTACTCTCAGTTATTGATGCCCAAAATTACTTAAGTAACCACTATGAAGGGACCGAATTCGATCCCCTCACTGATGGTCCAAACGCTCATAAGTACCGGCCAATCAGTCTGGCAAAGACACAGGAATCACACGTTCTCCAAACTGGACGGAAGGGTCCAAGCATCCACTGGCTCGCCATGGGGGTTGCTAACGAGAGTACCTATGTACCATTCTTTAACGGGATCACGAAGCTCCCAGCCCCATATGGTCGCGGAAAATTACCAGCCCAATTAAATTCAGCTTACTGGATCTTCAAGCATGCTAGTGTCCTGGTTGATAGTCACCTCCACGACTTTCTTCCCCTTCTCCGGGATGTTCAAAAGGAACGGAACAATGCCGCTCAAAAGCTTATTCGGGAGACGGACGAGAAAGTTCCTACATTACACGGTGATGCATTGACTAATTACTTGAATGACCAAAGCGACAAGTTCGCTACCGATACTTTGACGGCTTACAAGAACTTAGCTCTGGAATTAATTACTAAGATGACCGATTATTGTGAATTGAACTTTAAGACGGATGAGAATCTGTAATGGGATGAAGATAAAGTGCTGATAGATTTATTATTGGCGTTTTTTTGGTTTAAAATAGGTAATTTCCCTAAAAATTAGAGAGATTACCTATTTTTTCGATATGAGTTATTAAAAAGTTTTGAATGAGAACCAGTCCTAACAGCAACTAAAATAAGATCTTGCACATCTTTTTTATAAATTACAAGAACATCATTAGTCTCCGATGGTGTTCCACCCTTTGGGGTATCCCTTACATGAAATTCTCTATATCCAGCATATTTACGTTTTAAATTGTGATCATTATACTCTTCAGGAAGTTCATCACCATTCAAAAGAATTTCAATTGGTTCACGAATATCATCAATAATACTTGGATCAATTTTACCTAAATAATTCAGATCATTGTTAAAAGTCTTTCGGGGACGGAACGAGTACTTAGGCATGATTAATTATCCTTCTTTTTCTTAAACTTATTCCAATAATCATCATTTGACTCAATAATTGGATCATCGGGGAGAACATTCATATCAATTAATTTATCGCGTGCAATTGCATAATCTAATGAATCTTCTTTAGCATTCACAGCATCAAGCAACGCATTTAACTGTTCTTGAGAAATTATTGCAGCTGTTCTTTGATTAGAACGAGCAACTAAGACAGTCTGTTCATCTTCATTAACTTGATCAAGATAATCCTTAATATGTTTTCTAAAGTCACTTTGAGTGGTTGCAATAGGCATATCAATCACATCCTTATATGTTTTGTACTAAATATTGTACAATATTTAGTAATTATTATCTACAATTAAGCATTTTAATACTTAAATAAAATAACCAGTAACTTCTCAATATAAGTTACTGGTTATTTTTTGTTTGATCTTAAGTTTTTCTCGACAACATAGTCAAGATCTGCTCACCCTACCAAATGGCTTGCTTCGCTGCGGCTTCCTCAAGCTAACGACCTCCCCCTCCGACGACGAGTTCGTCGTTCGGTGGTTCTAGGCAACACAGTCAAAACGTGCTCACCAGGAGCCTGCTAGAGTTAGCAACCTCCTTCCTAGGCGCAAGACGCCTTCGTCAGGAGAAATTGCTAGTAGTTCTAGTCTACCGAGTCAAGATCTGCTCGCCGTGACCGCAATCTCCGCCTAAATATCCCGGACTTGATTGCTAGTCCGTCACGGCTCACACTCTACTTATCCAACACAATATCTCCCGGCTTTACTTCGCTGCCGAAGTAAGGCTTTAATTGGCTATTGTAGTCTTGGTTGAAGAAGCCCTTCTTGGTTAACTTGGTGATTTCATTGTTGGACCAATCGAGGAGGGACTTGTTACCCTTCTTAACGGCTGGAGAAATGTATTGCTTAGGACCGATGCTCTTGATACCAACAGTGTACTTTGGGTTCTTCTTTACCCAAGCGTAGAGGTAGGAGTTATCATCGGCCAAGGCAGCGGCACGGTTATTCCTTAAAGCGTTGAATTGTTGGGTCTTGGAGTCAAACTTCAAGAGTTGAACGCCGGGTTGCTTACTAGTGAAGTAGTTTTCAGCAGTAGTTCCCTTAGTAACGATGACCTTCTTACCCTTCAATTGGCTAACCTTGGTGATGGCCTTCTTCTTAGGAGAAACAACACCAACGGAAACTTTCATGTAAGGCTTAGCGAAGTCAACGACCTTCTTCCGCTCTGGGGTAACGGTGAAGTTAGCCAAAACGATATCGGCCTTGTTGGAGTTCAAAGTGTCCACCCGATTATTGGCGTTAACTTGGATGAACTTTGGCTTTACTCCAAGATCCTTGGCCATTTGGCGGGCTAATTCAACATCATAACCAACCCGCTTGCCGTCCTTGTTTACCCAACCATATGGGGGTAAGTCACCAAAGACGGCGACCCGGAGCGTACCCCGCTTCTTAATGGCGGAAACAGAACTTGAGTTACTTGCGGCACTAGCCGTGGTTGGCTTAACGTAGCTTGATCCGGCAAGCAATGCGACTGCACCGGCTACGGTAAGGGCACCGGCAATAATTTTCTTCCAATTAATCTTCTTCATCTTAACTCTTCCTTCCTAAAATTCCATACTTGATAAGAATTCCGCTGCTCTGGCGGTTTGGGGGTGTTCAAAGAATTGCTTCCCTGGGGTTTCTTCCAGGATCCGGCCGTTCTCTAAGAACAGGACCCGGTCCGCAATCTGGGCAGCAAAGTTCATTTCGTGGGTCACAATGATCATCGTCATGTGATCCCGATCTGATAACTCCTTAATGATTTCGAGAACGCCATGGACCATTTCGGGATCTAGTGATGCGGTCACTTCGTCAAAGAGCATCAATTCGGGGTGCATAGCTAATGCCCGAACGATGGCGATCCGTTGCTTTTGTCCACCGGATAATTGCCGAGGGTATGAATTAGCTTGATCTGCCAGATCGACCCGGTCCAAGAGCTCCATCGCTTCCTTTTTAACATCCGCGCGGTTCCGTCCTTGGACCTTTGTTGGGGCCAAGAGGATATTATCCAACACTGTCAAGTTCGGGAAAAGATCGTAACTCTGGAAAACCATTCCGATTTCTTGACGCAACTTTTGCCATTCCTTCGGGGTTGGATCAATTTTCTTTCCTTTAAAGTAAATGCTTCCTTCTCGGAAGGATTCAAGACCATTGAGCGTCCTGATCAAGGTACTCTTCCCCGAACCAGACGGCCCAAGGAGGGTCACAACTTCACCCTTCTTGAGATCAAAGTTAATGTCGTGGAGGGCTTGCCAATCACCATAAAACTTATTTAAATGTTCAACTTTTAGAATTTCTTCCGTCATAATTCCACCTGCCTATTTTCGTTCTGCCTTTGCGGTTAAGTGCTTTGACCATAGTGATAACGGGTAATCAACGATAAAGTAGAGGATAAAGATTAACCCGTACACCCAGAAGATTCCGGTTGGGTGCGTCTGGTTATTCGCCTCAATAATCTGTTGACCGACATTGATTACATCCATAACACTAATCATCAGCAACAGCGAAGTCGTCTTGATCACCCGGGTAGCCAAGTTAATGGTTGCTGGCAATTCAAGCTGGATTGCTTGGGGAAGTAGGACATAGCGGAAAAGCTGCCATTGGTTCAAGCCCAATGCTAAGCCAGATTCTCGCTGGTGTTGGGGAACCGATTCAAGCGCTCCCCGAACGATGTCACTAAATTCAGCAGCGACCCACAGGGAGAACGCTAAGACTGCCATCCAAGTTGCCGGGAGGTTAATATCAAACTGCCGTGGCAAGATGTAATAAACCAGGAACAAGAGGACTACCGTCGGGACGATCCGGAAAAATTCCAGGTATAACAAGAGGATGAAGCGGATAATCCGACTCCGCATGGTCCGTAAAAGGCCAAAGATTGTCCCAATCAAAAGACCAATCACTAGGGAAACAACCGCGATCCAAACCGACGTCCATAGACCGTCCATTAGTCGGGCAAAGTTCGTTCCTTCAAAGAGAACACTAATCCCCGAATGCGCCATAACGGACCCTCCTTTCAAGCCAATCAAGTAGTAAGATTACTGGAATCATGATAATTGCGTAGGCGATTACCAACATCAATAGGTATTCGTTGGACCGGTAGTACATTCCAATCAAATCCAAGGCGGTGTTGGTTAGTTCCGGAATGGCGATTACAGAAAAGATTGATGTTTCCTTAATCAGGAAAATAATGTTCGCTGCCAATGCCGGAACACTCAACGATAAGCCTTGGGGCAAGACGACGTACCGAGCAAGTTGGTACTGGTTCATCCCCAGTGCCTCCCCCGCGTCAATCTGGGTTTGGCTCACCCCGTTGAAACCACCGGTGAATCCCTCAGCCATGTACGCACCACCGAGGAAAATTAAACCGATAATCCCACAGGTCTCAGCCGTCATCTTAATCCCCATTACCGGAAATGCATAGTACAGGAAAAATAGCTGAATTAGTAAGGGGGTATTTCGTGCAACCTCAACGTAAATCCCGAATACCTGACGTAATATCGGGATCCGGAAGTACTGAATCAAACTCGTAATGATACCAACAATAATCGATCCAACAATCCCAACCAGTGAAAGCCATAGAGTTAATTTAAACCCTTGGACAAAATTAGGCAGGCTTTGCTGGATTATCGTCCAATCCATCGATAGATCATCCTCTCTCCTTTTTTACTGCGAAGCTAAACAAAAAAGGCTTACAATTCCAAATCCAGAATTGTAAGCCTAGTTTATGAGCAGTTAAAATAAACACTTATCTCAACCATTTACTAGAGTACAAATTACTGAATTTTTCCACACCAAAAGCCTTGTCACAAACACTGCAACAAGCAAGACAAACTTCTTTTGGCATGGTAAAACTCTGCATAATTTGAACTCCCTTCGTGATTAATTACCTAAATTCTACATGATAATTACTAAAAGTCAATAGGATTAGCTAACTTTTTGTAAGTTTTCAATAGAGATTAACTACCCAGTACTCCTCATAACTAGAAAATGCTTACCAATGAAGTCAAAAGAACAACAATTAGAATAATTCCCATGATAATTTTAGTGGGACTAAACTTTTCAGGCTTTTTTGCATATGCCTTCCGGTGTTCCTTTTCAACATGGTTTAACCGATCAAGGGCATGCTTCTCTACCATTGACTCATTATTATTATCTTGCTTTGCCATCTGTTATCGCCCCAATTACTTCTTTATACTGTTCAACAGTTGAATCATTAGCATATTCACGTTGAGTATCAATTAGTTTCTTCATTAGCGCTGGTTTGAGCAATGCCGTTAAGACTGTTTGGGTCATCTGCTGAGCTTGATTAGACTCAAAGACGTTTTGTGGGGCAACAAATTGCGGCTCATGAAGAGTATCCTTAAAGCCAAGAATCAACATATTTTGTTCAAATGCCGCCCGAACACTGTCAAGGATTTCACTACCATGATTAATATCAAGATAAATATCACAATCTTTTAATAACTGTAAGGCTCGCTTTCGACTAACATTTGGATAAACTTCAACATTTGGTCGTTCACCAAATGCCAATAATTTCCCAGACATTTCTGTTACCGCAGCAATCCGGAATTCAATATTTGGCATTACATTTACTAATTGATCCAAATGTTCAATTTCATCAGAATTAGTCATAATTAAAATCCGCGGTTGAAGTTTATTTCCTCGTGGATGAGGATAAATCATCCCCAAGTAATGAAGATCAGCTACATTACCCGTTCCTTCAGGGAATAATTTTCGCCGGCGAATCCAATCACGGTGCTTTTGGAAAACAATGTGCTTTGTTCGCGTATTTTTGTTAAGAAGGTATTGCATATTACCAGGGATCGTTGCACCAGTATCCTCATTCCAAAATAGGGTATCTGTTCCACCAGCTGGTAATTCATCCATCACCCATAGCGGATGACTCAGCGAGTTATAGAAGACGTGATCTAAGTTATATTTACGAAATTGGAGATAGAAGGTTACAAACTTAGCTAGTGACGTAAAGTGCCGATGGAGCCCCTTTACATCCAAGAAAAGATCTTCAGCTGCAAAATTCCACTCAATTACGGTCTGACCATGATTATTAAAGTATTTTCGGTAAGTTGCTTTTCCATCTTGATAATAGGTCTTAGCAAAAAGGTGACCATGATTATTGTAGTGATCAACCCATGATGTCGTCCCAACGTCATTAAACCACTGGACTTCTTTAACAAAGCGGGAATTATCCGTTGCACTGTAAATAATCCGCGCTTTCATTTTGTCTAAATCATAAATCTGACCACTTTCGCCAGTACTCAAGATCCGCCAATAGTACGGAATCTTAAGTTGATCAAAGTAGAGTGGATCATGATCATCATTTAAATTACAGAAGTACTTAAATGGTGAGTCAACATCATCAGGCAAAAAGCCATTATCAATCATTGCTACTGATGGAATCTTAATTTTGGCCATTTTTTGTGAAAAAAGGAAATCACGGGAACTACCATCATATTTTTCAAATAGGTTAATCATTCTTCAATTCCTCCAATAGCTTTCCCCAGCGTTTAGCAACATTATCGGTTAAATATGGCTCAGCCAATTCATATGAACGCTGGACGAACTTTTCTTGATCGGCTTTGATAAAGAGTTTGACGACCGCTCCGGCCAAAAGGTCAACCTTTTTATCATCACTCCAATCTTGAGCATACGGCAATAGGTAACCATTTTTACCATCATCAATGAAGGTTTGGTTACCATATGGAACATCAAAACCAATCATTGGTAATCCGGAACCAACTGCTTCAAGCAAACTCAAGCCAAATCCTTCACTAGTTGAACCGGCGATATAGGCAGCATACTTCTGATAAACGGTAGTTAGATCATGCTGCCCCATGAGGCGAATATATGAATGTGCCTTATACTGGTTAATTAATTGACTCAGGCGGCTCATTTCACCACCCTGGCCATAAATATCAAGCGTTACATCCGGAACTTCCTGATGGGCTTTTGCTACTGCTTTAATTAGCCAATCAATATGCTTTTCAGTAGCCAATCGGGAAGCAGTAATGAGGGAATGAGGTTTCCGTATAGTTGTCGGCTTCGTCAATTGCTTAAGGTTTCCCACGGGAATCGTTGTAACATTTGGCTGAACATTTTGATACTGTTTAAACTGCTTTTTCAATAAATCACGTTGCTTATCAGTCGCAACGATAAAACTAGCGACATCCTTAGTATGAGTGAATTGGTACTCATAGAAGTTGTTCCATAAAATATTTTTCTTGGTAGTGTAGTGAGCATCATAGTGATCCGCATGAACCACGATTACCAACTTGGCGGGATTATGGTGTTCAAAAATTAATTGACCATTAATCAAGATATTCCCATCATCTTCCCGATCAAGAATAATGGTGTCATCCTTAGTTAACTTTAGTTGCTTCAACATTTCTAAATAAAGGTCATTCTTTGAATAGTAGATCTTATCAGGAAACTCAAAAACCTCATGTTGTCCCCGAACATGTTGAGTATAAGCAACACTACCGTCTTCATTATAGAAGTCACGGTGGGTAACCTGGTTATTCCCCTTAACCCCATTATAATATTCAGTTGCGTACTTCGTGTAAGAGTAGAAATCACGCTTAACCATCACATCGTTAGCAACATAGGATACTTGATCAATCGTTTTCTTTTTCTGATCATGAAAACGAACATTAATCGATAATCCTTCATCAGCTAAAGTATAGAAATAGTTCTTTCCGCCATTAATTTCTTCACGTTTAGCATTCCGTTCATTAAGATTAATATCCTTTTCAAATTTACTCAACGGGTAATCTGATGGAGCAATCCGCACGTCAGTAAAGAAATTGTAAAACCAGATAATCTCATCATCGGAATAGCCAAGATTCTTTGTTAGATCTTCGATATTATTGGCCAAGATCAGATCTGAAAAGATAAATTTAGCTGGTACTTTTAATTTTCGCAAGGATTGAGCACGGTAAGCCTGGGCGTATTCTACACCACTGCTTGCCCAACCAATCCCGAGGTTGACATTATATACAGTCATCTAATCGTCCTCCCGTGTAACTAGTTGAAACTAACTACTAGTTGGTTCTTCTTATTTAGTTTAATCCGACTAAGCAGCAAGTTATCAACCGCTTTTTTTCGTGCTTCACGAAGCATATTTTTGTAAGAGTTAAAAGCCTTTACTTGATATACATAACCGGGATCACGACCAGAAAGTGACCATGGTTCAACAATAATTCGTAAATCATTAAGGTAATTAACCTGATCAGTCCAACAATTATCCAACGCAGTTAACAGGGCTGAACGGTAAAACTGGTTTAACTGCTCCGTATTAATTAAGGTCTTGTACTTTTCCTTCAAAATATCAGTACATAAACCTTCAAGATATTTCTTTAGCGCTTTACGGTTATACATTAGGTTATCTGGGACCTTTACTTCCTTATACGTAAAGTGCTCATTAATTAAGTGTTGTAACTGACTAGGCGTCCATTCGGTCTGGGTGTTTAAGAAATCATCAATCCCTTCACTTAACCAGTTACCAACCGTTCGCTCTAGCCGGGCATTATTCATCAACTTTGCCCGTTCCTTGTAGAATTGAGTCCGTTGAATCCGCAAAGCTACTTCATACTTATTCGTCTTCTTCCGTGAACGAACTTCACCATCCGCTACACGACTCTTTAACATTTCAAGACTAAACCGGATTCGTGGGCTCTTTAGTTCCTTGGGCATTGCACCTTTACGACGCTTTTCAACTAACTTCCGGTACATCTTTTTGAATCGCTTAGTACTTGCCTTTGCAATGTAGCTATCTTCCAGTGAAATATAGAACTGACTCGAACCGGGGTCACCCTGCCGACCCGCACGACCAGCAAGCTGTAACTTAACCCGTTCCGGAAGCATCTCAGTCCCAATAACGGCAAGACCACCCTTTTCCTTAACACCAGGTCCTAATTTAATATCGGTTCCCCGTCCGGCCATGTTAGTTGCTACCGTTACCGCTCCTGGCTGACCAGCATCCTTAACAATTGCAGCTTCTCGAGCAATATTAAAGGCGTTTAGGACGTTATGCGGAATTCCCCGGTCCAGGAGTAATTCAGAAATAATTTCAGAATTTTCTACTGAACCAGCAACTAGTAAAATTGGGCGTCCTGCTTTATGGAGAGTGATGGCATCATTAAGAGCCTGCATTAGTTTTTCTGAAGTTGTTAGGTAGATCTTAGCCGGATAATCTTTCCGAATAACTGGCTTATGAGTAGGGATCTGAACAACTTTCATATTATAAACGTTGATAAATTCGTCTTCATCACCCTTAACAGTCCCACTCATTCCGGAGATTTTATCGAATAGTCCAAAGAGGCTTGGGAATGTAATCGAAGCTGCCGTTTTCTGGTTATCAGTAACATCAACATGCTCCTTTTGCTCAACTGCCTGGTGAAGACCAGTATTAACCTTAACCCCGTTTTTCAGCCGACCATCAGTTTCATCAAGGAGAACAACCTTCCCCTTTTCAACCAGGTAATCATGACCATTCTTCATGAAATAGTGAGCCCGCAATGCCAAAGCAATGTGACGGTATACTTCACGGCTTTCATCATCATACAGGTTCCGAATCCGGAAATATTGTTCGGCACGTTGGACACCGTTATAGGTCAACCAAACTGCCTTATCCCGCCGACGGACAGTAAAGTCACGTTTTGGTACAAGTGTCCGCACAAAGTCATCACAAAGCCGATAAAGGTTAGACTGAAGCATCGGGGCACTTGCAACAACAAATGGTGACGTAGCCTGGTCTAAAAGCACATCGTCCACTTCATCAATGATTACGTAGTGGTAGGGACGCAAATATTGACCATCCTTATTTGCCGCCAAGTTATTAAATAAGTAATCGAAAGCAAGGTTACTTGCGGTTGTGTACAGAATATCTGAGTTGTACCATTTCCGCTTTTCTTCGGGACGAACTTTCCGGTCTGGATCATCTTTAGGAAAACCAGTACTTACAGTTAGCCCCATCCACTCATAAACGGGGGCTAATTGCTCCTCATCACGTTGTGCCAGGTAGGTATTTGGCGTCACCAAAATCGCACCCTGCTTGCTTAAAGCATTGAGATACAAGGCTAAGGTAGCAGTTAAAGTCTTCCCTTCACCGGTTTTCATTTCAGCAATGTAACCCTGATTAAGGACAATGGCTCCCATTACCTGAGTATCATAAGGAAACATCTTGAGCACCCGTAAATCGGCCTCACGCATAGCAGCAAAGGCCCGTGGAAGGATTTGATCCACAGTCTTCCCATCAGCTAATTGTTTTTGAAGAATTTTAGTTTGTGACTTCAATTCTTCATCACTCATCTTGCGCATTTTGGGAGCCCACTTATTGACTTTCCGCAATTGACGCTTGATTTTATGACGTTCAACAGCATCAAGAATCATTTAACTTTCACCCCTCCCCATAGACCATTTATTGCGTGAGTAATCGCGATCCAGTCAGGATCAACTAGGTTATTGTTACTCCATTCCGGAATATCACGGCTCGCATAAATCTCATAATCAATATGCAGCTTGTCATCTTGACTTGCCTCAGTTAGCAATAATTTGGTCTGAGGACTAGCTTTATGAACTCTTCGCAAAACTTTATCCAAATCAGCTGATGTGCTAATCAAGTGAGCATAGAGCTGATTCTTTTGCTCTAACCAATGAACAAGTGCTTCTACCAAATCACCATCATATTGCCAGCCGATACTGATAATCTGTAACGGAAGACCATTAAGCATCTTTCCTACCGACTCCCAAGTTTTCTTTACCCGTTTAGGATCATGCATTACCACAACATTTACGGGTTGATCAGAATCTGCGTTGATCGGCTTATGAAACCATAAATTCTCATGAACACTTCGCGGTAACTTTGCCGGACAGATTTCTAGTCGTTTGAACTGTAAACTAGTACAACCCGTGTTTACTAAACTAATTTCGTAATGGACTGCCCCAGCCGGATAGGTAAAGGCCTTCTCCAAGTTATGAAATTCTAGTCGACTAATTTCATCCCCCTGACCATTAAAAAACACAATTCGCGTAAAGAAACCCTGTGCTGGTTCAGAGGAAGCTTTAACCGAAATTCGGTAGCGTTGGTTAATTCGTAATAATGGTAATTGGGGAACTATCTTACTTGATTGAAAATTATAAACAGAACTCCACTTAATAATATTCTTTCCCGGAACCATGAGTGGGTTATTAAAATCCACTTCTTTTTTGGCGGAAATTGTTACTTTGGAACCGTTATAGTAAGTGTTCCATGCTGGTCCCCAATATACCTGGTTAATATAACTTTGCATTTTATTAGCCCTTCCTACCAAAATCATTTTGCATCAATTCTTTTAAACGACTAACAAACCAACTAACAACTTCAGGATTATCATTGTGTCGACCGGGAAATCCTTTATAGATAAACTGACGTGCTTTTTTTACTGCCCGATTATTTGCCAGATCATGATAAGCTAGATTGTCATAATCATCATCTTTCATATAAGCAATAAATAATTTGGTATTTGTTAGATCACATTCGGTAAAGTCTTCCCAGAAGGTTTGGTCAATCATGTTCAAATCAGCAATACTTAAATTTTTGGTCAACTGTGAGTCAATATCAAAAATCGTATCGAACTCATCCGGTCGATGAAGACGTCCCCGCAATGCTACATAACCGAGGTTCGTAATTGGCTTAGATACAATAATTGCATGCGCCCCTAATTCTGCCCCATACTTTAGAGCTGGATACGTCCCCATCGATATTCCGTTCATTACTAACTGATCTCTTGTAAAACCAAGCTCTTTAAGGTGCTTAACAATCTTCTCCTTAATGAGTTCAGACATCTTAGAACCAGTATAGAACTGGCCAACCTCTAAACGGGGATCAGTGAAGAGAAGGGATGGAGCATGAACACTCCTAAACAGTGGGTAAGCTTCAAACCCTTCCAATTCACGGGCACCTGAGAAGTAAACATTTAGCGGTGGCTTTAAATCACCGGGGTTAAAGTACACCCCGACTTCTTCCCTCGTTTGGGGATCAACCAATCGATCACCACCAACAATGTAATTACCAACCCCACGTCGGGACCAGCGAAGATGGAGGTTACCAAGGATAAGAACACCTTGTCCACACGCTTCTAATTGAACATTTGTCAGTCGTCCAACTTCAACTGGATCTAATGGTAATTCTTGTTCCTGTGTTGAATCCATATCGAGTACAAACGACTTTGCTGGATCACCATCGCCCCCAAGCGGACTATAAAATGCTCGTAAACGAAGATGTAAGTCATCAGTACTCTGCTGCTCAAGCCAGAATTTAACAACTTTATTTGGATCAACATAAAGCGAAGGACGGTAATTTCCTAGAGAGCGCCACTGATCTCCAGTATCAATATTTAAGATCAGGTGTCCCTCATCATGAAACTCCATTTCCTGAATATACTGGTCATCAATCATCAAATTCTGTGGTGAAACCCGCATTCCAGACTGACCAAAATAATACTTACTAGGTAAACTTTCGATCAATGCCTGTGGTTCCTCTTTGATCGGCTTTGCTAATTGCAAGCGAAGATAAGTTTGCCCGGCAAGACTAATCTGATCTTTTGCCTCTGGAGTATAGAGTACAGTATATGGATCAGACAACCACTGTAATTTTGCCCAGTCTTCATCACTCAACTGGCTTGGACCAGTAATAATTACAACCGTATAGCGATGCGGTTTTTCATCTTCTACTGGTCGTGGGTATGCGTTATATTCCCACTCTACGTCTTCAGGAATTGCATATTGTGTAGACCAATCTTCCGGTCCTAATTGAAGAACATTCATAACCGCTCACCTCACTTTGCTGTAACCCGTTGCCAAACTTTTAGCATATTTTCTTTTGAGTATTGATTAAGCATTTGAACATCATATGTTAATGCCATATTCCAGTTCTTTAAGCTATCAATATAGTAGCTTAATGCTACCGGTAGCTGGAGCATATTCTCACAAATAAAGCCATTCTTCTTATCAACAATCGCCGCAGTCTCAACCTGACGAATTTGTGGTATTCCAACATTAATTGTTGCCATTTGGAGGAAACTATCCGGTTGTTCACCCCAGTCGATAACAAGCCTAATCTTATCCAGTGCACTCATCACATCGTTATTATTTGTCCAACGGTGAACCCGAATTTCTAGTTCAGGCGTCTCATCATCTTCATCTGGAATGACACGTTTGAGCATCGGCTTGTCTGGTTTGAGTTTAAACTCCCCGGGATGAGCTTCCTTGAGTTCTTCAATCATTTGGTTTGCTAACTGCTCTTTTTCGCTGGTATAAGCAAACATATAGAGAGCCTCACCCTTAGGATTCTTAAGTAACCGTTGATAAATCAACTCAATAATTGGTCGTAATAGGTTAGGATCAATATCCTCAACAAAAACACCAATTCGTTGCTGAAGGATCCGTTGACTATGTCCTAATTTAAATTGGGATGGGAAAAGAGGGATAACTCCAGTCTGAATGGCGACCATGTAGTTTTTCTTCAGCATTGCAGAAGTTTCTTCTGAATCGGCGAAGACACCTTGATTGGCCTCACTTCGTAATGCTTGAAGGGCCTTTTGGAATGGGTGCCAATTGCTTACCGAATAAACAGGCCGTAATCTAGCAAAAGTTTCATTTTTTACCGTCGACTGATCATCCATTGTTACAACAAGGTTATCTTCCTTATGTAAGTAAGCAAGAAAGTGTTCTTCAACAATTTCAGAAATCAAATCTGTCATTTGCGAATAATGAAGTTGTTTAGTAAACCGTGGTAAATCAGGATTAATCTCTACTTCATCGTTTTTAAAGAAGTGTTTTAATCGCCAATGTCCCTGTTCATCATAATAAGTATTAATAATTGTTTGTTGATTTTCTAGCTGTCTTTCACGAGAAATAAATCCTCGACTATCAATATCAAGGATTCGTTTAACTTGTCCCTGTTGATCGTAATACTCAACAGCAAGTATTTTCCCTTGATTATCAAATGTAATCTTGGCATAGTTTTTATCTTTATGAATTGCATATACCCGGAAGGCAGTGTAATTAAAACTAATATCATCAGGCCAAGTCAGATCACGCAACCTAATTACTCGACTAGCAAGGTGATCGATTCCCTGTAAATAATCAAAGACAGAAAAGATTCTTGCAGGTGCTAATGCCATTTCATTTAACTTTGTCATTAACTGTGGCTGGTAGTCAGTTATAACTAAGCCAACCTTATTCTGAGTATTTTGTAAGAGTTGCATATGACTTGTTGCATCATCGAAGGCAATTTTAGGAACAGTCGTGGCCCAATCCTCCTTTAGGTCATGCCAAGCTGGTACTAAATAATCCAAGATTATCCCTCTTTCTTCATTAACTTCTCATAACGACTTGGGAACAAGAGCGTCAACAACTGATCCTTAATTCCTGTCATAAACATGACTAACATAACAATGTTCATTGGAATAACTGCAAAACCAGCAAGCTTTCCTAAAAGCTGGTTTCCCAATAACCCTAGCGTTAGTTGGATCGCATTTAAAAGAGCACCCCAAAACGAAACACGCAATAGCTTTTGTTTTAGGTATTCTTGTGTTGGTTTCCCCGGACGGATACCGAGAACATAGTTGTTACTATTTCGAAGTTGTTTTGCCTGTTCCTTAGGATTAAACTGCATAAATGCGAAGAAGTAGAATAGACCAAACGCCATAATCCCACTAATAGCTGCATCAAAATATACATTCGCAAAAATCGAATTCTGACCAAGGAAACTCCCGATCATCGTTGGGAACATTAGAAGTGCCATCCCAATCATATATGTCATCATTGCTCCAGAATTAAGACCGATTGGAACAATAATTGGCTTGGCGCTACTTGGCATTGATGTGTTAATGGTCTTAATTGGATAATAAGCATGACCAAAGGCATTCCAAAAGACAATTGCAAGAATTCCTACTAAAATCAACGCAACAACCCAAAAAGCTGGGTGTGGTAAAGTACTTATCCCCTGAACAGCCTTTTTTAAGTTTGGAAGTGACATTGTTACCATGTTAAAAAGAACGATTGTAATTGTTCCACCAATACCAAACTCCATGTTCATATATCCCATCCAAACAACAAACAAGCTTCCGGCAGTTAAAATAATAATCACCGCGATGGCTTGTAAAATGTCTGAAGTTAAGTGCAACCCAATCACAAGGGTAATTGCTTGGATTAAAGTCAGAATTAATGTTACGATTTGCTGAACTACCATCATCTGCCGCATTGACAGTGAATCAAGACTAAAAAGCTTCATCATCATTAGAAGCTGCATAATTAACATTGCAATCATTAGAGGGTTTAGCCCAATCATAAATAATGATAATTTTTGAAAATTAGCCCCACTCATAAAGCTAACAACGCTCAATGGCGTATTAGTTAATAAATGATTAAATGATTTGGTAAACCGGGCAAACGGAACCGGAATTGACGAGCCGAGCATGTAAACCAGCAATGTAAGCAACGTCACGGCAACTCGACGACGTAAATTAGACAACTGAGATGTTTTTCGCATTTTTCACACGCTTTCAAATTTATTATTGCTAAAAATAAATAAATAGTGACTTATCCCCAATAATTTTTCTCCACATATAAGGAGATTTTGATCACTAAATCTTGCTAACAACTTAATTTTAATGCAAATAGATCATAAATAAAACACTTATTACTATATAAATAAAGCAGGTCGATGAAAAAATAACTTTTTACCGACCTGTTTTATTTTATAAATTATTTTTTAACATTCTTAATTTAAAATCGACATCCTGGTATTCACGATACTTTCCGGCATTTAAATAGGCCTGACGACATATTCTTAGTCGCTTAACATATATTTTTTGTAAGATTCGCGTATCGTACCCATAAATACTCAGAAAGGTAATTTCCTCTTCTAGACTTCTCAATGGTCGAATTTGGCTCTGATTATTACCGTGTGACAAGCTTTGAGAATTGAGCCGATAGATATAATCTTCATCATCGAGGTACACGATCTTTTCTGATTGTAAATAGGTTTTCCAAGTTGTAAATTCATCATCAATCTTTGCAATAAACTTCCTTTAAAACCTCTTTTTTGTATAATTTCCCCCAGAGAACTGTATATACTAATTGTAAAAAATCGTCCTTACTGGTATAAGCATAATCAAACCATTCTCGAGGAGAGAAGGTCCGCTGCTCAACCTCATGGGCTGGCAAATGCATAAGCAGTTCACCATCATCACGATAGTACCGAAAGTCACTTACCGCAATCTGACTTTGAGTTAAGTAAAGAGCGTTAACTAACTCTTCAAAATAATTTGGCATTACGTAATCATCACTATCAATAAAGGCGATTAAATTGCCACTTGCGACATCCATCCCATAGTTACGCGCCTTGCCAACCCCCAAATTCTCCTGGTGAAATACCCGGACACGCGAATCTTGTTGCTGATAGTGGGTACAAATTGCAAGTGAGTGATCAGTTGAGCCATCATCAATTAAAATCAATTCAAGATTACGATAAGTCTGTCCTAAAATACTCTGAATACATTGTTCTAAATATTTTTCAGCGTTATAAACCGGAATAATTACTGATATCTGATCGCTTTCCATTTTGCATCCATCCAAAAATTACTAATCATAAAAGGCCTTGAAAACTGCTTCTGTTAATGCTCGTTTTACAAAGTAACCACCACGGATTAATTTAGCAAATTCATTAATTGAATCTATCATCTCGTCATACTCACTTATTGTCATTGTTTGAACTTTTTCGACAGCTTCGGGGAGAGTATCGGCAATGATTCCAAGATTCTTTTTTTCTATAATATCGCGTGCTGGTGTACCACTATTGACGATCACTGGCAACCCAGCAGCTAAATAAGTAGAAAGTTTGAATGAGCAATTCATTTTCATATACTCGAGCCAGTATGGATCACCAGACCAAATCAAGCCAAAGCCACCTACCCGACGAATATTATTTAACAATGCAGCATCAGGCATACTGCCAACAAATTCAATATTTCGTCCAACTCCCCATTCCTTTGGTGATGTAAAGACCCGTAATTTAACATTCGGGTTAAACCAGGTACCGCCGAATCCATATTTTTCTGGGTTAGTTGGATCACCAGCAAAGTTGATAATTGGCGCATACTGTGGTTTCTCTTTTCCTAAATCAATATCAACCTTATGATCCCACATTTTTTGAATTACGACTTTTTTTACAGTTAGCCCATGTTTGCGAAGGAAATCCACCATGTATTGAGATGGAGCAATGATTACATCTGCCATATTGTAATACTCAATCCACTTATTAAGAAGGTAACGATTACTCTTCCACATCAAGGGAATCACATCATGGATGAAGATAATCCGCTTTAAGTGATCATAAATCAACGTTCGTTTAAGCAATGCAGTATCCCATTCAACTGAATTCCAGGATGGCGACTGAAAGACAATTACGTCCCCCATTTCAACTCCAGCTAATATTCCGTCAAATCGTGCAGTTAATGAATCATTGCTTTCACTTTTATCATGATATTGAAAAATACCGATTTCACGAAAGCCAAGTTCCTTAGTTGCAATGTTAGTTACCATATGCTGTGCTAACTTAGCTACCCCAATCATATGGTGAGTATTGGTAATATGTACTCTCAATTTGTCCATCCTTCTTTCTAGATTCAATTATAGCAGACTTACTATTTTTATAAAAAAAGCTCCCCCCATTTTAAGTAAGAATGAAAGGAACTCTTTAATAATACATTATTTATTTTTTATCTAGTATAAAATGAAACACTCTTTTTATGCTTCTTCAACTGCTTTAACAAGTTGTTCCATTGTCTGACTACCAAAGATAACCGGATCATCATTAATTATCGTGGCAGGCACGCTCATGATGTTCTTAGCCTTTCGTAGTTCAGGGAAGTGCTGAAGTTCAATCATCGTGGCGGTAATATTAGGATTCAATGCTGCCATCCGTTGACATGCAGCCACCACATCTGGACAGAAGTGACAAGTAAGTGAGACGCCAATCTTAATATTAGCTGCAGGAAGCTTTTCGATCCGTTCAACCATTTCTGGTGAGATCGTCTGCCCGGGTCCTGCAACATTATAAACACCGAGGACAAGCGAATTTAATTCGTGTCCCGTTGGAATACCAGCATAGTGGAGCCCAGTATCTTTTCCTGTATCGTCAAGCAACCTCAATTGAGGAAGGCACTTAACGTCCTGAGGAGCTGCTTCAGTTTCAACATTCATGTGTTCATCCAAAGCAGCAAATTCGGTTACAAAGCCAACTAGTTGGTCACTTAAAGCTGTTTCGTTGGTCAGGACCTGTAAGGTGATCTTCTTTGTTAAGCGGGCAAAAATTGGCTGCAATTGTTGCACAATATCGGCAGTTAACCAATCACCTGAATGGGGAGTGACTTCTTCCTGGTTATCAAGGGAGGAAGTTTGACCAACCGTTTTCGCCGGTTTCTTAGCTTCAAGATGGATCGGAATCCCTAGACGCTGCTTTTGTTCAGTCACATATTTTTCCGCAGCTGTCGCAGCTTCAGCGCCATCAGCAGTTGCCGTAACGATTTGCCGAAGTTCCTTTTCAATAATGTCACCAGCGGCAAAAACACCAGGAATATTCGTTTGTCGATGATTATCTGTAATAATATAACCCTGCTGGTTAAGTTTGATAATCCCTTTAAGGTTTTGCGTTGCTGGCTGGGTGCCAACATAAATGAAGACGCCAAAAGTATGATCACCATCATCAAGGTGGTAAACGGTCTTTTTACCAGTCTTATTATTAACCAAGGTAGCAGAGGTAAGGTAATTGTCACCTTCAACGCTTTCGACTTCGGTATTATACTCAACACTCACCTTGAGATTATCCAATGCCCGAGAAGCAATCAATGGTGGACAGGTAAAGTGATCACCCCGAACCAATACGGTAACATGCTTACCATAACGGCTTAAGTAATCAGCCTCTTCTGCTGCTGCATAACCCCCACCAACAACGAAGATTTGCAACCCAGTAAAGAGTTCGCCATCACAAGTCGAACAGTACGCTACTCCCCGACCACGGAATTTATCTTCACCAGGGAAACCAACTTTCTTGGGATTAGCCCCACCAGAAATAATAATGCTTCGAGCCTGATATTGTTGCCCATTAGCATCAATCACAGTTTTAACATCATCATTTAAATGATCATACTTAGTAACTTCAGCGTGCTTAATCTCAACGCCAAAGTCCGCAACTTGCTTTTGCATCTTGTTCATCAGTTCGGTACCGTCGACTTCTGCTACCCCGGGATAGTTATAAACAACGGATGTCGTCGTTACTTGCCCACCGACATCATTTCCTTCAAGAATTAAGGTATCAAGGGTTGCCCGACCAGCATAAAGGCCAGCCGTTAATCCAGCTGGCCCGGCACCGACAATGATCAAGTCATAGATATGCTCGCTCATTGGTGTTTCCTCCTATCAAATTAAAGCTTACCAACAAGATCAAGGCTTGGCTTAATTGAATCTTGACCTGGTTTCCAGTTAGCAGGGCAAACACGATCACCATGTTCACGAACAAATTGGGCAGCTTGAAGCGTCCGTAAAATTTCATCAGCACTCCGACCAATACCCATGTTATTAATTGTGTAGGATTGGATCTTACCATCAGGGTCAACGATAAAGACACCACGGTAAGCTTGACCGGCATCTTCGTCTAAGACATCAAACATCCGAGCAAGCTTGCCGGCTGGGTCGGCTAACATGTTGTACTTAATCTTACCGATCTTTTCTGATGCTTCAGCCCATGCCTTATGAACGAATTCTGTATCTTCAGAAACTGAATAAATATCAGCATTAGCCTTCTTGAAGTCTTCATACTTATCTTGGAGGGCTTCTAGTTCAGTTGGGCAAACAAATGAGAAATCAGCTGGGTAGAAGAAGAAAATGCTCCACTTACCTAAAACGTCTACCTTAGTAACTTCCTTAGTCTTTCCATCTTGGTATGCGTTAACCTTGAAATCATCAATTTCGTGACCGATAAAGTTCATCATAAAATCCTCTCCTTAATTTAGAATCATTCTTAATTACACTTTTTAGTATAGTCAATTTAAGACTAAGATCAAGGCTAAATTAGAATTATTTTAAATTAATTTGTTTAAAACAAAAACAGCTAACTTAGGATATTCTCAACCTAAATTAGCTGTCATTAATTAATCAATTAATTTACTTACTTAACTATTTTGGTTAATAGTATAGCACAGACCCGTGATTATGTTAACAATGGTTTTACTAAAAGTTTTAGTAGTATGAAATTAGTTCTAGACGGCATAGTAAAACGTTGGAGCGAACCAGAAATTTATTCATCAATTTCGTCTGTGAGCCCACTCAGCTACTGCGCTTCGCCCTAAGCTTTCTCGAGCTAACAACCTCCACCTCCGACGACGAGTTCGTCGTTCGGTGGAGAAATCGTTAGCCACCGGAAGCTTTTAACGGGCTCGCACTCTACTATCTACCAACTAGCCTTTCTTACGCCGGGGATTTGGCCTTTGTGGGCAAGTTCACGGAAGGTTAAACGAGACATACCGAACTTCCGCATGTAGGCATGAGGACGACCGTCGTAACGGTCACGGTTGTGTAGACGAACGGCACTGGAATTCCGTGGTAACTTAGACAAGCCGATGTAGTCACCCTTGGCCTTTAATTCCTTACGCTTTGCGGCGTACTTCTTTACTAATGCTTCTTGGTGCTTTAATTTAGCAATCTTTGACTTTTTTGCCATATATTCAAGATCTCCTTTTATATATACTTTTTGAAATAAATTGACGATAACAGAATGGCGAAACAGAAATAAACTAATTGGTAAAAGCCCGTTCTTAATTTCCCAATTAGCTTATATCCTGTTTCTATGCGACTGCAACGAAATGTGCTTACCTCCGTATTATTAAGGTTCACACAACTATTAATTAACATTTGCGAACAATTCTTTACATTTTATTATACTAACTTTTTGTAAGACTTACAAGAAAGAAGTTTGACTATTTTTGACCAGTCCGTTTGCAGTAGTCTAAGTACTGTTGTGCATAGCCATATTTCTGATTAAGCCGGGTTAAATTTTCTGGATCATGAGTATATGCCCGGCCTGTCTTCATCATCAAGTCATAAAGCTCAAGATACGGGACCGCAGACTGATCAGCAATCGCCTGCTCAGCTTTCCGGTCATACCCAACATGACGGAAGTTGACGGATGCCATCCCCATATCATCCACCTCAATCACCAGGTAATGGGCACGCATATCACGGTGGAGCTTATCCCAACCATTAAATGGTTCACCAACTGCTCCCGGGTTCATCACAATCCGCTCATCACTGGCATAGCGCATGATTTCGTGGTGAACATGGGCATAAATTGCAACATCAATTGCTGGATCTTCAGGTGGAAAAAGTTGATCAAAATTCTGTGTTGACTGTGTTGGGAAGAGATCCTGACCCATATTTAACCATGGCAGGTTATGGGAAATTCCAAAGTTAAGTGGGCCAACCTTTTTTGTGACATGCAATGGCCAATTAGCAATCTCCTCGACCATCCCCCGTGGCGCATTTTGACCAACATACTGGGCTAACCGGGCAAAGTAAATGTGGGACGGGAACTTTACGTCCATCTTCCCCCGGACACCATTTACCACCAGATCATCCCAATTTCCCCGGACAATCACCGTTGGATTAATTATCTTAAATAACCGCCAGATTTCGCTTACACTTGGCCCTGGCATCAATAGGTCACCCACAAACCAGTACTGATCAACATGTTGTTGACGACTATCGCGGTACATTTCCCGCATCGCACTTAGGTTTCCGTGGACATCAGAAAAGACTGCAATCCTTGTCTTCATTAAGCCTGCTTCCTCTCTTAGAATCACATTTTACTGTTTATTGTACCAAAAGAATGTTCAAATGATGCAAAATTTGATTTGACAGTGCATGGTAAACTATTTTAGTAGTCTAAAATAAAGGAGTAATAGTGTGAATCAACAAGGTCAAATTAATCCACGGATCCGCCGAATCGTGACTGCTGTGTTACTTGGCACCTGCTTTATCAGTTTAGCAAGCCAAACCATGATGGTAACGGCACTACCAGTTATTCAGGAAGATCTTCACGTCTCATTAAATGCGGTGCAGTGGTTAACAACCGGGTATACCTTAATCATCGGGATTGTAACCCCGCTTTCATCTAATATGTATGAAAAGTTTACCAACCGGCACGTCTTTACTGGAATTATTGGTACATTTATTCTCGGAACATTGGTAGGCTGTTTCGCTAATAACTTTGCTACCCTCTTGTTAGCCCGTCTAATCCAGGCGTGTGCTGGAGGAATGCTCATGACATTCCAAATGACAACCATGATTTCGATCTACCCAATCGAAAAACGGGGAGCAATCCTCGGCTTGTCTAGTCTGGTCATTTCTGCAGCGCCAGCTCTGGGGCCAACAATTTCTGGGTTAATCCTGGAATTTCTCTCGTGGCGCTGGCTGTTCATTTTAGTCCTTCCATTAATGATCCTGGCTTTCATTGTGGGGTACCTAAAGTTACCAAACTTTTCTACCCCGCGACCAATCAAGATCGACTATTTTTCAGTTTTAATTTCTTTAATTGGTTCTGGACTAGCGCTAGGAAGCTTAACCGTTTTCCAAATTAACCTGTGGTACGGTTTAGCAATGTTAATCGTTGGGCTCCTTATTATCGCTGTCTTTACTAAGAGGCAACTTCAACTGAAGAACCCAATGTTAAAGGTTCAAATCTTTACTTACCCTTCCTTCCGGTGGATGACAATTGTCGGAATTTTTACCTTTATGATTCTTCTGGGGACCGAACAACTGATGCCAATCTATACGGAAAAAATTCTCGGAATGGGGAGTTTCCTCTCGGGGCTAATCCTCCTTCCCGGAGCAATTGGTAATGCGATCACCGCTTACTTTGTTGGTCCCATTTATGATAAGTATGGTCCAAAATGGCTAATTACAATCGGTTCTGTAATCATGCTTGTAGCTTCGATTCCATTAGTCTTAGTTAATAACCACTCTTCAGTTATTATCCTTACAGTGGCTTACATGCTGCGGATGATTGGGAACGCCTTTGTCTTCAGTCCGGCCCTTTCGGAAGCATTCTCTGACTTGAACCAGGAAGAAAATAGTCACGGGACAGCCCTCAATAACACTCTTCGCCAGGTATCCGGAGCCGTTTCAGTTACCCTCTGCGTGGTAATTGCCAACACCCCTGCTTCATTGGTAAGCGGGATCCGCTATGGAATGTGGTCAACCGTGATTATGGTGATCCTAATGATTTTAAGCTTCTATCATTATTTAAATATTAAGAAAGCTAACCAGAAATAGCTTCTTGTGTGGGAACTTGTTATACTCATAATTATTACAATTATAAAGGAGCAAATATTTATATGGATTCTGAGCTATCTCCCCAGTGGCGCAAAACTTTCTATTCGTTATGGATTGGTTGTTTTATAACCGGGATGGGATTCTCAATGACGATGCCGTTCGTTTCACTCTTTATTAACGAACTTGGCGATTTTTCCAAATTTCAATTAAACTTCTACTCCGGTCTAGCATTCGGTGCGACCTTCGTTAGCCAGGCAATTGTTTCTCCACTCTGGGGAAGCCTCGCTGACCAAAAGGGTCGAAAACTAATGTGTATGCGGGCTTCAGGAGTGATGGCCTGTACCATCTTTATTACGGGGCTTTCCCAATCAGCGTGGATGATCATCGGAATGCGGTTCCTTCAAGGTGCTTTTTCTGGCTACATTAACAACGCTGCAGCATTAATTGCCGGTGAAACACCCCACAGTAAATCCGGTTGGGCAATGTCCGCTATTTCAACCGCTGGGATTGCCGGAAACTTGGTTGGCCCACTGCTTGGTGGTGCTCTTTCTGGCTCATTTGGTTACCGGCTCCCCTTCTTTATTACTGGTTTCCTAATGTTCTGCGTCTTCCTTAGCACTACTTTCTTGGTTAAGGAACGCCATTTTGTTCCAATTAAAAAGGAAAAGATGCGCCCAATTCGAGAAGTAATGGCTGATATTCCAAACCTTAAATTAATCTTTGTTACTTTCTTTACGACCCTGATCGTAATGGCATCATCAATGTCTATTAGTCCAATTATTAGTTTATATGTTCGTCAATTAATGCATAACCACGGGAACATTGCCTTTGTTGCCGGGATTGTTGCTGCAACGCCAGGACTTGGAACATTGATTGCTGCTTCTAAAGTCGGTCATACAATGGATAGAATTGGACCGGAAAGGGTTTTACGGATCGGGTTAATCACGGCTTTTATCCTCTTTATTCCGATGACCTTCACCCACTCACCTTGGTCATTGGCCTTTTGGCGGTTCCTTCTCGGTCTCGCAAACGCTGCTCTGATGCCAGCTGCCCAGACGGTTCTTACGCTCAATGTACCAACAGAAGCCTTTGGGCGAGTCTTCAGTATTAACCAGTCCTTCCAAGCCGGAGGGGCGGTGTTTGGTTCGTTGCTAGGCTCTGTTATTTCCGGATTATCCTCATACCCCATGGTCTTTGCGATTACTGGACTTACTTTACTCATCAACTTTATCTTGATAGTCCTTGTCCAACCAAAGAAGGCCGCTACCAACTAGGAAGATGTTAGCCATGACAAAAACAAATCATTTAAAAAATAAAGACGAAGTTAACCAACTATTCACTCGAGTAGCGCCCCACTATGACAAGCTCAACAATGTTATTAGTTTGGGAACGCAGAAGCTCTGGCGAAAGAAGCTCCTGGCAGGGTTAGAATTCAAGCCGGGAGTTAAGGCGCTTGATATTTGCTGCGGGACGGGGGATTTAGCAATTGCGATGGCAAAACGATTACCCCAAGGTCGTGTTACCGGCGTCGACTTCAATGCAGCAATGTTAAAGATTGCGGAGCGTAAAACAAAGGCGATCCCCAACTTAATCTTGATTAACGGGGATGCAATGAACCTCCCGTTGGACGACGAATCCTTTGATATTGTTACTATCGGCTTTGGGTTGCGGAACGTTCCGGACGCCGATAAAGCATTAGCTGAAATTTACCGGGTACTGAAACCCGGTGGTCAGCTAGGAGTTCTTGAAATGTCACAGCCGACTAATTCACTAGTCAAGCTTGGGTGGAAAGCGTATTTTAAAGTCTTCCCTTACCTAGCTAAGGTTGCAGGTGGTTACATAAAGGATTACCAGTACCTCCAAAAGACGAGTCAACAGTTCGTCTCCGCTAAGCAGTTAGCTAAGATGATGGAGAACGCTGGATTTAAGTCAGTAAACTATACACCACTCAATTTTGGTGCTGCTGCACTTCATTTTGGGATTAAAGAATGAAAACAGACTAAGATTAGTAATGGAATTTTTAATCGACGGATTAAGGATTTCATTGCTTTTTTCGTTTAAAAGCAATTACTGAAGTTGACATGTCGCAAAGTACTTTGACACTCGATGTCGTAATAAAAAGTGGCAACTTCATTTTCCTTTCATAATCTGTTTTGAGTCTGCTGGCTTTAAAGTCGTGTATAGAAAATTAGAAATGGAAGGAACGATTGAACTTCACGAGGAGATGTAACTTGATGCAATGTGTGTTTGGAATCGATGTTAGTAAAGATTCAATTAGTGTGGCTATCGTTATTGATAAGATATTATTTAATGAAACTAAACTCCCTTTAAATCGCGACGGTTTTACTAAGCTAAAGAAAGCTTTGATTTCTTTTAATGATCCAGAGATTGTCTTCGAAGCCACTGGTGTCTACTCCCGGCGACTTCAACGCTTTTTAGATGATCTAGGACGTAATTATACCTGTTTAAATCCATTAGTAGCCAAGAAGCAACTTGATAGTCTTCGACCGTATAAGACAGATCGTAATGATGCTCGTCATTTAGCTGAAACACAATTTATTATGAAGCGTGCTATTACTTACAAAATCAGTCCCATTTACCGTAAGTTAATGGATTACAGTCGCTTTTATCAAGAAGTGAGTAAAGATGTCGCTACCCATAAGAATCGTCTTCATCGTGCATTACAGCTGGTTTTTCCTGAAATAGAAGACGTCCTAAGCAATACAAATAATGAACTCTACTGGTCAATAGTTAGCCAATTTGCCCGTGCTGATCGAGTAACTCAAGAGTTTACGTTTAACGAATTAACAGAGACGATTCAGAGTGGAACCAATAAAAGAATTTCACGTTCACGTGCAGAACAGATAGCACATAGCCTTTATAGTGCTGCCAGTGTCTCATATTCAGCGGTTGATAATGACTCTCCAGTCTACCAACAGGTAAACCACCTAGTTGCCCAAATTCGAGAAGAAACAAAATTAAAGGATCGAATTATCGAACAAATGACAGAGTTAGCCAAAGACCTACCTGAATACGACAAAATTTTAAGTATTCCTGGCTTAGGCGTCCGTACCGTTGTCTCTCTCCTTGGTGAACTTGGTGATATTCGTAGATTCCGTAACAGCAACGCTCTAAACGCCTTTATTGGAATCGATCTCCGTCATTACGAATCTGGAGAATATGTAGCGACTGACCACATTAGTAAACGGGGAAACACTATTGCCAGGAAGATTCTATTCAAAGCAATTCAAAACATTGCTTCAGCCGCTCACTACCACCCTAACCATATCAATGACTACTATCAGCGTAGAAAAAGAGAAGATGGTCAACATGGCACTAAAAAGATTGCCATTGCTGCCATCCACCGTCTATTACGCACAATTTATCATCTCGTCATAAATAATCAATTTTACGATTATACATTAGCTAAAGGATAACCAAGAAATTGATTCAAATTGCGGGTTCAGTCCACTGTTAAATCATTCCTCGACAATGGGCTTTTTTGTCGTACCTATATATATGATTTTTTCATATTATTCCTTTAATTTAAACAAAAAGAAAAGAGAAACTACCAACATGAAAGCAAACAATGTCGATAATTTCTCTTGACTAAGCGTAGAAATAATACGTCAAGTAGCTTGTGTACAGACGCTCTTACATTGAATATCTGAATCATAATTTCTGTTCGCCAGGTACTTGTCAGAGCTAGCGACCTCCCCCCTAGGCGCAAGACGCCTTCGTCAGGAGAAATCGCTAGCTTTCCGCAAGTCCTTTGCTGGCTCGCACTCTAAATTCCAATCCCATACGTTATTACTTGAACGAGGGAACCAACAAGGAGAATTTTGACGGCACAGGGGAAAGTGCGTTTTTTAACTTGCTCATGATAGAGGAGCTTAGTTTGTTTAACTACAAACGGAATAATTAGGAGAGTCAGAAGCATTGTCCAGGGAGCAAGGCGGGCCACAACGGCGGTAATAATTGCTAAGAAAGCAATCACATTTTTGGTTGTAAAACTATTGAGTCCCTGTTTGACTCCGATAAAGTGAATAATTGTGTGCCGATGATTATCTTCATCTTCTTGGGCGTCACAGATATTGTTAGCCAACATTAAATTTGAGATCCAAAGTTCACATGGCAAGGCAACCAGCCAGATTTTAATTAGGTTCCGCCAGCTCCAGTCAAAATTACCGGTCTTATTGATGTAAACCGAAATCAGCATAATCATAAAGCCCATTGTAAATCCAGAGAAAAACTCACCAACTGGTAGACTATTAAGCGGAAATGGACCTGACGAATAAAGAATTCCTACGGCAAAGCAGAAGATCCCCATCCACAGGAGCGACAAGCCAACCCGGGTTACTAAATAAATCCCGATTAACGCTGCGATAATACTAAAAATTAAGATTAAGGACAATACCAATTTTGGAGAAATCTTTTCTCGTCCAATAATATTAGTATTTTTCTTATAATCCTCAGTGTCGACCGCGTGATTATAATCGTTATAATTATCCATCATATCAACAGACATGTTAAAAAGTAGCATCGCAATAAAAAAGAGGATTGAGTTAGGCAGACTAAATGAGTGGTAATAGTAAACACTCATGCAGACCCCGAGGAGCATCGGTAAGATACTAGCAGTCTTCGCCTTAATCTCAACTAATTCTAAAAAGACATCTAATGGCACATTCATACTTCCCATTCTATTTAAATTATTGTTACAATATGATAGTACACCAATACAAAGGAATTATCATTCAATGGACAATCATTATTTCCAAAGTGATCCGCAACTTAATAGCGCATTAAAAAAAGTTAATCAGCTGATTAACCAACGAATAAAAGTTAACAATCAAGATTTACAAGTAGCATTAAAAAAAATGGCTTCAAAGGGTGGTAAATATTTACGTCCTGCCTTTTGCTTAACCTTTGCTCAGTTTGGGAGCAATAATAACTGGAAGAGCCCGCAACTAATTAAGATCGCTTCCTCATTAGAGATCCTCCACATGGCAACACTAATTCACGATGACGTCATTGATGATTCTCCTGAACGACGAGGAGAAGAGAGCATCCAGGCTGCTTTTGGCAAGGATACCGCTGTTTATAGTGGTGATCTCCTATTTACAGTCTTTTTCGATCTCTTAGTAGAGACGATGGAGAATTCACCATACCTGGCAACCAATGCCCAGGCTATGCGGAAAATTTTAGCTGGAGAACTCGGCCAAATGAACCAGCGATACCGTCAGCAATCTCTTCTTGAATATTACCGTAACATTAACGGTAAAACAGCTACTCTTTTTAGCTTAGCTGCTCAGGAAGGTGCTTATTTTGGTGGTGCCGATTCACGAACTGTTCATCTTGCTAAACACATTGGTCAAAATATTGGAATCACTTTCCAAATCCTTGATGATATTTTGGATTACAAAACCGATGGCGGCTTGAATAAGCCAATTCTGGAAGATCTTTCAACTGGCGTCTATTCTCTCCCACTTCTTCTTGTTCTCAAAGATTACCAAGAAGAACTAATGCCATACCTAGCAAAAAAGCGCACTATGACGTATAAAGATACCTTGAAAGTCCAAGAACTGGTTAATCGTTATGGTGGGGTCGCAAAGGCCCATGAATTAGCAGGTAAATTTACCAATAAAGCTCTTCAGCTAATTGATGAATTACCAATTAACGGAACACAAAAATTATTAAAGCGAGTAACCACCCAACTCTTAGACCGCTCAATGTAAGGTAAGCATAAGGAAGTAATAATGTGAAACGACAATTATACATTTTATATCTTCTGACAATGGCAATCCTGGCGGTCGTCTCGATCCTCTTAATCGCGTTTGACTTTGCTCACGAACTTGACCTTAATAGCGAACCATTCAAAGCAATCAATAATTGGATCTTAGTCATTTTTACGGTTGATTACTTTACCCGCTTTTTCCTCGCTAAGGATAAGAAAAAGTTTTTTAAACATAATATTTTTGATCTACTTTCGATTATTCCAGTTAGTGGTCTTTCTTGGATTTTTCGGTGGAACCGGGTCAGCAGGGTGTTTTCCACTTTACGGATCGTCAGGTTAATCGGGTTAACGGGGAGATTAAACAAATTTATCGAAAAGGATGGTCTCCTTTACTATATTTATGTAACTTGTGCCGTCCTCCTAATTTCTGCCGCCATGTATAGTGTTTCCGAAAAGACAACTTTTTCAAATGCTCTTTGGTGGGCAATCACAACTGCTTCCACTGTTGGTTATGGTGATATTTCACCTAAAACCACAATTGGACGAATCGCCGGTGTCTTATTAATGTTAGTCGGGATTGGCCTGATTGGGGTTATTACAAGTACCATCACTGAGTACTTCAATCGAACCGACAATAATCAAGTTCAAGATAAACTGGACGTAATTGAAAAGGAAAATGAGGAGTTACGATCCGAATTAAAGAAGTTGAATGAACACTTAGCTAAAATTGAGAAAAAAGAGTGAATGGTAGTGTAAAAACAGACTGTGACATAAATACTATTACCTAGATAAAATATAAATAACGCAGTACACAAATAGGCCTTCAGCGCTCGACAAAGTCGAACACTGAAGGCCTATTTGTGCTTGCGGGGGCGTGAAGACGAAGGCTTATTTTTATTTATTTAGCTCTGTTAAAGAGCCAATCCCCAATTTTGCCATTGCTTGAGGTAACTGCTCAATGATATGTGGCATGGCAAATGCATCATGAAAATGAGCAGAACCAACCTGAATGGCGGAGGCACCAGCGAGGAAGAATTCGATCACATCTTCTGCAGACGCAATTCCTCCTTCACCAATAATTGGAATATTAACGGCATGGGAAACCTGGTAAATCATCCGGATAGCTAAAGGTTTAATAGCAGTTCCAGAAAGGCCACCCATCACGTTGCCCAAAACTGGTTTTCGGGTTTTAAGATTAATCTTCATCCCCAATAAAGTGTTAATCATACTCAGGCCATCGGCACCCCCTGCCTCAACTGCCTTTGCAATCTCCACAATGTCGGTAACGTTCGGCGTTAACTTAACGTAAACGGGGACATCCCTACTCGCCGTCTTTACAGCTTGCGTCAGTTTTTCCGCAATCTTAGGATCAGTCCCAAATGCCATTCCCCCGTGTTTAACATTTGGACAAGAGATATTTATCTCTAATGCATCTACTAATTTTATTGCTACTAATTGCTGGGTAACTTTAACATAATCCTCAACACTTGCCCCACCAACACTTGCAACTAACGGTAAGTCTGGATATTGCCGCTTTAATTGGGGAATCTTTTCTTCCGCAACCACCTTTACTCCAGGGTTTGTTAAGCCAACCGAATTTAAGACTCCATCCCCTAATACAGCAATTTGTGGTTGCGGATTCCCTGTCCGCGCTTGGGGTGTGGTCGTTTTAATTACAATTGCCCCAAGTCGGTTAAGGTCATACTTGCGCGCCTGAGGGACATCCCCAAAGCCAAAGGTTCCTGAAGCGGGCATCACTGGGTTTTTCATTTTCAAGCCAGGTAAGTTTATGGCAACGCGTACATCTGTCATGCAAATTCCTCCCCATTTCGTGAATAAGCAACCTTACCATCTACCAAGGTTAGATCCGTGGTTCCATAAACTTGCTGGCCAGTAAAGGGGTTATTGACTCCCTTTGAGCGGTAACCCTCTTCAGTAATCTGTCGTTCGGTATTCAAGTCAAAAATTGCGATGTCAGCTGGTTGTCCCGGTTCCAAGTGGCCAGCGTTCTTTAGGCCAAATTGCTCTGCTGGAACCGTACTCATCCAGTTTAGTAATTGGGATAAGCTAAAGATTCCTGACCGGACAAACTTGGTATAAAGCATTGCAAAGGCGGTTTCACTCCCGGTAATCCCGTTTGCAGCACTACGCATGTCGTCTTGTGGCTTTTCTTCTTCAGAATGAGGAGCATGATCGGTGGCAATCATATCAATCGTGCCATCAAGCAGTCCCTCAATCACTGCTTGACGATCTTCCTCATGCCGAAGCGGTGGGTTCATCTTAAAGTACGAATTATTTGCGGGAATATCGCGGTCAGCCAATAAGAGGTGGTGTGGTGTTACCTCACAGGTCACATTAACCCCCTCTTTTTTCGCAAGGCGGACTAATTCAACACTTTCCTTTGTTGAAACATGGCAAATATGATAATGAACCCCCGTTGCCTTAGCAAGGACTAAATCCCGGGCAATCTGTGCCGATTCGGAAACGCTTGGTGCCCCAGGAAGGCCAAGTTCATCCGCCCGCTTTCCCGCAGTCATCACCCCACCAAAAAGAAGGGAATTATCCTCAACATGGGCGGCTAACGGTAAATCAACCTTAGCTGCTCCAGCCATTGCCTGATACATTGTCCCAGCGGTTTGAATTCCACTGCCATCATTGCTAAAGGCAAAAGCTCCGGCATCCTTCATTGCTTGGAAATCGACCAGGTGATCACCCTGTCGATTGACCGTGACACTTGAATATTGAGCAATATGAACAACACCAGTTTTTTGATTATGCTCAACCATTTGACGAATTTTGTCTGGAGTATCAGGAACGGGATCCACATTGGGCATTGCCCCCACGGTTGTAAAGCCACCATGAGCAGCAGCCTTACTCCCCGTCTCGACCGTTTCCTTATAGATGAAGCCGGGATCACGGAAATGAACATGGACATCCACTAATCCCGGAGCAACTAATTTATCATGAGCATCAATCACTTGATCAACCTTTTCTTCGGCAATAAGTCCTTTTTCCAAGGATTGAATCTTACCATCTTGGACTAAAACGTCCGTCTCCACCAGTCGGCCATTGACGAAACATTGACCATCCTTAATTAGCATTTTCATTAGTCCAAACCACCTAACTTCCGTCCGCGAAGAACCGCCTCTAACATTGCCATCCGCATGAAGACCCCGTTCTGCATTTGTTCATAAAACTTGCAGTTAGGTGCTTCTACCAGGCTTCCTGCTAGTTCAACATCGTGGTTAATCGGGCCCGGGTGCATAATGATCGCATTCTTCTTCATCCGGTTGTAACGTGCTTCGTTAATCCCATACTTTTCATGGTAGGATTCGGCTGAAAACTTTGCTTCATTGGCATCCCCAGCGTGACGTTCGTGTTGAACCCGGAGGAGCATGAGGACGTCCATTTCACTAACTAGGTCATCCAAGAGCATGAACTTACCATACTTATCAAATTCGTGATCGTACCAGTAGTCAGGACCGGAGAAGTAAACTGAAGCGCCAAGACGGTTTAAGATTTCCATATTACTACCGGCAACCCGGGAGTTGGTAATGTCTCCAATGATTCCAACTTTGAGGCCGTCAAAATGGCCAAAGTGTTCATGAATTGTCATCATGTCAAGCATACTTTGGGATGGGTGTTGTCCCGAGCCATCACCAGCATTAACAATTCCCATATCAAGGTGGGAACCTGCTTGAGGGTGAATTAGTGGTTCATAGTAAGCATTAGTTGAATGACGGATAACCGCTAAGTCTACCCCCAGAGCATCCATTACCAACATCGTGTCATACATGGTTTCGCCCTTTTTAACTGAACTGTGTTGGGGATCGAAAAAGATATCGGTTAAGCCAAGACGCTTTTCTGCAACCTCAAAACTGGTGTGCGTCCGCGTTGAATTTTCAAAGAAGGCGTTAGTAACGTAAACTGGTTTAGTCAACGTTGGTGTCTTTCCACCGTCTTTATAATATTCAGCGCGGCGAATGAGTGAGAGGACTTGTTCTACTGCTAACTCTTCAACAGTAACGAAGTGGGGGAGCTTAACTAATGGTAATTCAGTCATAATTGAATTAACTTCCTTTATTTAAAATTTGCCCTAAAGAAAAACACCAGGCACATTGGAGGCCTGGTGTTAACGAAATTTTTTAAAGTTAGTTAATCTTACTTTGAAAAAGTCGTCTTTCTAGCCTCACGGGACTAAATTAAAGGACATCGATTGTTGCTAATAATTTACTCTCACCATCGCAAAATGTCAATCAAATTTGGCCAATAATTTTATTAATTAATAAAAATGGGCGAGCACATATATATCGACGGTTATTTAACGTATAATTAAAAGTGAAAATAATCTGGGAGGCATAATGGTGCAAAAATTATCAAATAAGCAAAAGCTTTGGTTAATTATTATTATCGCTGCTGTGGCGGTAATTTTACAGTATGCTTGTGGTTACCCGCTCCTTGCTCAAATTCTTGTAACGGTCGTTGGAGCAGTCGTCGCCCTTTCGATGTTTATTGAGATGGTTAAGTCGATCCGTACTGGTGACTACGGGGTGGATTTGCTGGCAATTCTAGCAGTAGTGGCAACCCTGGCAGTTAGTGAATACTGGGCCGCAATGGTGATCCTAGTAATGCTCACTGGTGGAGATGCCCTAGAAGATTATGCAGCAAAGAAAGCCAATACCGAGTTGAAGACACTCCTTGACAATACTCCTCAAACTGCTCATGTGGTTAAGGATGGGACTACTATTGATGTAGGAGTTAAGGAAGTTCCGATTGGTGCCAATGTTATTGTTAAGCCAGGTGAAATTATTCCCCTTGACGGTAAAGTAATTACTGGACAAAGTGACCTTGATGAGTCGTCTCTAACTGGTGAATCGCGACCAGTAAGTAAGATTCCTGGCGATGAGGTAATGTCCGGTTCAGTGAACGGTGCTAATTCAATTACAATTAGAGTTACAAAGTTGGCTAAGGATGGCCAATACCAACAACTGGTTAAGTTAGTTAAAACCGCTGAGTCCTCCCCAGCCCACTTTGTCCGCCTTGCCGATCACTATGCCGTACCCTTCACAATTGCAGCGATCGTTATCGCGCTCGCTGCGTGGTGGTGGTCTGGTAACCCCGTTCGGATTGCGGAAGTTCTGGTAGTTGCCTCACCATGCCCGTTAATTTTGGCGGCACCGATCGCAATGATCTCGGGGATGAGCCGGGCTTCACGAAACGGGATTGTAGTTAAAACAGGAACAGTCCTGGAAAAATTAGCGAATGCGAAAACCGGAGCCTTTGACAAGACCGGAACAATCACCAATGGACAATTGGAAGTCGGTCAAGTTATCGTTGCGCCCCATGCTAAATTTACTAGTGAGGAAGTACTTAAACTTGCTGCTAGTGCCGAAAGTGAATCATCACATATTCTTGCCCGGTCGTTAATTAACTATGCTAAAAAGCAGTCGATTAAGTTAAGTCCTGTTAAAGAACTACAGGAGTTAACCGGAAAGGGAATCACCGCAAGTGTTGACGATCACCAACTAAAAATCGGGAAACTCACATTCGTCGATCCAGCCGGGAAGCAGGAACTCCTCCCCTATACTGCTGTTTATATTGCGATTGATGGTCAGTACGCCGGAGCAGTCACATTTATTGACCATGTTCGCTCCGAAGCACAACGTACAATGAATGAATTACGTAAAATGGGCGTTACTAATCTAATGATGCTAACTGGAGATCAAACCTCGTTTGCTAAAGAGGTTGCCAAACAGGTTGGAATTTCAGATGTGAAGACTAACCTCCTGCCTCAAGGAAAGATTGCAGCATTAAAAGCCATTCCACTAGATCAGCATCCTGTATTCATGGTGGGGGATGGTGTTAACGATGCTCCATCATTTGTTACGGCCGACGTTGGAATTGCGATGGGTGCTCATGGCGCAACTGCAGCTAGTGAGTCTGCTTCGGTTGTAATTATCCGGGATGACCTTTCACGAATCGCCAAAATTGTGAAAATTTCGCAAGACACGATTAAAATTGCCAAACAGGCCGTGTTAATTGGGATCGCGATTTGTACAATCCTAATGCTAATTGCTTGCACCGGAATCCTCCCTGCCTTTGTCGGTGCAATGTTCCAGGAAGTTATCGACACGGTTTCAATCTTATGGGCATTAAAGGCACGGAAAATTAAATTGGATTAAATATAAAAAGATGAGGATGGAAAAAAACGAAACGTTTTTTCCCATCCTCTTTCTGTCACTAATAGTCTCCAAATTTATAGAGTCTAATCGCGGGAATCCATAGGCTAGCTGCGCGTCGTAACCAGAGCCTTAGAGGCTAAAGCAGCGGAGCAAGCCTATTGGCTACGAACGACTCTGATGATTCCATCATCATTCATCGTTCTAGGTTAGCCAACCAGGCTCTCGAGGAGGTTAATTCCCAGCTTCATCCCTTTTAGTTTGTTGCATATAATTTTTTAACTGCTTGAACATCGGCCGGCTGAATAGTGTAGAAAGAACCAGCAGGCTGCATTACTGAAACATGATTTGTGTGATCAAGACCAATTGCGTGGCCAAGTTCATGCTCCGCTGTATTAACTATTCGTTGTTGATCATAACCATAGTCAGGGTCAAGAAGGTATCGCTGGTTTAGATAAACATTAGCATGGACAAAGTGGTTATTAACCGAATTCGATGAAGTTTTAGTCAGACCGGCCGCATTAGTACTATCGTTATCCATTGCACTCACAACGATTTCTGCCTGTTGGCGGCTATTAACTTGACGAAATGTAAATGCTCCGGTCTGGTTCCATTGTTGGATTGCCGATTGGGCTGCTGAATCAAGGGTTTGATTACCAGTATTAATATAAATCGTTGCGGTATTTGTTGCCCACCGTCCATTAGTGGGAATCGTTGTTGAATCGGTTTGTTGCTGACCCGTTTGCTGGTTCTTTTGAGAATCCGAATCACTCAGGTTAAGGTTCTGAGTAGTTGAATCATCCCCATGACCAATCAGATTAACAATTCGTTGCCGAAAGTTCCAAATCATTGCAGTTGATGCCGCTTGAATTCGTGAATTGTTAAAGTAAAGCCAGCTGCCACCGATAATTAGCGTCAAAACGACCAATCGTTTAAAAAGACGAAAGATCCTGATCTTGGCCACCTTCTTTCTCAATGATTAATATTCTAACTAGCAATATTTACTAAATTGTGACCAAGATATTAAATTTTTATTAATCATGTTTTTAAAGATCGATATCTAATTCAATCGGCGTATGATCACGGCGTTTACCAGAATCAATCATTGTTGAACTCTTAATCTGATCGGCAAGCCGGTCACTAACGAGCCAGTAATCAATTCTCCAGCCTGAATTATTTTGCTTACTAGTGATTACCCGTTGTGCCCACCAAGAATAGGCACCTGCTTTTTCTGGATTAAGATGACGAAAACTATCAGTAAAACCAGCCGCAAGTAATTTAGTAAAGTGTTCCCGTTCCTCATCCGTAAACCCTGCGGAATGATGGTTATTTTCTGGATGAGCTAGATCAATTGGTTCATGGGCCACATTAAAATCACCACTTGCAATCACTGGCTTTTGTTGATCAAGTTTCTGTAAATATTCACGATACCGATCATCCCAAACCTGACGATCGGCTAACCGTTTCAAGCCACTTCCAGAATTTGGTGTGTAAACCTCAGTAACGAAAAAGTTAGGAAATTCAAGGGTAATGATTCGTCCTTCATCATCCATCGTTTCTGGTGCCCCAATTTGGGGATAAGTAACTGTCGGTTCATATTCTTTTAGGTAGAGGTACATTGTTCCGGCATACCCCTTCCGTGCGGGCTCGACTGAACTTCGCCAGACAACCTGGTAGTCAGGAAATAACTCTTGCAAAACTGCAAAATGCTTCTTTGTTGGTCCATTTTTGGATAATTTAGTTTCTTGAATTGCAATTACATCTGGATGTTGATCTGCAATCTTATGGAGAACGCTTCTCGTTTCTTCAGCCCTTGTCGATGTTCCGGTTAAGGCCGCGTTAATCGAATCAATGTTCCATGAAATTAACTTCATAAATAACTTCCTCCTAATTTTTCCTTTCAAGATCGCTCTGCTTAATGAAGACACCAGCAGAAGTAGTTTCACCCTGACGATCCGCAATTTCCCGATAAGCAGCTGTTAATGCTTTCTTATGGTCAACACCAACTAACTGGCAAAAAATTAATAAAGCGATTTGGAGATCACCAATACTATCAACTAACCGCTCGTGATTTTGTTTATTATAGGCAGCTGATAGTTCCCCGAGTTCTTCAGCCATCTTCATAAATTCAACTCGTGGATCCGCCCGATCAATCTTTCGGTGGTGTGCCCAATCATAGATCCTATTAATTAGCTCTTCGTACTCCACAACGATATTCCCCCTCAGCTGATATATTCTTCTTGTCTATTTTACATTATTTCAACTAAAATATAAGCATTAGGAAAAAGAAGATTTTAATTAGGATGATCATAATGACACGACATTTTTTCATGAGTAGTAATTACATTATTCATATAGTTAGTGGCAAATGGAAGCCTTCAATTATCTGTTCACTTGGACTTGAGGAAAAGCGGTTTGGCGAATTAAAACGCTATTTTTACGAGCTTTACCAAATTCATATTTCCGAAAAGGTACTTAGTGAACAGCTATCCCAACTAATTAATGATCGAATGGTCAAGCGAACCAGTTACCCCTCAGTCCCGCCGAAAGTCGTCTACTCATTGACAGCAAATGGTCAAAAAATGAAAAGGCTCCTTATTGAAATGGCTGAATTTAGCGAAGAGCTAATTAACTCTGGTCAAGTGACGGACGTTGATTTCAAATACGGTGCGGCTAATATGAAAGGAGAACAGGTATCTAAGAAAGATGAAGATAATTAATTTCATATGTTGTGGATAAATAAGAAGGTCTTCAGAGGACGGATTAACCGGTACTTTGGAGACCTTCTTATCGATTCTGTTATAAGACTAGAAATTAACCAACTTATTAATGATTACTTCATTTCTGGATTCTGGGGATACTTCATTTCACTCCAACCACCAAATTCCTTGTGAAGTGACTTAATATTCTCAGCACCTGGGAGCGGAATTGCAGCAGCTGGTCCTGAATAATTATCAATCATTCCTTGAGTCATGTGGTTTTCCTTTACTTGATCAACCGTTACCTCATGAACAATCTCCTCGGGATGGCCATTTAAGATCTTATCGGCAAATAACGGGTCAACGATCGTAGCTCGACCAACAGCTACCAAATCAGCCATTTCAGCAGTTTTTTCCGCCTGATCCTGATCTTGAATACCACCAACAATGATTTCCTTGGCACCATTTAGAACTGGCTTGAATAATTCTGCAAACGTCTTACTAGAATCCTTAAAATCAGCAGCGGCCTTTTCAGTATCTAACAACATTGCATCACCAGGCTTGACATCAAATTGCGGCATTGAGAGGTGAATGTAGTCCAGTTCAAAATCCTTAGTGATTTGATCGATTAACTTAGTCGATTCGTGCCAAGTATAACCAATATTTTCCCCATGGATTTCTTCTGGACTAATCCGATAACCAACAATAAAATTAGCTGGCGCATACTTCTTTACAACATCCATTACCGACTTAACTACCGCTAGTGGGAAATTGAACCGCTTTTCAACACTGCCACCCCAGTGATCAGTCCGCCGATTAGAATAAGCGGAAACAAATTGTTGAATTAGGTAGTGGTTAGCACCATGGATTTCAACCCCGTCGAAACCAGCATCAATTGCCCGCTTGGTTGCAGCCCCAAAGTCCTGAATAATCTCTTCGATTTGCTCATTTGATAGTTCATGAACCTTATATGGCAAGAATGGGTAATCAAGCGCAGTTGGTGCATAAACTGGCTTTCCCTCCATTGCGCGATAGTTAGCCTCACGACCAGTATGGGCGATCTGCATAATGGCCTTGTTACCAGCACTCTTCATTGCCGCAGCAACCTTCTTTAGTTGGGGAACAAACTGATCATCATACACAGCTAGTTGCTCGCGGCCCCGCTTCCAAGTGATTGCTGGTCCACCATTCTCACTAACATACATGTATTCAGTAATAATCAGGCCACCAGACTTTGCGTGGGCCTTGTAGTAATTAATAGTATCTTCAGTTGCAAAACCGTCTTCACCACTGTTAGTTAACATTGGTGGTTGAACAAAGCGGTTACTTACCGTTGCACCGTGACGAAAAGTTAATGGTTGATTTAATGCTGTCATTATCATGATCTCCTTCATGTTTGATGACTCCATTGTAGTGGTTACAAAAAGTAAGTACAAGTAGTTACTTTTTAGTAAGCTACTTCCTTCTTAGTAAGAATTATGAATTAACAAACAATATTGGAGGTTAAAAAATATTTTAAAAAGATAAATGCACTATGCTCCCATATAGTTATGCAATAGATCATCTGATGCAGTCTTTAAGGTCAGATAATCGATATTGTTAGAGAAAAGCATTACCATTTTCTTTGTTTTATAGTTAGCGATAAAGCAACAATTATAGCCAGGAATACTACCGTTAGCACGAATAATATCACCATCAAAATATACCCCACCAAAATAGGCAACTTCTTGTTTTTTGGCCTGTTGATAAAATTCAGTTGTCATTTTCGAGTTACCGAGAACCTCATTATAAATGAATTTCCAGTAATTATTTGGTGACATGAAAAGATTTCCCGCACCAAAATCTGAAGAGGTCGTAACCGTTACTTGGTGCCAACTAATAGCTGGATCCATCGGTTGAGGAACTTGCTTTGGAGTAACTTCAGAGAAATCCTTGATTTGGTGTAACTGAAGCGGTTTAGCAAAATCACTATGAATATAGGCGTTGTAAGTAGAATGAGATTGCTTACTAATGATTGCCGCCAATAGTTCATAATCAACATCCTGATAATCCCAAGTATGAACATGATCATTTCTCATGTGCTCCAGCATATAGGCAATTTGCTGTTTTTGTCCTCTTAAAGGCAGTGCCGGACGATCATTATTAACAAGGCCACTGGTATGGTTCATTAACTCGCGAATTGTTATATCCTGACTACCATCAATTTGTGGGAAATACTTATGAAGTGACGTATCATAAGTTATTTTTTTCTCTTGCTTTAGTTGGTAAATTGCAGTTCCCGTTATGATCTTTTGGAGCGAAGCGGTTGGAAATAATCGGTTTGTTTTAACAATCTGATTCTTGTTAGCATTTTCGTTATTCGTTATGGTAACTGGCTGGCTTCCCTTATCATTAACCAATATCACCCCATTAATGTGATGTGACTTTAGATAATCATAAAGTTGTGTTTGCGTCTGCTGATCTACCGCGGATGCTTTACTTTGTTGCTGAGTTGATACAAAGAATAACCCGAAGGAACAAAACGTTAGAAAGATAAATAAATTAAGTTTTTTCATAATTGTACTCCAGATAATAAAAGCCCAATAATATAAATAGTATAATTTTATTTTATCCTTATTTAGTAACCCGGGCAAGAAAATGAGAGTATCAGGAATTGAGTAAACTTCATTTATGCAAATCATAATATATATTTAATTTATAGAGTATAATATAAATTGTAATAAGGAATATACCGTGTGCAGTGGGTGCTTTCTAGCTCACAAGACGGTATGAGTGGATGCTTTCTTGACACCCACCTTTCGTTTTAAACTTTGATCTAGCTGCCAACTGGAGTAAAATATACTTGTCTTATCAAAGACACACCATTTATTGGTCCTTGAGGTCGAATTCAAGTTATCCTCCCAAAAATAACTTAAAATATATAGAAAGTGCTAATTCGCCGATTCGAATTAGCACTTTTTATGATCAATTTTAATTTAAAATAAAAAAGAACCCTTGATACACAAGGGTTCCAAACTACTACTTGTCGCGACGCTTTTCAGCGATACGAGTAGCCTTACCAGTACGTTCACGGATTTACAATTGTATTTCTTCAGTATTTCGCACATATCTCGAACTACTATCATTACAAGCTTTTCATTGATTTTATGCTTTAATATTTGCACAGTAATTTCAGTGATTACTCAATTTAAACCTACCATTCGTCTACCGGTAGAACAACCCGACACCTCAAACGAAGTGCCGGGTATTTTGTTCTACTCAGAATTAACTTGCCTGCATTATAACATAAACTGCTGTTCGCTTTACGGAAACAAAAAAAGACTATATACTTAAGTTGTCATACAAGTATATAGTCTTTCTGCTCCATCACCTTTTAGCTGATGGATTTTTTTATTTATACCCCAGAACGGCTTGTATTAAATCATCAACCCTTGAGGGAACCTCTGTATGTTCTAATAGTCTACACTTTCTTTTTCTTAC
>NZ_CALPCW010000014.1:0-43628 GCF_943193105.1 Limosilactobacillus agrestimuris
TCATCAATATATTGTTGGAGGTATTTAATCATCAAATCATGGTTGACATTATCAAAATAGGCCCTAAGGTCTAAATCGACTACCCGTCGATATCCTTGATTATATAGCTTAACTACCTTTGCGATTGCGTCTTGGGCTCCACGATGAGGGCGGCTATTGTCAGAGAAAACACGCTCAAAGATGGGCGTGAGTACCTGGGCAACTGCTTGTTGGACCATGCGGTCCACTACCGTTGGTATCCCTAGTTTTCTCACTCCACCGTTGGGTTTGGGAATTTCCACTCGTTTAACCGGTGCTGGCTTATAATTGTCCTCACGTAGGTTGGTAATTAACTCCGTTTTATTTTCCTTGAGGTAAGGCAGAAGGTCATTGACGGTCATATCGTCAACGCCCGCTGCTCCTTTATTTCTCTTAACTCGCAAATAAGCCTGATTAAGGTTATTGCGATCCAAGACTAGGTCTTGGATAGTGACACTCATACCTTTACCTTCACCATAATCGGTACTACGCGCCCTTATGTACTTTCGGTTTTCCAAACCTATTCTCGACAAGCGGTCAGCTTGTGTTTCTGTTTTCTGTGATTGTCGCACCTGATTACACCTCCGATATAATTTATGAGTTGTTGTCGTTCAGTCCTACTGTGCTGACATAATAACCTTCTGCCCAAAAATGTCGATTGCCAAATTTATACTTTAAATTGGCATGATGATCAAACATCATCAATGCACTTTTTCCTTTCAAATATCCCATAAATTGCGAAACGCTTAGCTTCGGTGAAATACTTACTAATAAGTGAACATGATCAGGCATCAAATGTCCTTCAATGATTTTTACTCCTTTATACTGACATAGTAATCTAATATAATCTCGTAAATCTTTCCGATATTGATTGTAAATTATTTTCCGTCTATACTTTGGAATGAATACGATGTGATACTTACATAACCACTTCGTATGGGCTAAACTATTTAGTTTATTAGCCATATTAATTAAACCTCTTTTCCCTTATTTGATTTTGGCTTGAACACCTACATCTTAAGGCAAAAGAGGTCTTTATTTATATAGTCTTATCCCCCACCCGCAAAGCAGGTGGTTTTTTGTTTCGCATACTCACTCCGTTCGCATGCTCAACTAGGCCTAAAGGCATTAAATTAAAAAAGCTTCGAGAAAATTCTCGAAGCTTTTCTTTCTAAATTAAATTTAACTTAGAAGCTTTCCAAATCAAGTGTAACACTTGGTCCGAAAGTAGATGCGATTGAAGCATGTTGTACATAAGTACCACGTACAGAAGCTGGACGTGCCTTAACAATAATGTCTTCAATAGTCTTTAAGTTTTCAACTAACTTATCAGTGTCGAATGAAGACTTACCGAATGGAACAGCAACGTTACCATCACGGTCAGTCCGGTAGGTAACCTTACCAGCCTTAGATTCTTCAACTGCCTTAGCAACATCCATAGTAACAGTACCAGTCTTAGGGTTTGGCATTAAGCCCTTAGGTCCAAGAATACGACCTAAACGACCAACAACTGGCATCATGTCAGGAGTTGCGATTGCAACGTCAAAGTCTAACCAACCGTCTTGGATCTTGTCAGCCAAGTCAGCGTCACCAACAAAGTCAGCACCGGCTTCCTTAGCAGCCTTAGCGTTTTCACCCTTAGCGAAAACAATAACAGTTTGATCCTTACCAGTACCGTTTGGTAATACAACGGCACCACGTAATTGTTGATCAGCTTGCTTAGTATCAACGTTTAACTTAAATGCAACTTCAACAGTTGAGTCAAAGTTAGCGAAATCAATATCTTTTACTAATTGAACAGCGTCGTTAACAGCGTACTTCTTCTTGCTGTCAACCTTTTTAAGCGCGTCTTGGTACTTCTTACCACGTTTTTTAGCCATCTTGTGTTTTCCTCCTTGCAAATGTGGTCTAGCGGAGTTCATACCTCCCACGGGGTCCACTACTTTAATAGCGTACCCGGTCTGCTACTTAGCAATTAGTCTTCAACAGTGAAGCCCATGCTCCGTGCAGTACCTTCGATCATGCGCATAGCTGCTTCAACGTCAGCAGCGTTTAGATCTTGCATCTTAGTTTCGGCGATTTCCTTAACTTGAGCCTTGGTTACAGAAGCAACCTTGTTAGTGTTAGGTTCACCGGAACCGTGTTCAACACCAGCGGCCTTCTTCAATAAGACAGCAGCAGGTGGCGTCTTGGTAATGAAGTCGAATGAACGGTCCTCATAAACGGTAATAACAACTGGGATCAACATACCCTTTTGGTCTGCAGTCCGAGCGTTAAATTCCTTAGTGAAGCCCATAATGTTAATACCTGCTTGCCCAAGTGCAGGACCTACTGGTGGAGCTGGTGTAGCAGCACCGGCAGGAATTTGCAACTTGACAACGTTAGCTACTTTCTTTGCCACGAGACAAAACCTCCTTAGTCCGTGTTGTGGTCATGATGAGGCAGTAAATTTACCTCTCCCACAGTATGTCGAATAGCATACTTAATCAAAGTACCACATTTATAATAAATTTTCAAGATTTATTAAGTAAAAAATAATCAACAATTAGTCAGAAAGTCATTTACCCGAACCTTTCTAGTTCCAGCACCCCTTTCTTAAACTGATCATTTATTCTACTGTATCGATCTGATCAAAGCCAAGTTCAGCTGAGGTTTCCCGGCCAAACATTTCTACGTTAACCTTCAACTTCATCTTTTCATGGTCAACTTCAGTAACCTTACCTGTTAAGTCGGCGAATGGTCCAGCAATAACCTTAACACTATCACCAACACTAACGTCAATATCGTGTTGAACGGTTTGGACACCCATCCGCTTCATGATCCGGTCAACTTCTTCTGGAAGCAATGGAGTAGGCTTTGAACCACCACCGTGTGAACCTAAGAAACCAGTAACACCCGGCGTATTCCGTGCAATGTACCATGCTTGATCGGTCATTACCATTTCTACCAAAACGTAGCCAGGAAATGTCTTCTCAACAATTTCCTTAGCTTGACCATCCTTAACTTGACGAACTTCATCTTCAGGAACAACTACCCGAAAAATGTAGTCTTGCATTCCCATTGATTGGGCACGTGATTCCAAGTTACTCTTTACTCGGTTTTCGTAACCTGAGTATGTATGTAGGACGTACCAACGTTTTTCATTTGATTCCACGATGAATCCTCCTTAATAATTTTTAAATTCAAAATAAAAAACCCCGCGGATCCCCACGAAGCTCAATTGCACTTAGTATAACAAATCTCCGGTAATTTGACTACTACTTAGACGAATAACTTCATTAAGAGTTGGATTAACCAATCAAATAATGCGAAGAATAAGACGAAGAAAAGTGTCAAAGAAATAACAATGGTTGTATCACGCCGATTTTCACGGGCGGTTGGCCAAACAACCAGTTTCATTTCATGATTTACACTTTTAATAAAACGAAACAGATGCATAATTTCCTCCAGCTAATTAACGGGTTTCACGATGGAGAGTATACTCCCCACAATGTTTACAAAACTTTTTTAATTCTAATCGTTCTTGACGTTGAGGATTTGCGGTAATCGTATAGTTATGAGCACCGCATTTGGTACATTCCAGTGCAACTTTCTTTTGGGACATACTTTCACCTCCACATATACTTAAGATTAGCATGTTCCAACCGCCAAAACAAGTCCTGACAACTAACCCTAAGCAATAATACTAAGAACACATTAATAGGCTCCAAAGTTCGGACAGGCCGAACTCTAAAGCCTACTCTAAAATTATACTCTTGTCTGATCAATCGCCCGCCAAAAGCTTGACTAATTTTGTTCGTGTTCGTGAAAGGGCACTTTGAACTTGTCGTTTACTGCATTGCAACTCCCGGCATACATGTTCAATTGATCTACCAGTTACAATCATTGATAAAACATCTCGTTCAAACGGCGAACTAATCCTGATAACCTCTTCAATACTTTTATGACAATAAACGATATCCTCAAGTGATGCACTTTTTTGCATCATCATTTCGTCATCATTTTCTCCAAGAGCATCGAGTTGCTCAATTGGAATTCGTTTATTTGCTTGTCGAGCTCGGTATAAATCAAGAAGACGATTAACCAAACTCTGCTTATAAAAACCGCTGAATTGGTGAATATCTTTTCCACTATAAGAATAGATAACTTTTAGTAAGACAAGCTGTGCCTCTTGACACCAATCTTCAAATTCAAGGTCAGAGATGTGATATTTCTGCCATAATCGCTTAACCATTGAAGAATAACAATTGAATAAAGCCATAAATTTATCCTCATTGCCGACTTGTACTTGGATGAGTAATCCGAGATCAGCTGAATGATATTCCATCATTATTTAACCTTAACTGTTTTGTTAAGGATTACCTTTCTTGAATTTGGCTCCTCCACCCATTCCTTAGATTGCATTTGCATTCATGCTGTATAGTGGTTTCCTTTTTCGTCAAGAAGGAAGCCCCTTTACAGGTGATTGCCCGGTCGACAGGGTATCATCCCCATCGTCAGGAAGATTTCAGTTCTTAATACCGGTTCCTTATATTAATTCCTCAAATCTTGGTGACTAATGCCTGAAAATAATCTACCAAATTTTTATCAGTTTGAATAGTCTTTTCTTGTGATTTGGTGAACAACTATTCAAATGATAGTTAAAAAATAGTTTTTTTGAAGTGAAATTTATTTTTTTATAGAATTATTCATATAGATTAATAGTTATAGAGAGACAACTGTCGGATATAGATGATTAAAGATTATTATGGGATATTTTATATTTTGAAAAAATTTTGCCTTTAATTAATCCATTTAACCCAATAAGATGAATTGCTTACACTTATTGTTCATAATTTAACATTATTAAAAAATGGATGCTGGTATATACCAGCATCCATTTCTCTTACAATGGGTGGCGAGAATTAAAGCCCTGATAAATCAATAGGCTTGCAGCAACACTTGCATTCAAGCTTTGAACATGGCCAACCATTGGAATTGTCAACATTTCGTCACAATTTTTCTTTAGTAACGACGAGATTCCTTTCCCTTCGTTACCAATTACTAATGCAACTGCACCTTTGGCATTCCAACGTCGATAATCAGTTCCCTTCATATCAGTTCCAAATAACCATACTCCCCGCTCTTTTAACTCTTTTGCGGTCTGAACGAGGTTGGTAACCCGGGCAACGGGAACGTGTTCAATTGCCCCCGTTGATGTTTTAGCAACTACTGAGGTTAATCCCACAGCCCGCCGACGGGGAATAATAATTCCATGAACTCCCGCTGCATCCGCGGTCCGGATAATTGAACCAAGGTTATGTGGATCCTCAAGTTCATCTAGAATCAAGAAAAACGGGTGCTCACCATGCTTAGCCGCATTATCGAATAAGTCATCAATTGTGGCATAGTGGTACGCAGCAACTGCCAAAGCGACCCCCTGGTGATTTTGGTGATCGCTCATCTGATCTAGCTTAGTTTTTGGAACATTGGAGACAACTAACCGCTTTTCCTTTGCTAATTTAATAATTTGCGAAATTGCGTCAGATTTTAGTCCTGATTGAATAAAGACCTTATTAATCTCCTGATCGGACTTTAATGCCATTACCGCTGGGTGGCGTCCAATAATAAATTCACTGTTATCATTTTTCATGTCTTGTTCTCCCTGCTTCAACTTGTCGAATGCACCATTCTGCTAACTCTTCAATCCGGTCCTGCTTTCCAGCTAATTGAAGGTAGCCCATCATTGCCTCAAAGCCGGTAGAAATTCGGTAAGTTAGCACAGAAGTATGTTTTGCATGAGTATGGCTATTAGCATTCCGGCCCCGCTTGAAGTAACTCCATTCATCTTCAGTTAAAATATCATCTTGCTTCATCAAGTCAATCAATGCTGCCTGTGCCTTTGCTGAAACATAGTGTGTTGCGAGATGCTGAAGCTTAGTAGGCTTTGCTAGTCCCTTACTCAAAAGATGTTGGCGAATAAATACTTCATAAACTGCATCTCCCAAATAAGCGAGCGCAATTCCATTTAATTGTCGATAATCTGCTTGTTCCATTAATTTCCTTCCTGTCTACTCTTTTACTCGTTTAAAGCGTGTTCCCTGTGGCGTATCTTCAAGGATAATTCCCTGCTCCTTTAATTCATCACGAATCTGATCACTCCGAGCAAAATCCTTATTTTTCCGTGCTTCGTTTCGTTCCTCAATTAATGCTTGAATGTGTTCATCATTCAATTCATTGTTCGTTGAAGCTAATTTTACACCAAAAATACTAACCAACTCAGCAATTAAATTCTTCATCTCATTAAGTATGTCCGCCTTAACTACTTCTTGTTGGCTATAAACATTTGCGTATTTAACTAGTTCATAAACAACGGTAATCCCGTTTTGGACGTTAATATCATCATCCATCGCATCAATAAATTTCTGCTTAAAGTCAGCAAGTTTTTGACTAACTGCTGAATCAGTCCCTTTTTCAGCATCCTTTTGCCGGTAAGTCAAGTTATCAAAGGCTGTTTGAATGTGATCCAAATTATTTTTAGCATCAATTAGGTTATCCTTGCTGTATTGAATTGGCCGCCGGTACTGGGTAGTGGCCATAAAGAACCGTAATATCTGTGGATCAACTTCTTTAATAATGTCATGAACCGTAATAAAGTTGTGTAAAGACTTACTCATCTTTTCATTACCTTTGCCAATAGTCACAAAGCCATTGTGCATCCAGTAGCGAACAAACTTTTGTCCCGTTTCCGCTTCGCTTTGAGCAATCTCATTTTCGTGGTGTGGGAATTCAAGATCCTGGCCACCACCATGGATATCAATCGTTTTGCCGAGATACTTCGTCGACATTACTGAACATTCAATGTGCCAACCTGGTCGTCCCTTTCCCCACGGAGAATCCCAGCTGATCTCGCCAGGTTTAGCAGCTTTCCAAAGGGCAAAGTCCATTGGATCCTCTTTCTTATTAACTTCATCGGCACTAACATGTTCACTAGCACCTACTTCTAGATCGTCAATTGATTGGCCTGATAGCTGACCATAATTTTTAAATTTCCGTGCACGATAGTATACGTCACCATCTTTTTCATAGGCGTACCCCTTTTCAATCAAGCCCTGAACAAATTCAATGATCTCGGGAATATTCTCGGTTGCCCGGGGATGCATGGTTGCTGGCTCAATATTAAGGGCATTCGTATCTTCCATAAATGCCTGAATATACTTTTCAGCTAATTGAGGAACAGTAATTCCCTGCTCGTGAGCAGCTTTGATCATCTTATCATCGACATCGGTGAAATTAGAAACATAGTTTACTTTATATCCCTTAAATTCAAGGTAGCGACGAACTGTATCAAACGCAATTGCTGACCGTGCATTCCCAATATGGATATAGTTGTATACCGTCGGACCACAGACATACATGTTAACAACTCCTGGGGTTTGCGGCTTAAATTCTTCTTGTTTACGAGTCAATGTATTATATATCGTTAGCATGACTGTCTGCTCCTTTCATTCCTATATTCATAATACTAACATATCTAGTTAATTGAACGTATTGTTGGATCTTTTTTGATGAAAAAAGTTTTTTAACTTTATGGTCACAATTTCTTCACATTATCCTGCTAGTATATAAAGCGTAGTAAAGATACCAAACTTTACTATTAATGAAACCTATTATTTTTCAATTACTCCTCCCAATAGTAACCGAAAAAATAATTTATATGGGGATACCCCAAGTCCTCATAATACTCCTCAAGAGATAGCTTTCCCAAGCTATCTCTTCTTTTTATACGCAGAAGGCTCCAAAGCACGGGGAACCGCGCTTTGGAGCCTTTTTTCTAAGTAAAATTATTTAATTTAGAATAATCCTGTTATCTTACCATTAGCATCAATCGTCATGTTAACGGCGGCTGGTGTCTTAGAAAGTCCTGGCATGGTCATCATATTTCCAGAAAGGGCAACGATAAAACCAGCACCTAACTTTGGTACAAATTCGCGAATATGGAATGTAAAGTCCGTTGGTGCTCCTAGCTGACTTTGATCGTCAGTAAAGGAATACTGAGTCTTAGCAATGCAAACGGGCAAATCATTCCACCCATACTTAGCAAACTGCTTTAATTGCTTCTTGGCTTTCTTGCTAAATGAAACATCTTTTGCTCCATAAATTGACTTAGCAATCATATTTACCTTTTCTTCAATTGAATCACTAGCCTTGTAAAGCGGCTTAAAATCACTCTTTTGTTCAGCTAAGCGAACAACTTCCTTAGCAAGGTTTTGGGTGCCTTGACCACCCTTAGCCCAGCTGTCAGCAACAACAACATTAACTCCTAGACGCTTGCAATTATCTTCAATGAACTTAATTTCAGCATCAGTATCGTTAACAAAGTGGTTAATCGCAACAACAACCGGTAAATCGTAACGTTGCATATTCTTAATATGACGGTTTAAATTAACAATTCCCTTTTCGAGTGCAGGTAGTTGTTCTTCTTTAATTTCATCCAAACTAGCTCCACCGTTATATTCTAGGGCACGGACAGTTGCGACAATTACAACGGCATCTGGATTCTTCCCCAAAACAGGACGCTTAATATCAAGGAACTTTTCAGCTCCCAGGTCAGCACCAAACCCAGCTTCCGTTACTGTGTAATCAGCTAACTTAAGTGCTGTTTGGGTAGCCAAAATACTATTGCAGCCATGAGCAATATTAGCGAATGGTCCCCCATGAACAATTGCCGGGGTGTGATCAAGGGTTTGCACTAAGTTAGGCTTAATTGCATCTTTTAGGAGGATCGTAATTGCATCTTCAAAACCAAGCTGGCCTACAGTTACAGGTTCACGATCGTAGGTATAGCCAACGACGATCTGGCTAATCCGTTTCTTTAGATCCATTAAGTCAGTAGAAAGGCACAAGATCGCCATTAATTCTGAAGCGGCTGTAATATCAAAGCCAGTTTGCCGCGGAATTCCTTGCATAATCCCACCAAGGCCAGTAATTACATTTCGTAATGCTCGATCGTTAACATCTTCTACCCGTTTCCAAATAATCCGTCGGGGATCAAGGTTTAACTTATTATCCCGCATAACATAATTATCGATTAAGGCTGCTAAGGTATTGTTAGCACTAGTTAAAGCATGGAGATCTCCAGTGAAGTGCAGGTTAATGTCCTCCATCGGGATTACTTGACTGTAACCTCCACCAGTAGCACCACCCTTAATCCCAAAGACAGGTCCCATTGATGGTTCCCGCATGGCGATAATCGTTTGGTGGTGCAATTGGTTTAGGGCATCCCCTAGGCCAACCAAGACGGTTGATTTCCCCTCACCAGCTGGAGTGGGGTTGATTGAAGTTACCAGAATCAGTTTATGCTTCTTTCCTGACTTTTCGGCAACCGGTAATGAAATTTTTGCCTTATACTTCCCGTATTGTTCAATTTGGTCGCTATTAAGGCCCATTTTCTCGGCAATCTTACTAATTGGTTCGAGTGTGGCTTGGTCAGCAATTTCTATATCTGTCATTTCAACCCTCTCCTATCTGTAATGCGAACAATTTTTAAAAAAGCACCGATAAAGTTAAGAAATAACTCTTACGGTGTCTAGAATATAAAACTATGTGACATTTGTAAACAACTATTTAGAATCTTTACCCGATTTTGTTGTCTTTTTTTCTCCCTTAGAGGATTCACTATTCTTTTCATTAATCCCCCGCCGAGAATGAAGTGGTCGAGCAAAGATCATCCGCCCAGCGTCGGTTTGTAAGGCACTAGTAACTTCGACTTCAATTCGTTCGTTCATGAAGTAACGACCATCTTCAACAACGACCATTGTTCCGTCATCCAAGTAAGCAACCCCTTGTTGGCGCTCAGTCCCGTTCTTTACAACGACAACGTTAAGCGTTTCTCCAGGAATTACCCGCGGCCGCAACGACTTTGCAAGGTTGTTAATATTCAAGACCTGAACATTTTGGAACTGAATAACCTTATTTAAATTATAGTCATTAGTCACAATTACCCCATTAACCTTCTTGGCTAACGCTATTAGTTTGCTATCAACTTCAGGTATGTCTTCAAAATCGCCATCGTACATCTCAATTGGAACAATCTTCTCTTTACGCAGCTTATTCAAGATATCCAAACCACGCCGTCCCCGAACTCGTTTAATACTTTCGCCTGAATCGGCAATGTATTGCAATTCGTAAAGGACAAAGTTTGGAACCAATAACGTTCCTTCTAAGAACCCGGTCTTAACCAGATCATAAATCCGCCCATCAATTAAGATGTTAGTATCCAGAATTTTATAATGGTGGTAATTCTCATCCTTTTGGTCGATAACCTCAGTATTGGGATTCTTTGGTCGAACTCGGTGCCCAGAGAGTAAAGTCTTCCAATCATCAAGTCGTGTTGTCCCAATCCGATATCCAAAATAACTAAAGGCGATCATTAATAAAATCGGTAGAACGTTATTAACAACTGGGATCCCAGTTCGCCAAAGTGGAATTGAGACTAAAACTGCAAGGACCAAACCAACAATTGTTAATAGTGTCCCAAAAAATAGGTAGACCGGGCTTAACTTTGTCAAGCTCTTTTCAATTCGCACAACTAACTGTTCGGTTGGTTTAGCAAGTGGTAACGAAAGAATAAAGAAAATAAGAGCTCCCAGAATGATATCAATAAAAACTAAGAGTGCATTATTTAAGTGAACTTTAACTAAGTCCCAAAATAATGGCAAGTAATAAAAACCAATTGCGGCCCCAACAACAACGTATATTAATCGAATAATTCTTTTTCGCATAATCAACCCTCCTTTTCAAATTAGCCTAAAGCAAGACGCAACGCTTGACGCAGAGTTGTTACTCCAATAACTTCAATCCCGGTTGGTGCTTGCCAACCCTTTAGGTTATTTTTAGGAACAAAGATCCGCTTAAAACCAAGCTTCTGTGCTTCAGCGACCCGTTGTTCAATCCGGTTAACCCGCCGGATTTCGCCAGTCAAGCCGACTTCACCGACAAATGCGTCCGTAGCTTGAGTCCCCTTATCTCGATAACTTGATGCAATACTAATTGCAATTGCTAAGTCAATTGCGGGTTCATCTAATTTTACACCACCGGCCGCTTTAAGGTAGGCGTCCTGGTTTTGTAACATCAAACTTGCTCGTTTTTCAAGAACGGCCATTATCAATGATACTCGATTTCTGTTTAAACCTGTAGCAGTTCGTTGAGCATTTCCATAAACGGTTGGTGTGACCAAAGCCTGAATTTCAACTAAAATCGGTCGAGTCCCCTCTAATGAGACCACCACCGCCGATCCAGTAGCATCCTTCAATCGTTCTTCAAGAAAAATTTCTGAAGGATTCTTAACCTCAGATAGGCCATTGGTGTGCATTTCAAAGATTCCTAACTCATTAGTCGAGCCAAAACGATTCTTTACCGATCTCAGTATCCGGTAAGTATGGTGAAGATCACCTTCAAAATACAGAACGGTATCTACCATGTGCTCCAAAATCTTTGGACCGGCAATTGCACCGCCCTTAGTAACATGACCAACCACGAATATCGTAATGCTATTACTCTTGGCAATCTGCATTAACTGTGCTGTTACTTCTCGAATCTGAGAAACACTCCCGATAGCAGAAGTGACATCGGTAGCCTGCATTGTCTGTACAGAATCAATCACGACATATTCTGGCTTTAATTCTCGAATTGTATCCTTAATGCTATCCATGTTTGTTTCTGGATAGATATAGAAATCATCCGCCGCCACATCAAGTCGTTCTGCCCGCATCTTGATCTGGGTAGCACTTTCTTCTCCAGAAACATATAAAACTCGGTGGTGTTCGCTAGACAGCTGACCGGAAACCTGAAGAAGAAGTGTTGACTTTCCAATTCCAGGATCACCACCAATTAAAATCAACGAACCCGGGACAATTCCTCCACCAAGAACCCGGTTGAGTTCATTTAGTTTTGTCTTTACCCGGGGTGTTTCGTGACTATTAATTTCACCAATTTTTTGTGGTTTGGCAACTAGACCAGTTAAGGTTGTGGTTGGCCGCCGAGTAGCTGCACTTGAACTTGAAGACTGAACTTGCTCTTCAACTAACGTATTCCATTCTCCACAGTTAGGACACCTTCCTAGATACCGCGGTGAACTATAGCCACAATTTTGACAAACATATTGCGTTTTAACTCTGGCCATTCATGCCATCCTTTCTTCCTTAAAGACTACTTACAAACAACGATCCTGAAATAAAAGTGCGCCCTACCAATTACTGTTAAAAATAGTATTGGACCGTTCCACCGGCAAAAATATGGGTGATTTCAGAAAAAATTGTCCGAAATTATTCCGATTTTATTCAAGATTTGCTATATTACTTTTTGGTTGAGCCAAAGCCACCAACCCGCTGAGCGCGTGGTTGTTTCTCATCATCGGCAGTAAGGAATGGCATAAAAATTCCTTGGCCAATTCGCTCACCCTTCTTAATATGATAATCCGTTAAGCCGTAGTTAATGAGTTGGAAGAAGATTTCCCCTTCATTACTATCATTATCGTAATAGTCCGCGTCCACGATTCCGACCCCATTTGGGAGAATCAACCGGCGTTTAAATGGACCACTAGAACGGTTTGCTAATAGCAAGAATTCATCGTCTTGCATATAAGCTTTAATCCCGGTTGGTACGAGATACGGTTTAAGACATTGATCAGCATCCTTAAGCTCTTCATCAGTTAACTTTGTTTGCTGGTAGAGTTTCCACAAGGTTTTCAAAAAATTCCCTTTCCAAATAGATGGGAGAACAAAATCTTCTGCAGCTTCAAAGTCATACCCTGCTGCATTAGCAGTTTGCCGGCTTGGTAAATGAAGCCCCTGGTCTTGCTTACTAGAAACAATCTTAAATCCGCGTTTCATTTATATCACCTAATCCTTTTTATAAACTATCTACTTATTATAAAATAGATATAGGATTTATGGTATGACTTTACCTTGAATTAAGATTGAATGGACGTGATCAAATGGATTACAGAATTGAAAAGGATCGAATTGTCGCTAGTGATGACCAACAGCCCTTTGTTGGCGAAATTAGTTTTCCAAAAGTAGCGGGGGTTCCTAATCGGGTCGTTATTGAACGAGTTTTCGTTCATCCCGATTATCGTGGTCAAGGTATCGCGGCAGAATTGGTTAACCGATTCGTTAAATACGCCACCGCACACCAACTAACAGTAAAATTAATGTGTCCTTATGCTGTCAAGCAATTTAAGGTGCATCCTGAATATCAGCAGTTATTGTTACCAGAAGATCGTTTCTAAAACCTAAGGAGGAAACTCATGAATCAAGATGAGCTAAAACAACAAGTTGGCCGTGAAGCAGTTAAGTATATTCGTCCAGGAATGGTTGTCGGTCTTGGTACCGGCTCTACCGTTCACTGCTTAGTTGAGGCCATTGGTGAACACATTAAAAATGGTGATTTAACTGATATTGTTTGTGTCACAACCTCAAACAGAACTACTCGCCAAGCTGAAAGCTTAGGAATTAAGGTTGAAGAAATTGATGATGTAGATCACATCGACCTTACTATCGATGGAGCCGATGAAATTAGTGAAGATTTCCAAGGAATTAAAGGTGGCGGTGGCGCCCTTCTCTGGGAAAAGATCGTTTCTAATTACTCTGACCACGTAATGTGGATTGTTGATGAATCAAAGTTAGTTCACCACTTAGGAACATTTCCACTACCGGTTGAAGTAACCCCCTACGGAAGCCAACACCTCTTTACTAAGTTGGCCCGTCGTGGTTACAACCCAACTTGGCGGATGCTTCCTGATAATAGTGACAAGTTCCGCACTCACCAACGAAACTTCATCATTGACTTACACCTTGAAGACATCAATGATCCATTTGCCCTTCATGAAGAATTAATCGGCATGGTTGGTTTAATTGAAGATGGTTTATTCTTGAACCAAGTTAATGATGTTCTTGTCGGAACTCAAAACGGGTCAAAGTTCCTTCACGCCCGTCCATAATATATAAGACGTTAAAAATAGCAAATGATCTTAATTCAAATTTAAAATGAGGCTGGAATTTTATTTCCAGTCTCATTTTTTATAAAGTTCAATCGTGTTCTTTAACTTTTACCCCATAATTAAGAACTGTCTTCCATAATCTCTCTTTAGCAGGAGAAAGGATTTCGTTATCTCGAGTGGCAAGAGAAAGATGAAATGACGGCTGTTGCGAATCGGCTAATGCTAAGTCGGCTAAGCGATCATTGGGAGTGATTGCTAACTCTGTTAGGAACGAAATCCCTAAATTTTCAGCAACCATGTTCTTAATAATGTGAATATCATTTGTCCGATAAATTACTTTAGGACGGATATGAGCAAGACGACACATTTGGCGAAAAGCTTGTTGGTGAATAAAGTCTGCATCGGGTAATATAAAGGACTGTCCCTTAAGGTCACTAAATTGTACTTCCTTCTTCTGAGCCAAGCGGTGATGCCGACTTACGATGATATGAAAAGGATAGCGGACAAATTCTTTTACTAATAACTCTGGCTGCTGGAGTGAACTTGCAGACCCGAGAAGCGCCATATCAAGTTCTCCCCTTAGTAACATTTGGAGCAAATTTTTTGATCCAGCTTCAGTAACTTCTAACTTATCAATTAGTCCCTCCCGAAGCAGTTGTGGACTAAGCGGTGGAAAGTAATAGTTACCAATAATTGGTGGTAAACCAAAGCGAATCTTGTTTAACTTAGCATGTTCGATCTCTTGGCGGGCAATCGCTAGTTCTCTCAATATCGTCTTAACGTGTTGGGCATACTGCTGACCAATTTTAGTAACTTTTATCTGGTGATGAACATGATCACGGATAAAAAAAGCGGCTCCGTATTCTTCTTCTAAGCGGTTAATTGCCATTGTGATAGTTGGCTGACTAACATGGAAACGATCGGCAACTACCGAAAAGTTTTTATCTTTGACAAGTTCAATAAAGTATTCTAAGTCTCTAATTTTCATTTTCATCCTCAAAAGTAGCTTTTTATTCGGGTATATCAAATTTATTTATAGGATAGCATAAATTTGACTATATACTAATGACCTTCCTATCATTAAGTTATACATAACCAATTAAAAGGAGATCTTTAATAATGTCAGATGCAATGTCAATCCTCAATAACCCTTTCAAGAATAAGGGAACCGCGTTTACAATGGACGAACGAAAGAAATTGGGATTGATTGGTACCCTACCACCACGAGTAAAAACCATTGAAGAACAAGAAGCTGATACTTACGCTCTTTATGAAAGTAAGACATCCCGGATTGAAAAGCGGCACTTCTTAATGGAAGTCTTCAACGCTAACCGGACACTTTTCTTCTACTTAGTGGAAAAGCACATTACAGAAATGATGCCAATCGTTTACGATCCAGTGATCGCTGAAGCCATTGAAAAGTATAATGAACGTTACCTTCGTCCCCAAGACGCTGTTTACCTTTCCGTTAAGCATCCTGAAAACATCAAGGAGAGTCTTCAAAACGTTATTTGCGGTCGAGATATCCGCCTAATTGTTGTTACTGATTCTCAAGGAATCTTAGGAATCGGTGACTGGGGTGTCGATGGTGTTGACATTGCCGTTGGGAAGCTAATGGTTTACACTGCCGCTGCTGGAGTTAATCCTTCCCAAGTTCTGCCAATTTCTATTGATGCAGGAACAGATAATGAATTTCTCCTCAAAGATCCAAACTACCTTGGTGAACGACACCACCGGATCACTGGTCAAGAATACTTTGACTTTATCGACAAGTTCGTTGATACGGTTGAAGAACTATTTCCAAAGAGCCTTCTCCACTTTGAAGACTTTGGTCGGGGAACTGCTGCACGGATCCTTGATAAGTACCAAGATAAGATCTTGACCTTTAATGATGATATTCAAGGAACCGGGATCATTGCCCTTGCCGGTGTCTTGGGCGCACTAAACATTTCTAAGGAAAAATTAGCTGATCAAAAGTTCTTAACCTTTGGTGCCGGAAGTGCCGGAATGGGAATTGCCAAGATGCTCTTTGACGAACTAGTTCGCCAAGGAATGGATCCTGCTGAAGCAAAGAAACACTTCTACTTAGTTGATAAGCAAGGATTGCTCTTTGACGATACTGAAGGCTTAACACCAAAACAAAAGCCATTTATCCGGCAACGGAGTGAATTTGCAAATGCCGATGAATTGACTAACTTAGCGGCAGTAGTGAAGACGATTCACCCAACTGTTATGATCGGGACTTCCACCCAACCAGGAACCTTCACTGAAGAGATTGTTAAAGAAATGGCAGCCCACACTGAACGACCAATCATCTTCCCACTTTCTAACCCAACTAAGCTTGCCGAAGCCCGCGCTGCAGACCTCTTAAAGTGGACTGACGGTCGTGCTTTAGTTGCAACCGGGATCCCAGTTGACGACATTGAATATAATGGTGTTACCTACAACATCGGTCAAGCAAACAATGCGTTAATTTACCCAGGAGTTGGTTTGGGGGCAATTGCAACGGAAGCAAAGCATATTAATAATGCAATGCTCGCTACCGCAGCTCATTCACTTGTTGGTTTAGTTGATCCAGACAAGTCTGGTGCTGCTGTCCTTCCTCCTGTTAAGGATATGGCAAAGTTCTCTAAGACGGTTGCAATTGCAGTCGCTCAATCCGCTATTGATCAGGGTCTTTCTTCAGCTAAAGATGCTAAAGAAGCTGTAGAAAAGATGACCTGGGAAGCAAAGTACTAAGATAAATAACAGTTACCCAAATAGACTCCAAGCTCGGTAAAACGAACTACGGAGTCATTTGTATTTATAAGGGATTTTCTTTCTACATGTAAATCACTATAATATTAAGTAATACTATTTAAGGAGTGTGAACTGTCGTGAGTTTTAATATTACTAATTCAGCAATTAACGATTTTCACCAGGACTATCACCAACGAAAAGAAAGCAGCGTGCTTGAGAATGCCGTTACCAAAAATGGGGTAAACGCTGCTAGCTTTAACTGGCACTCAATTGCTGATAATGCTCCCCACTTTTCAATCGATTTAAAGACCGGGAATGTTGCCGACCAAAAGCAATCAGGTCGTTGCTGGATGTTTGCAGCATTAAACACGATGCGTCATGACATGCAACACCGGTTTAACTTGCCTGACAACTTCGAGCTTTCCCAATCTTACCAATTCTTTTGGGATAAGTTTGAAAAGGCAAACTACTTCTACGAAAACGTAATTAAAACTGCTAGTCTTCCTACTAGTGACCGGAAAATTGCCTGGTTAATGGAAGCACCACAATCTGATGGTGGACAATGGGACATGCTCTGCGCTTTAATCGAAAAGTACGGGGTAATGCCAAAGGCTGCAATGCCGGAATCATTTAACTCTAACCGCTCAAACGGGATTAATTCTCTGCTTAACAATAAATTACGCCACGATGCAGTAATTTTACGAAAGATGATTAATGAAGACCACGCGGATGAAGAAACCGTCAACGCAAAGCGAAAGGAAATGTTAAATGATGTTTACCGGATGCTTGCTTATGCCTTCGGTGAACCAGCTAGCCACTTTAATTTTGAATACCGGACAAAGAAAGATGATGAATTCCACCGTGAAGAAAACATTACTCCACAAGAATTCTTCAAAAAGTATGTCGGTTGGAACCTTAATGATTACATTTCAATTATTCAAGCGCCAACCGCGGATAAGGAATATTACAAGACTTACACTATCGATATGTTAGGTAACGTTGTTGGTGGTCGTCAAATTAAACACTTAAACCTTCCAATGGCTGAATTCAAGCAACTGGCAATCGATCAATTGAAGGCTGGAGAAAGTGTTTGGTTTGGTTCCGATGTTGTTAAATATTCTGAAACCAAGCTCGGGATCATGGCATTAAACACCTATGATTACGCTCAATTATTTGATACGGATCTCGAAATGACTAAGGCGGATGCCCTTGACTATGGTCAAAGTATGATGGATCACGCAATGGTCCTTACTGGTGTTGACCTGGTAAATGACAAGCCAACCAAGTGGAAAGTAGAAAATTCTTGGGGACCAAAAGTTGGTACCAAGGGTTACTTCGTAATGAGCGATGCTTGGATGGACAAGTATTGCTACCAAATTGTTGTTAACAAGAAATATCTTAGTGACAAGCTAAAGAAGGCTCAGGCTCAAGAACCAATTATTTTGAAGCCTTGGGATCCAATGGGAACGTTAGCTTAATCTAGGCAATAATTAAAATAAATTCCTCTCAGCATGCTGAGGGGAATTTATTTTTGTGTTATGCAACTTATGTCTAGATCTGCTTGTCCTACCGAATAGGCTTGCTTCGCTGCGGCTTCCTTGAGCTAACGGTTTTAGGCAGCTAAGTCGAAATGCGTTCACCGTGACCGCATGCTAGAGCTAGTGGTTATAGGCAGCTAAGTCGAAACGTGCTCGTCCTAAGCTTCCTCAAGCTAACGACCTCCCCCTCCGACAACAAGACGTCATTCGGGGGAGAAATCGTTAGCCACCGGAAGCTTTTAACGGACTCGCACTCTTATTCCGTAATATCCGCTCCAAAGTATTTTTGGGAGAGTTTTTTAACGGTACCGTCTTTTTGAAGTTTCTTTAGAGCTTGATTGTAAGAGGATTGAATGGCCTTATCTTTTTTATTGAAGAGAGCAGAGATGTTTGCGGGCTTTACATCACTAGAAACATCAATCATCTTTAACCCTTTTGTGCTGTGCTTCTTGCCATAAGCATACCAAGCTTCACGTGAGTTAACCGTTCCCTCAGCCCGGCCTTGCTTAATCATTGCTAGTGAATTACTAAAGTCACCACTTGGAACAAGCGTACCGTGATACTTTTTAACAACATCAGCGTTATTTGTTCCGGTACCAGCAACAATCTTCTCCCCTTTGATTTGTTTAAGATTCTTAATCTTACTATCCTTAGGCACAATCAAAGCGTACCGTGACTTAATGTACGGGGTAGAGAAATTATACTTTTTTGCTCGTTCTGGAGTCTGAGTAATGTTATTCATTACTACATCATATTTTCCAGAACCTAATCCAGCTACTAAAGAATCCCACTTACTAGGAACAAATTTAGCTTTTAACCCCATCTCCTTGGCAACCGCTTTTCCAAGATCAACTTCAAAACCAGTTAACTTATTGTTTTTCCGGTATGAATAAGGAGAGTAGGTTCCCTCTAATCCAATTGTGAGCTCACCCTTTTGCTTTAATTCCGAATTAACTTTCGATGAGGCCGCATGAATACTACCAATCCCAGCACTTGTTCCGAGTGTAATTGCAGCTAACGTTACTAGTACTTTTTTCCACATTTTCATTTTAACTTTCTCCTTTTTATTTTAAGTTTTTCATTGTCATCGAAGCGATAAAATTCTTGATTCGTTCATTTGGATTATCCTGAGAAAAGAATTCTTCCGGGTTACCATCATAAATAAATTCACCATTTTCCACGAAAATGATCTTATCTGCAATCTGTTTAGCAAACGCCATATTGTGAGTTACCAGAACCATTGATTGCTTTTCACGGGCTAGTTGGAGGAGAACCTTCAAAACACTTAGCTCTAATTCTGGATCTAAAGCAGAAGTTGGTTCATCAAGGAGAACATATTGTGGCTTCATTGCCAGTGCCCGCGCGATTGCTACCCGCTGTGCTTGTCCACCTGACAATTCACTTGGGTATACATCCCCATAGTCTGCTAGCCCCACCTTAGCCAGTAACTCCTTAGCTACTTCAATTGCCTGCTTTTTTCCCATCTTCAAAACTTGAGTGGGCCCTTCGATGATATTTCCCAGAACCGTTTTATGCGGAAAAAGATTGTAATCCTGAAAGACCATCCCCGTTTCCCGACGAACTGCTAACTTTTCTTTATTGCTTATACTCTGACTAAAATCAATCCGGTGGTCATTGAATTCATACTGACCACTTTCCGGTGTCACCAAGAAATTCAATGACCGAAGAATTGTTGACTTTCCAGAACCGGATGGACCAACGAGAACAGTCACCTTTCTCGCAGGAAAATCTAATGTTATATCTTTTAACACGTGTTTATCACCATATGTTTTGTTAATCTGAGTTAACTTCATTGCTTTTCACCTCTCTAACTTATCCTGAGCTGACTACCTAATCGTTTCTCTAAGTAATGTTGAATGATTGTAAGGACCGTGGTAAACACTGCATAAATCAATGCTACTAATGTGTACATTAACAATGGCTGATAATTTGCAGCCGCAATTTGCTGGCTAACTTCAAACATTTCCATAATCGTAATCGAGGCTGCTAATGAAGTGTCCTTGACCAAGCTGATGAAGCTATTTGATAAAGGTGGTAATGCCACTTGGAGTGCTTGGGGAATTATAATGCGCCATAATACTTGGAGACGGGTCATCCCAATTGCTGCACCAGCTTCCCATTGTCCCTTAGCAACTGAACTAATTGCCGCCCGAATCGTTTCTGAAGCATACGCTCCTGTATTTAATGAAAAGGTTACAACACCAGCGGTAAATGGCTCTAATTTTATCCCATGAGGAAAGATCCCCCTAATCCGTAAATACGGTAACCCAAAGAACACAATGAACAATTGAACTAATAGTGGGGTTGACCGGAAAAGCCAGACATAAAATTGAGCAAACCCTTTAAGTAGGGTAAACAACCCGCGTTGGTGTGACAGCCTAATCAATGCAGTTACTAAGGCAATGATTAACCCAAAGAAAAATGAAATTAACGCTAAGGGAATCGTATATTTAAATCCTGCCGCTAAAAGCTGGGGTAATGATGTTCTGATTATTTCCCACATAATTAGATTATCCTTTCTCTTGCTTTAATTTACCTAGAGCTTGTTTCAGATCAGCGATAATATCTTCAGGATCTTCAATTCCGACTGATAAACGAATTAGCTCATCCTTAATCTCGTTTTCTAATCTTATTTCCCGGGGAATTGAATCATGAGTCATTACTGCTGGAACTTCAATCAGGCTTTCAATTCCACCAAGGCTTTCTGCCAAGTCAATCAAGTGCAAACTTTCAACAAATTTCTTAGTATCTAATCCTAACTTCAACTCAAAACTAATCATTGCTCCAAAGTTACGCATCTGTTTTGCTGCAATACTATGACCAGGGAAATCAGTTAATCCAGGGTAATAAATCTTGGCAATTCGTGGATCATCTTGCAAAAATTTAATCACTGCATCAGCATTTTCCTGGTGGACTCTTAACCGTGCCCCTAAAGTTTTAATTCCCTGTTGGAGCAACCAACTATCGTCTGGTCCAAGCGTACTTCCAATTGAATTCTGTAAGAAGGCTAACTTATCAGCAATTTGTTGGTCACTAGTTACCGCCAATCCGGCAACCACATCACTATGTCCACCGAGGTATTTTGTTGCGGAATAAACCACAATATTTGCTCCTAGGGTTAACGGTTGCTGGTTATAAGGTGTTGCAAATGCATTATCAACAATCGTTTTAATCCCATGTTTCTTTGCAATATTACTAATTGCTTCAATATCTGCAACTTGAAGAAGGGGATTAGTCGGTGTCTCAAAGTAAATCGCAACAGTATTATCTTGGATTGCTTTTTCCACAGTCCCTAAATCTTGCATATCAACAACCGTAAATTTCAAGCCGAACCGTTTTAATACCTTATTGATCAGTCTAAACGTCCCTCCGTACACATCACTTCCAACAACAAAGTGATCACCCTGAGAATATAAGGAAAATACAGCGTGAATTGCGGCAGAACCAGATGAAAAGGCAAAGCCGGCTACCCCCATCCTCTAACTCGGCAATCAACTTCTCTAACGATGCTCGAGTTGGATTTCCTGTTCGTGAATATCCCCATTGAGGATTACCACCGAGTCGATGTTGGTGAAAGGTTGAGGAACGATAAATTGGTGTTGAAACGGCACCCGTAGTTTTGTCTTCACTGTTACCACCATGAATTAATTGTATATTAAAGCGCATAATGTTTCTCCTTGTAAATTAGCTGTTCCGAATAAAATGGTATAAAAAAGGCGCAATTCCAAGAAAAACTTGAAATTGCGCCTTATGCACTTACCCCGACTGTATTAGCAGGCCAAATTAATTTTGGATACGCCAAAATGTGGGTCGCATAAGACACGATCCACAGCAACAAACAACAGCGTTAACAAATTGAATGTTATTCATGACGTGTTCCTCCTAATAAAGCATAGATAAAATATAACTTATTTATAGTAAGGTGTCAACATATAAATTTTAAAAATAACGGAAGAACTACCGAAATTGCTTTATTTTCAGTAATTACTCCCGTTATTTTTCTTTAATATAATATTAATGCTTTAACTTCTTATCCAAAAATTCAAGGACCGTATCATAAATTCGTTGGCTCCAAAAGTCACGTTCATGATTAGCATTAGTAACTCGATAAGCTTCAACACTTGCATCAACAGATTTTAACTTCTTGTACATTTCTTCCATTTGGTGGTAAGGGACAACCTTATCTGCGTCCCCATGGAATAATTCAAATGGTGGGTACTGTTTCTCTGCTTCTACCCGGTATAAGGGACTCATTTCACGCATAATTTCGGGCCACTTCTTCTTGTCAGTACCAAAAAGACAATACTTTAGAATTTCATTTCCCGGAACATTCGCCGTATACTTAAACGTTTCGGCAACATCCATCTGACCAAAGCAGGATACAACAGCTGAAACAGTATCGGATTGATCATCATAGGCAGCGGTCTTGTACTTAGGGTCATCACCTGTAAGGCCAACTAACATTGCGGCATTCGCACCAGAGGATGTTCCCCAAATAGCAACCCGCTCAGGATCAATGGCGTACTTTTTCGCATTTGCCCGTAGAAAACGAATTGCGGTTTTAACATCCTGAAGAAATGCTGGGAAAGGATAACCATCTAATGAATTGCGATGTTGTACTGTGGCAACAATATAGCCATTCTTAACAAATTGTACTAGTTGAGGAATCTCTTCACCAAATGTTGGCAACCGCCAAGAGCTTCCTTGGACAAACACAATTAGCGGTCGTGATTCCGTCTTGTATTGTTGAGGGTACCGTTGTGTCCATGGGGTTAAAAGTTCAAGTTTTAATGCTTGACCATCAGCCGCACCATACGTGACATTTTCGATTAAACGAATTTGTCCGCTCAGGCTCGGGTTATTTTTAATCTCATGAATTGCCATTTTCTTCACCATCCATTGTAATAAAAGTCTTCTTAACAATATTTAGTGCTGGATCAAATTCATACATAATCGGTTTACCGTTTGGAACTTCAACCTTATCAATTTGATCGTCAGGAATTTGATCAAGGTACTTAATTAATGCCCGTAAGGAACTCCCATGAGCAACTATCAACTGGTTCTTTCCATCTAGCAGTCGTGGAGCAATTCGATCCTGCCAGTAGGGTAATAATCGCTTCTGGGTCATTGCAAGACTTTCACTGTAAGGCATCTTTACACCAAGGCGATCATAGCGTCGCTCATGCTGACGATGCTTCAACTTTGGTGGAAGCTCACTGTAGCCCCGACGCCAACGATGAAGTTGTTCTGCGCCAACTTCTTCTTTAACCTTAGCTTTATTTAACCCACTAAGTGCTCCGTAGTGACGTTCATTCAACCGCCATGTCTTATGTACTGGGATATAAAGTTGATCTACCCTATCCAGAATAATGTTCATTGTCTTAATTGCTCGTGACATATAGGAGGTGTGTGCATCGTCAAATTGGATCCCCATTTTGGTCAACTCTTCACCTACCATCTGTCCTTGTTCAATTCCCTTTTCAGTCAGTGGAACATCAGTCCATCCTGTGAAAATATTATCACGGTTTGCCTGACTCTGACCATGACGAACAATTACTAACTTTGCCATTCTCTCACTTCCCTAACACACTAATCATAGCGCATTTGTATATTTCATAACAAGAACAACTTTCCCCAAAATTTTAGCTGAAAGTAACCAATCTTTTCTTTATGATCACAGTCATAGCGTATAATTAAACTATTACATTCATAATGAAAGGAATAAGCTAGCCTAAAGAAAATATTTTTCTCTACCTAACTAAGAAACCATGAAAGAAAAAACCATCAAGCTACTTGAGCGAGGTCTCCCTTATTACATCATAATTACAATGAGTTGCTTGATAATATTACCGCAAATAATATCCCATGGAGTTATCCTCGGGACAGATTCAATTTTTCATTTTAACCGTTTTTATGAAGCAACCCAGCAAATTCAGCACTGGAATTTTAGTTACTTCCAAAGTAATTATTCTTTTCAACAAAGTGGCCGAATTATTAATGCTACATACTGTCCCCTATTTGCCTACTTTAATGCGATAATCCTCTTGCTTGCCAGAAGTTGGTATCGGTACCAAATCATCACTAATCTTCTTATTTACTTCATCGGTGGAACCGGAATGTATAAACTATGCATTAAACTCCACAGTAAGCAAAGTATCGCACTAATTATCGCTTTTATTTACATGAATATCGGCTGGTTACCTCGCTGGGAATTAGCCCAAAACATGAATGCATGGGGTGCCGCACTTTCTCCCTATATGGTCATCTGTGGTATCAGAATGATTCAAAATAGAAAACAACCAATCAATGCTCTTCAGTTAATAACTCTCATGACCGTCATCATGCAAATCCATCTTCTGAGTTCCGTATTCTTTGCGGTTGCCTTAATTCCATTTTTTATTGCCGGACTTATTTATTCCAACAACCCCCGATTAATGTGGACGGAATTAATCAAGGCAGTGATCGGAACAATAATCTTAACTGCTAATGTCTGGGGAGCATTGCTCATGATTAACCTCAATAACCATATTGCCTATCCAGCAAACTTTAGCCTATTAGCCAATGCCCTCCGTCCAGCAATCTTTAGTAATAACCGAAGATTTCTTGCATTCCCCATTTGCTTCCTTTTTATTGCTCAATTGGTATTTGTTATTAGAAAGCCACGACGCTCGTTCCTCAATACGTTTATCACGAGTTGGGGCTCCTTAATCTTAATTCTAAGTTCTGTTATTACTCCCTGGAGGAAACTTCAGCAGTGGCTTCCTTTTCTTTCACATACATTACAATTTCCCAGCCGTCTAACAATTATCGCTTACCCGCTTCTCTTCGCGGGAATCGCTATGACCGTTACAGCAATCATCAATTCAACTCCCAAATACTCACTTAGTCACATCTCCTCAATTGGCATTCTCCCTGCAACCCTTCTCCTTGTATTTATCCCAACCAACATAACAATATCAAGAGAGACTGCCAACTACCATTCTGATGCACTCTTAGCTAACCTCAGTGCATTATCGAATGCCAGCACTAACAAAGAGGCAATTCGTTATTCCACTCAATCTTCCCACCCCGAGCAACTACTAAGCTTAGTTGAAAAACGTAGCCCTGACTACTTGCCTCTCCCTTCAAACTATGCAGGAGATAAGTCCAAACACTCCTATGATTACCAATTCCAAATCATTGAGGATACCAAGAACTTCCATCATACTGTTCTTAAGGGTGGAAAATTAAAACTTACTTGGACAGCCAATCATTCTGGAACACAACGTCTTCCCCTAATCACTTATCACGAATCTATCCTTACGGTGAATGGTAAAAAAGTTACCCACTATCAACGTTCATCAATCGGTGCTCCCTACATTCATGAGCGGCAAGGCGTTAATACTGCTACTTTGAAATTCAAGCCAGCTAGCTGGTTTAACTACCTATTAGCGATCTGGATAATTAGTTCAATCCTCTATTGGATATATGGTGGCTACTACCTTTATAAGAAAAAATAGCATAAATACTAAAATAAGCCTCTGAGCACAGTATATTACCGTACCCAGAGGCTTATTTTTATTTACTATTTAGCAGGGTTAATTATAAATGAAAATTCAATATCTTGATCAGCTGGAATGTGATATTGCTTTTCAACATCTGCACCCCAACTATCAATTCCCCCAACACCACGAACAGCACCAGCCATTACCAATACCGTTCGCCGTGCTAACGGTAATTCTTCAATATGGGTTGCTGACTCAAGTTCTTCAGCAGTGTATGGCAAACAGCTAAAGTTAAATGGCTGATCTGCTTGGCTGAACTTTAAGGAAAATGGTTTGGCAGAATGATCAGCATTATTTTCAGTTATTTCCCGGGTAATGCTGAGTTGTTCAGTTTCCATGTGCATCCCATTTTCTTGAGGAACTAAGTATGGGGTAACCGGAAGACCATCAACATGGTACTTACCGTGACGAGCCCCAGCCATCCGGTCAGGATATGTTTCGCCAGATAGCCCCTCATAGTCAAATCCAGTTGCTAGTGTTGGCATGATAAAACGTAGGCCAAAAACTGGTAAGCCGGGAAGATCTTCATGGCCAAAATAATGGGCACTAACATTAATTTGCCCAGTAGCGTCAACCACATAGGTTACAGTGACCTTGGTTGCAGGAACAGTTAATGTTTCATAGGTAAAAGTAATTTTCACTTTATTTGCCGTCTCGTGATTAGTAAACTTATTTGTTTCTGGAGCAACTGGTAAGTGATCAAAGTGACGATCATCAACTACTAAGTCAGTCTGATCATTAAGACATTTACTAAAAGTATCAGCTGCCACCCATTGAGCAGACTTAATATTAAAGCCACTTCCCCGATCATTATCAGTTGTGGCGCGCCAGAAGGTCGGTGTTGGAACCCGATAAAGCCATTCTTTGCCATTTAACTTTAACGATTCCAGGCCACCTTTTTCATAACTAAAGATATAGTGAAAATTATCCCCACCAAGTCCTAACGTTCCGTCACCGTAGATCACGTGCATTTTATTTGTGTAAGCCATAGTAATACCGTACCTCCTGCATAGCTGGTTTAGGTGTCCGATCGGCAAACATTAGACCATCGCCAGAAAATTCATAGTCTGAATGACGATCATCAAAGTCACCACCATAACGCATAACCATTTGTCCACTGATTGGATCCTTTACTTGAAGTGCTTGATCAATAAAGTCCCAAATAAAGCCACCGAAATATTGTGGGTACTTATCAAGGAGTTTAATGTAAGATCCCATTCCACCAGTAGAATTACCCATATCATGCATGTATTCACATTCCATAAATGGCTTATCCGGATTATTCTTCAAATATTCTTCAACCTGCTTTGGTGGTAAGTACATCCAACTTTCTACGTCTGATAACTCATCACGATAATCATGAGTTTCTCCTTGAGGAAGGTAGTTTTCCTTATTCAAACTTGGAATTTGGTTGCTGTAATCATGCGTGTGACAAACACCTTCATAGTGAACCAAACGGCTATCATCATGTTCCTTATAGAATTGTTTCATAGCTACAAGGTTATCACCGGCAAATGATTCATTCCCAAGTGACCAGAAAAGAATTGCGGTATGGTTTTTGAAGAATTCATAGTTACTTCGTGCACGGTCAACAACAACTTCTCGCCATTGAGGAACTGAACCAGGAACATTATATGATGGTTCAACTGCCCCCATCTTTTGCCAGGTAGCGTGTGACTCAAGGTTATTTTCGGCCATCATGTAAATTCCATTTTGATCACAAAGGTAATACCAAGGGATCTGATCTGGATAGTGACATGTCCGGACAGCATTAATATTATTTTCTTTGAAGGTATGGATATCACTAAGCATATCCTTCATTGTGACTGAACGACCACGGTGATCATCCCACTCGTGACGGTTAACCCCATTAATAATAAGGCGCTTCCCGTTTAACAGGACAACGTGTTCTGGGCTAATTTCAATCCTCCGGAAACCAAATTGGTAAGGAACCAATTCAAGAAGGTTTCCTTTAGCATCCTTAACTTCGATCAAAAGTTGATAGAGGTATGGATCATGGTTATCCCAAAGATGAAGATCCTTAAATTCGTGCGGTTCAACTGTAACTTTTTCGGTAACTGGCTTTGTTTCATCAAGTAAGGTCTTACCATCATGATCCCTTACCACAAGATGGACATTACCAGCTTGCTCGCCAGCAAAAGCAAGATCAATTGACAACTCACCATCACGGTAATTATCAGCTACCCGTGGCTTTAAGGTAAAGTCCTCCAGGTGAGTTACCGGTTGGGCAAGTAGTTCAACGCTCCTAAAAATACCAGAGAAACGGAACATATCCTGATCTTCAATCCAGGAAGCGGTACTGTGCTTAAATACTTCTACTGCTATCACGTTATCTTCATCCTGGATGTATGGTGTCAAATCAAATTCAGACGGCGTAAAGCTATCCTCTGCATATCCAACAAAGTGACCATTAAGCCACAGGTACATTGACCGTTCAACGCCTTCGAAGCGAACCCGAATTTGCTTCCCCCGAAGTTCATCATTTAAGTCAAAATGCTTCAGGTAAAGGCCAACGGTGTTATCATTCCCCTCACTAAACGATCCCTCTTCAGGATCATCCTGGCTCAAGGCATAAGCAGGACGCCGAAAAATCTTTCCTTCCCACGGCATCAGGGTATTAATGTAATTATTCTGTGTATAATCACTTAATTCAATTTCACTAGGAACTTCAATGTGCCCAAAGTTACTAGCGTCAAAGTCAACTTTATAAAAATCCTTAACCCTTTCTTGAGGCGTTTGGGCAAACTTAAACTGCCACTGACCATCCAAGCTTTGTTCAAAACTACTTTTATGCTGTTGCCACTCTGCATAATTACGGTAGAAATGATGGTCACTATGTGCCGGTAACTGATTAACCCGGAAGATCTCTGGGTCATCTAACCATTTTATCTCTGCTTCCATCGACGAAAGTCCTCCTCAAAAATCATTACAGTTTAAGTATAGCGCTTTCATAGCTGTAAAGATAGGATTTTATAGACAGGATAAATTAATAATGGCTATTTTCTTTGTTAAAAGCTAAACTCAGTTCAATTTTAAACGAAAAAAGCACTTAACTAAAAGTTAGGTGCTTTTTGTTAGTGCGGCCGAGAGGACTTGAACCTCCACGGTCATAATCGACCATAAGATCCTTAATCTTACGCGTCTGCCAGTTCCGCCACGGCCGCATATCAACCAACGAGTATTATTATAGCAAGATACTTATTCGTTGGCAACAACTTTTTTCAATTTTTTTGAATAAAATGGTGACCACACCGACGACACACGTACCGATTAGTATTAAACCGGCGTTGGCGAACAATTGGGACCCCACATCCTGTACATTGGTAACGCCAATAATGGTGTGTTCGCTGCCTGGCCTTACTCGTTACCGGAGCATATCGTGAACCACCTACACGAGTAAGTAACTGACGAAAATCCGCACTTCGGTGATGATAATCACGGCCAGTCAAGTGTAAATGGTAGTGACAAAGTTCATGAAGAACCACCCGCTTTAAGTTATCCAAATCAAATTCGGTATACATTAAAGGATTAATATCAATATGGTGATCATCGAGGTGGTAACGCCCACCAGTAGTTCGTAAACGGGAATTAAAGAAGATCCGATGCAGAAATGGCCGCTGGAAATATTCCACCGACCATTCTTTAGTTAGCTCTTGTAATTGCTGATTATGCATCTGCTTCATCTTGTGGTGCAATCATTGTTAATTGAATCCGCTGGCGCTTGAGATCAACATCTTCAATCCAAACATCCACAATATCACCAACTGAAACCGCAGCACGGGGATCCTTAATGAATTGCTTACTCATCTTTGAAACGTGAACTAGGCCATCATGCTTTACGCCAATATCAACAAAGGCACCAAAGTCCACAACGTTTCTAACAGTTCCCTGGAGTTTCATCCCAGACTTAAGGTCATCAATCTTCATTACATCCTGACGAAGTAGTGGTGCTGGCATTGAATCGCGCAAATCACGACCCGGCTTTTGAAGTGAAGCAATGATATCCTTCACCGTTTCTTCACCGGCCTTTTCGGTAGTAAAGTCATCAATATTGATCTTCTTTAACTGCTCTTCAGCGGCTGACGAGCCAAGATTATCAACATTAATCTCGGCGGTTTCCATGATCTTCTTCGCAATTGGGTAACTTTCCGGATGAACATCAGTATTATCAAGCGGGTTATCCCCGTTAATAATCCGCAGGAACCCAACAGATTGTTGGTAAGCTTTTGGTCCTAACCTTGGAACATCTTTCAATTGCTTCCGGTTAGTATACTTACCGTGTTCATCACGGTACTTAACGATATTTTTAGCAGTCGTCTTATTCAGACCAGAAATCTGAGTGAGAAGCTGGTAACTTGCAGTATTAAGGTTAACCCCAACCCGGTTAACGGCTCGCTCCACAACAGCATCCAGTTCACCTGAAAGTTCTTTTTTCGGCAAGTCGTGTTGGTACTGGCCAACACCAATCGCCTGTGGCTCAATCTTAACTAATTCAGCAAGTGGATCCTGAAGCCGTCGACCAATACTGATCGCACTCCGTTGTTCAACATGAAGATCAGGGAACTCATCCCGTGCCTCCTTACTTGCAGAGTATACAGAGGCACCGGCTTCATTGACAATTACATAATAAACAGGCCGCTTGATCTTCTTCAGAGTGTTCACAACAAACTGTTCAGATTCCCGACTGGCTGTCCCGTTACCGATCGCGATCATTTCAACATGGTACTTTTCAATCAGATCAATTAATTGACCTTCAGCTTTTGCCCGCTCTTCCTCAGGCGCTGGCTTGTGGGGATAAATAACAGCCTTAGTAAGGAACTTCCCGTTTTCATCCAACACAGCTAACTTACACCCTGTCCGGTAAGCCGGATCGAAACCAAGAACAACCTTTCCCTTAATTGGTGCTTGCATCAACAAGTGATAAAGGTTTTCTCCAAACACTTTTATTGCTTGTTGGTCCGCATTTTCCGTTAATTGGCGGCGAATCTCCCGTTCAATTGCTGGACCCAAGAAACGCTTATAGGAGTCAGCATAGGCCTCTTCAATCAACTTAACAGCCACATTATTCTCCTTACTTGTCCGGATTAACCGAAAGTGAAGGTAATTAAGCACCGCATCATCATCTACGGTAACCTTAACGTTTAGGACACCCTCCTTTTCTCCACGGTTAATTGCCAAGACTTGATAAGAACTTAATTCCTTTACCGGACTCGCAAAATCGTAATATTGCTCGTAAGTTTTTAATTCATCCTTTTCCTTACCGTTGCGTTTAACAGCAGTTACTAGTTGACCATGTTGGGTCATAAAGTTTCTCAACCAACTCCGAACAGTTGACATTTCACTAATTGCTTCAGCCAAAATTTCGTGAGCGCCATTCAAAGCATCGTCAACCGTTTTTACGTCATCATTGAGGTACTTTGCCGCCTCAGTTTGTGGGTCATCGTCTGAGTATGTTAATAACCAATTAGCAAGGGGTGCTAAACCATGTTCTCTGGCCACCTGCGCTTTAGTTTGCCGTTTTTGCTTATAAGGCAAGTAAAGATCTTCAACCGTTTGGAGCTCCGTTGCAGCCAAGATTTGCTTCTCTAAGGCCGGAGTTAGCTTACCAGCTTCCTTAATCTTATTAATAACGGTCTGCTGACGATCAAGTAATGATGTTGCGTGCCGATATTGATCATGGATTTCCTGAAGTTGAACTTCATCCAACGTTCCGGTAGCCTCTTTCCGGTACCGGGCAATAAACGGAATCGTGTCTCCTTCATCCATTAACTTCAAAGATGCCTTAATCTGTGATTCACGTAGTTTTGGGAGTTGTTTACTAACTAACTTAATTGTTTTTTCGTCCATACAATCCTCCGTCGATCGTTTTACCGCCACCAAGTATCAGCGGGATTAATTGGCTGGTGACGCTTATGTTGTGTCTTCTTGTACCAGCCTTCAATTGTTGTTGCTGATTGAGGGCTAACCTCTTTTCCCTCAAGATAATCATCAATTTCTTGATAGGAAACTCCAAGGGCCTTCTCATCCGGAAGCATTGGCTTGTCATCTTCCAAATCAGCCGTTGGAACCTTTTCATACAAGTGTGCTGGAGCACCTAGGTATTCCAGTAAGGCTTTTCCTTGTCGTTTATCTAAGCCGGAGAGTGGTGTAATATCAGCGCCACCATCCCCAAATTTAGTATAAAATCCAGTGACCGCTTCTGCCGCATGATCAGTTCCCACAACGGTACCACCATGTTCACCCGCAATTGCGTATTGGACAATCATCCGTTCACGAGCCTTAATATTTCCTTTATTGAAGTCACTAATGTTAGCACCAGCAGTTGTTAACGAATCAAACATTGCGTCTGTAGCAGGCTTAATGTTAACCCGCATCATCTTATCAGGATGGATAAACTGGTCAATTGCCATCATCGCATCTGATTCATCCGCTTGTTCACCATAAGGTAAGCGGACTGCAATAAATTGGTAGCCTTGATCTTGCGTTCCTCGCCGAAGCTTCTCAACTGCCAATTGTGATAAGCGTCCCGCTAATGAGGAATCCTGACCACCAGAAATCCCCAGGACCAAAGTCTTCATCCCCGTCTTTTTAAGGAAGTCTGCTAAGAATTCAACCCGTTGCTCAACTTCCGCCTTTGGATCAATCTCTGGTCGCACATGAAGCGTCTCAATGATCGTTTTTTGTAAACTAGTCATCTTTCTGCCCCCTAATTATCAAGTGTTTTTACATATTCATGGATCCGGTGAATCATATTAAGCTTATTGTCATAGCACTTCTGTGACAAATCCACTGGGTAAACTTCCGGATTAAGATCGCGTTTGTATTCATCCCACAATGCATCAAGGTTTTTCTTTCGCCGTTGTCGTGTTTCTTCCAGATTCGGTTCATCATAAACAAATTGACCGTCTTTCCAAATATCCTTTAACATTGGACGTGCCTTAAAATCATCAACATCCTTTTGTTGGAGTGGGAAGTCTGGATTAAACATATTTAATGACCGTTGCTTACGGGGATCCTCATCATCGAGAGTAATGTAGTCCCCTTCACTCTTATTATCTGCGCAGTCATTAATCCGCCAAACCTGCTTTTTCCCTGGGGTAGACATTTTACTGAGGTTATTTGAAAGCTTAATTGTATCAACCATCTTGCCATTTTCATCTTCAATGGCAACAAGCTTATAAACGGCTCCTAAGGTTGGTTGGTCATAAGCAGTAATTAACTTAGTTCCGATACCCCAAACATCAATCTTAGCTCCCTGCATTTGAAGGTTTTGGATTGTCTTTTCATCAAGACCGTTAGAAGCATAAATCTTTGCATCCTTAAAGCCAGCATCATCAAGAAGTTTACGAACCCGCTTTGAGAGGTAGGCCATATCACCACTATCAATCCGTACACCAAGGAAATGAATTCGGTCACCAAATTCTTTGGCCACCTTTATTGCAGCTGGAATACCACTCTTCAGAGTATCAAATGTATCTACAAGGAAAACACAATCATAGTGAGTTTCAGCATACGCCTTAAAGGCATCATAATCATTCCGGTATGCCTGAACTAAAGCATGGGCATGGGTTCCAGAAATTGGAATTCCAAATAATTTGCCCGCACGAACATTACTTGTTGCATCAAAACCACCAATATAGGCAGCACGTGTTCCCCACAAGGCCGCATCAAATTCTTGAGCCCGGCGTGAGCCAAATTCCATCACTGGTTGATCACCAACGATCGACTTAATACGGGAAGCCTTAGTAGCAATCATAATCTGGTAATTAATGATGTTTAATAATGCTGTCTCAATTAATTGGGCCTCGAGCATTGGTGCATCGACCTGGATAATTGGTTCATGGTTAAACACCAATTCCCCTTCTTCAAAACTCTTAATAGATCCCGTAAATTTAAAGTCTTTCAGGTAGTCCAAAAAGTCATCGTCAAATTGCCCCGTTGACCGGAGATATTCAATATCACTAGTCGTAAAGTGAAGGGACTTAATATAACGAATAATATGATCCAGACCAGCAAAGACCGCATACCCATTTTGGAAAGGCATTTTCCGGAAAAAGGCCTCAAAAACGGCACGGCGATTTCCCTGTCCCTGTTTCCAATATGTTTGCATCATACTGAGTTCATAAGCATCAGTATGAAGAGCTGTACTATCATCTGGATAATTGAATTTCATTGTCTAGTATCCTCTCAAATTGAATTAATAACCAACATTGTAGCACGAATTTTACTTTTCCAAAACGAACTCAAATCGTGAACCAACATATTGGGTATGAACATATTCAAATGGTGTTCCATCTTGTAAATACGAAAGTTGTGTCATCCGCAATAATGGGTCGCCACGTTTAACATTTAAGTAAGTTGCAATCCGTTCGTTAGCCTTGGTAGCAGAAATATGTTGAACAGCATGTCCGGGATAAAGGTGAGCCTTATGTTCAAGTGTTTCCCAAAACGAAGTTGTTACCTCCTCTTTGCTTAATCCCTTAACTAATCTTGCTGGGATTGTTGCCACTTCAAAACAAATTGGAACGTCATTTCCCGAACGAATTCGTTCCATTCGAATAACCTGATCGCCATCATTTAAACCTAGCTTTTCGATTTCAACTTGGGAAGGAATCGTTAAGTGGTAAGAAATTGTTGTACTAGATGGTTCCTTGCCAATCGACTTCATCAAATCCGTAAAACTTGTTATCCCCGACATTTTTTCTTGGACTTTCCGGTTAGCAACAAAAGTTCCAGACCCAACATGCCGTTCAAGAATTCCTTCATCAACCAATTCTTGAATTGCTTGACGTAATGTCATTCGACTAACACCAAATCGACTAGCTAGTTCCCGTTCAGCAGGAATTTTATCGCCAACCTTCCACTTACCATCTTCAATATTTTCCCGTAGTTGATTATGGATTTTAATATATATTGGTGAACTCATTTTGGCTTTATCCTCCTTACACCATTTAAAACAATTTAAAACAATAATTAACTATCTACAATTGTAACATCAATTAATAGGATTAGACCAATTTTAGTAAGATTAACGAATTAAACAAAAAGACCGAAAAATAACCCTTCTAACAAGCCCTCATTACTTAGGCCAATGGTCATTTTTCGGTTCCCTATTTTACAATTTTTAATTTTCCCCGTTGCGAATCTTTAATGCCCGCTCAAGTGTCCGATCGACAATGATTGATTGTGAATCTGCAACCGGGTACTTAGTTTCTGGATCCATCTCTTCAGCATACGAGAGTTCTGTACAACCAAGGATAACAATATCACAGTTTTCCTCTTCGATCATCTTACGCACAAGTTCATGATACTTTTTACCATCAGAATGGCCCTTTTCTTTAATGTCATGATAGATTAAGTCCTCGGTCATTTCTTGAATTTCAGGAGTTGCTTTAACCTCTTCATAACCCGCATTTTTGATATAAGAATCATAAATTCCGGACTTCATAGTACCGTCCGTTCCTAAAAGGCCAACTCGCTTAGCATCCGGCTTCAAGCGTTTAATTTCATTAACCGTTTCTTGAAGCATATTCAGGATTGGAACCCTCGTCGCTGCCTGTAATTCATCATAAGAATAGTGAGCGGTATTACAAATCAAGACAAAGAATTCCGGATTAAGAAGGCTTTGCTGTTTGATATCTTCAATCAGTGCCTTAGCTGGACTAGGCTTACTATGATCAAGGATCCAGCTTGTCCGGTCAGGAACAGTCGCATGGTTAACCACGAGGTAGTCCAAATAATCCTGATCACGATGCGTTGGTGTCCGCTGATCCAAAATCCGTACGTAACTCTCAGTGGCTAATGTTCCCATCCCGCCAAGAACTGTAAAAAACTTTTTCATGACTCATAACCTCACTTTATGGTTTAATTTTAATACTTTAAGATAACAACGCGACAAAAATTGGTCCTAGTAGGGTAATTCCAATATTCCCCATGATGTAAGCTGGAGTTAACGCAGCGGCAAAATATGCTCCACCTTCCGCACCAGCCTGATCGGCAATTTCTGTCATCACGGCAGCACAGGTACCTGAACCAGTTAATCCACCAATTAAGGCAAGAGGTTCCATATGTAAAATGTACCGACCAAACAGTAACGTTAAGAGGTGAGGAGCAATTGCAACGACTGCACCAATAAACAGGACACCAATTCCTAATGCTTTAATCGCACTAGTAAATGCTTGGGCAGATTGGAGACCAACCGTTCCCACAAAAAGGGTTAACCCTAAGTTTTGGAAGAAGGCAGTGACCGTCGGTGGAATCGAATCGTGATCCCGGTGGCGGGAAATCCATGTACTCAATGCCAACCCCATTAATAAGGCGGCAACACCATTCCCTAGTTGTAGTGGAATACCGTTTAACTTCAATCCAAGGATCCCAAGTAAAGAGGCACCCCCAATTCCAAGTGAGAATAACGAGTAGTTAATTGCCATTGCACTCGTATGCCAGTGTCCCATCTTCTTTAAGATTGCGGACGTCCGTGACGTATTCCCAGTCAAAGAAATTACATCCCCGGGCTTTAACTGGTTAAATAATTGTTCATTCCCCGTATCAGGATCCTGAATATTAATAAAAACCCCATGTTGACGCAAATGTGCTAATTGAGTTGGCTTAAAATGTTTCCCTAAAACAAATTTTCGTTCTCGCGGAGCATTAGTTGGGGTTAAGACTTCAGTTGTCCCCTTAATCCCGTGCATCTGATCAAAGTGAATTGCATAACCAATCACGGTTAGCAGGTCACCTGGCTTTAGCTTATATTCCAAGTGATCTGTCATTTCATCCCCATGAAAAGCAACCAACGCAATTATCCGGTAATGGGTCCACTTATTAAAACCACCAATCGTTTTACCAACTAACGGTGAATCAGGTTCAATCCGGTATGTCCGCCGCCATGTCGGGTTAGGATTTTTCGCGTGAAAGTGATACTTCCGGGCCATCAATGGTCCCCGGTTGCTTACCTTGATTCCCAAAAGTTTTGGTGCAACATCACGAAGAAAAATGATAACACCTAACGTTCCAAAAACATAGGTTAATGCATAGGCAACTGGCAACTGTGCTTCATACGTTGACCTGACTGCACTACTAACTGGCAGAGAACCAATTGTCCGTAATGAGCTAGCAACAGTGGATGATTGGGTTAGTGAACCAGCAATAATTCCTGATGCAACTCCTGGTCCAATATGGAATGCAACAAACAACCCCCACGAAACAAGGAAAGCCGTTACCAACCAAAAAATACTGATAATCAAGATTCGCGAACCAAAGATTTTTAAACTGGTTAGCATCTGTGGTCCAATCCGGTAGCCCACTGAAAACATGAAGGCACCAAAGAAGATCGTTCCCAACATCTCATCTCGTGGAAACGCTCCGATCTGGCCAACAATTAAAGTAACAACCAGTGTGGCCACGGTTGCACCAATGCTAAATTTACCCCCAATTTTATAATCCCCAATTGCAAAACCTAGGGCCATACAGATAAATAAGGTAAAAACTTGGTTATGAACCATAAAATGAATAATTGTATCAACCATAAGAATTTCTCTTTTTATACCTCAGACAATCCCTCAATTTTGTTATTACAACCACTCATTTTAACATTATCTAAGAGTGAAGGCTATCAACTCGACCATCTTATTTATCTTTGCGTTAATTAGGATTTTTCTAGTGCCATTAGCCACTCCTTAGTTCCCTGATCTAGTCCTGGATCAATTGCTAATGGAAATGGCTTAAACAAGATTGCAATCTGCTGCCAGTTAATTTGACCATTTTTGTAAATGGTTTGAAGAAGTCGTTGTCGCGTTAATTCTCGAATTTGGTTATTTATTGGCCGGTTCAAAAACGTCATAGCAGTTGCCTTAGTTGCTAGTTCTTCCGCAATCATTTTAGTTAACTCTTCTTTACTAATTGTTCCCGAAACAAGAATTTGTTGTTTCAGTGGAACACTAGGGACCTCACGTTGAATAAAATGTTGGAGGTCTTCCCAACCATCAATTAATTGACGGTAAAATTGCCAAGGAACACGACTATTTAACTTTTTAAGTAGATCTGGAATGGCACTTTCTAAATCTAAACGTTGCTCCTGACAAGTGTCCAAAATTTCAATTAAAAATCGTTGATTACTCTCTTGAATCTTCTTTGCTAATTTCTTCTTACTTGTTAGATTAAATCGTAAAACGACATAGTCAACGAATTGATTATCATCGATTGCAGACTGGTGAGAATGCTTTTTTACTTTAAACTGGTTTAATTGTTTTAGTCGACTTGACTTTGCAAACTGCCCTTGTTTAGGCATTGTAATTTCTCCTTTGCATAGTTTCTTGATAAACAAAAAAGCCACCAACCAAACAGTTGGTGACTTAAGCAGTTGGGCTAGCTGGATTCGAACCAGCGCATGACGGTACCAAAAACCGTTGCCTTACCGCTTGGCTATAGCCCAATAATAAAAGTGGAGGAGGGTGGATTCGAACCGCCGAACCCGAAGGAACGGTTTTACAGACCGTCGCGTTTAGCCAGACTTCGCTACTCCTCCATCACAACGTGAAAGTTATAAGTAACAATCAACGTTTATTATAATATCGAACTTTAGCTAAAATTGCAAGGACTTTTTGAAGAAAAATTTTAAAAAATAAGAAGCCGAGAAAACAAAATCGTTTTTTCTCAGCTTCAAGCTATTATTAATCTACTCCGTCCATTAATTCATGGATCTTTTTAACGAAGAACATCAGAATAATTCCGAAGACAATGCTTACAAGCCCCACAGCAATGAAGTATGGAACTTCAGTTGCGGATGAGTAGTACTTAACAATTTGAGCGTTAACAGCTTGACCAGCTGAATCGGCTAAGAACCACATACTCATCATTTGTGACTTAAACGCTTTAGGTGCAAGCTTGGTGGTTACTGACAAACCGATTGGTGAGATTAACATTTCACCAATTTCAACAATGAACCATGAACCAACAAGCCAGAATGGACTAACCCGTCCTGCTGTCCCAAACATCATCCCTGGTAATGCCATGAGAATATAGGATAATCCGGCAAAGACAAGACCAGCGGAGAACTTGCCAGGAGCACTTGGTTGACCCTTCCAGTGATCCCAAAGGGCAACGAATACTGGTGTTAAAAGCATAATGAATAATGGGTTCAAAGTCTGGAAGTTAGCAGCAGCAAAGTGCCAACTACCAATGTGAAGAACTGTCCGTTGTTCAGCAAACAATGCTAAAACAACTGAACCTGATTCTTCAATTGCCCAGAAGATTGCCGCAGCAATGAAAAGTGGGATATAAGCAAGAACCCGTGACTTTTCAGGCTTAGTAACCTTCTTTGAATTCAACATCATAATGAAGTAGTAGATTGGTAATGCAATCGCAATAAAGGTAATGATGTTGATAATGTTGTTAATGTTAAGTTGGCCTATTGCAGCTAACAAACCAAGAACAACAACTAATACAGCTACCCCAACACAAGTCCAAATAATAATTGGCCGTAAATCATCTTTTTCGATCGGGTCGTTAGGATATAAGCTGTCCTTTGAAAGGTACTTTCGACCATCCAAAGTGTATTGAAGTAAACCAAAGAACATTCCGATTGCAGCAAGTGAGAAGCCAGCGTGGAAGTTCATTTCGTTACCAAATAAATGAAGGCCAAAACCATTAGCAGCCCACGGAACAGCCCATGGAGCAACAGCGGCACCCAGGTTAATCCCGAAAACAAACATACTAAATCCAGAATCACGCCGTTCATCATCGGGACCATACAAACCACCAACCATTTCAGAAACGTTTGGCTTTAATAAACCAGTCCCGGCAACGATTAATGCGATTGAAATATATAAGGCTGTAACACCGGCTGGTAATGATAAGGCAATGTGCCCAAACATAATTAGCACACCACCGATAAAGACGGTCTTACGAGAGCCCCAAACACGGTCAGAAAGCCAACCACCAACAACACTCGAGAGGTAAACTAACGAACCATAGATCGCCATGATTGAAGCAGCAGTGGCTTGGTCCATGCCCAAACCACCCTTAGTGACAGCGTAGTACATGTAGAATAACAGGATTGCCCGCATTCCGTAGTAACTAAACCGTTCCCACATTTCAGTGAAGAACAGTGTAGATAGTCCTCTTGGCTGCCCGAAGAAGGCTGTATCCAAGTTTTTCTCTTTACTCATATAATTCCTCCAAATAATATCTTCAGGAGATAAATTAGGTGTAAAAGTTAATTAAATTAAGAAACTTTCACATTAAAATTTCAGAATATAACCATTATAGGCGTCTATTTGGTAGTCGTCAATTCAAAAATAAATTTTTGATGAGAAAAACATGTTTAAACACTCGTCTTCACACAATTAATCAAAGTCCCTCATGTTATTTTTTAGAAATATAACATGAGTTCACTAAGAATATTAAGAATAGTGTCTGATGTGGCCCAACTTAATAAAGTTAATCTCATTTTCAATTTAAAGGAACACTAAAGCCACTTTCTTAATAGCTAATACCTAAATAAATCTACTTTTAATTCGCGACCAAGTTCGTTTAGAGCACTTAACCCCGCAATACTATTACCCGCATCATCTAGTGGCGGACTAAAAATCCCAATTCCGTATTTACCTGTCGCAGCACTCATTAAGCCGCCACCAACCCCACTTTTAGTTGGAATTCCAATAATTGCAGAATATGTTCCGGACTCATTATATAGTCCCGTAGTCATCATCAAAGATTTGGTGTATGTTGCCGCTTCACTTGAAATTAACCGTTCATTGTCCCATGGTTTAATTCCATCATTTGCCAGAACCGCTCCTAGGTTAGCCAAGTCTTCTGCCGTCACCATCATTGAACACTGTTTAAAGTAAACTTTTAAACTCGTTGGTACGTCCGCTTTTAGCATCTTCTTTGCTTTGAGGTAATATGCTAAAGAACGATCCATATCACCTGTCCGTTCTTCCGACTCAAAGATTTCCGTACTAAGTGTAATCTGCGAGTCATGACAAATTTCACGAGCAAAACGAATGAGCTGTTCAAACGGCTGCATGTTATTTACTGCCTTTAAAAGCGACGTTACTTCGATTGCCCCCGCGTTAACAAATGGATTCAGCGGGTGATGTTTCCCCTCAATCTCTAAATTTAAAATTGAGTTGAACGGGAAACCAGTTTGGCGGGCACCAACACGCTGGGTAACATAATCCATTCCTAATTGTTTTACCGCATATAAAAAAGTAATGATCTTTGAAATACTCTCGATCGCAAATCGTACTTGTGAGTCACCAACTTGCTTTATATCATTTTCTTTAAGATCATAAATTGCGATTCCTAATTGATTTGGTTCAACTTTACCTAGTGCAGGGATATAGTTAGCAACTCTGCCTTCTTTAGTTTTAGCTAAATTATTCTTTACTATTTGTTCTAAATTCAAACGAACCACCTCCTAATTGACATGATACGTGATTTAAATGAAATAGCAAAAGAAATACATTATGACGCAATTAAAGTAATTAAATAATTCATATAGTAAAAATTTAAAATAAAAAAACGCTAGCCAAAACAGCTAACGATCTTATCACAACTCCGGCAGTCAGACTCGAACTGACGACAACCTGATTAACAGTCAGGTGCTCTACCAACTGAGCTATGCCGGAATAAAAAAATATCAAAGATAAGTCTTAACAACAGTATTTATTATACAAGATAACATTCCAAGTAGCAAGTAAAGTTTTAAATTAATTAAGAGTTCTTTCAATATGGTATATAATACTTATGAAAAGTAAGAATTCCTGAGGAGGTAATCTTATGGCAAATACTTTAGTTCTCTACTACTCCGCTACTGGTACAACGAAAAAGGTTGCAGAAGAAATTGCACAAAAGTTGAGTGCTGATATTGCGGAAATTCATCCAGTAACGCCATACTCAAACGAAGATCTTAATTGGCATGACGAATCTACCCGGGCGACTGTAGAACAGAAACAAGAACATGACGGTCGTGTTCCAATTAAAGACGATCTACCTTCACTTGATAATTACGACAACGTTATTATTGGTCACCCAATTTGGTGGGGAATTCCACCACGTCTTATTGCCGCAACCATCGATAAACTTGCATTGAATGGCAAAACCTTGGCAACCTTTGGTACCTCCAGCAGTACAGGCTATGATCGTGCCCAATCTAATATTGAACGAACAATTAAAGAAAATAACTATGAGGTTAAGTTAAATCGAGGAGACGTTCTCAATTCTCAATCAGCTATCGAGAATTGGCTTACTTCATTGAACTTCTAACTATCCCCTACTTAAGGTAATGCATGAATCTGATCCATCATTGGGTTCACGCATTTTATTTTCTGTTTTTTAACCAGTAGTCAGCATTCACAAACGAGTATAATAATATTAATGATTAATTCTAAAAGAGGCTAAATCATGCGGGAAATTCCAATTAAGCAAGCACATGCAATTCTTAAACGATTTCTAAAAGGAAACGGTACCCAACAAATCCAATTATTAACAAAGAAAAAAGACCGATCCTTAAGTGTTAAAACAAATAATGATGAATTAACACTAATTGAACAAGGATATGTCAATAAAGTCACCAACTACTCATTAAATAATGGTGAAGCCAAGCACGGATTAATGACTGCATTTAAACGAGAGTTTCCACGGAGCCACCAACTATACTTAAATCAAAGAGGTTAAAATAAAATGCAGATCGAGTTTGATGAACATGGCTGTAAACCTTTTTTCAAAAAGCATCGGCAACAAAAAGAATTGATTAAGGAATCAATTAATACCGCAGTTGAAAGAGAAATTGCAACAGGAATGACTAAAGTTAAAGTGGCTACCAAAAAGAAGATCGCTAAACAAACTATTTATGAGTTTCCTTTGAATCTTGGTAAGCTTGGTTCAGCGCGATTAGCTTTTTCAGCAACGCAAAATCGAGTAATAATTTATTTCATCAGCAGTCATCTCCAAAAATCAACGTTCAATCATGAATTTGAGCAAGTAATTGACAAAATTGGTTAATCATAAAATGGTTATTACTATTTCATAATCATTATCCACTAAAAAATGCACATGCTTTTCTGTAATTAATAATTAGTTTAAAATACTAACCTAAACACAAAAATTACGTTGAAATGTTGATATATCAACCCATACGTCCTCTTACATTTTCCCAAACACACTGGAAATATAACCACAAAACATTGATATATCAATGTTAGTAATCTCCTCAAAATTGGTCTAAACACAATGAGCCACATTGGCATTTCAGTGTGTTTGAAACAGTAATTCAGAACATTTCAGAACTATTCACTTTACTTCTTAAGTGTACAAAAAAGCCTACAGATTAAGCTTTTGCGGCTTTTTCTGTAGGATTCCGAATTCTACTAAATTCTATCTAGTGCTAACTAGAGGAGTCGAACCTCCGACCTTCTCTTTACGAGGGAGATGCTCTACCAGCTGAGCTAAGTTAGCAAATAATCAACATTTATTATTATATCATGCCAATAAACGAGTTGAAACACCTATTCTTAATTTTATCTAGGTGTTTTTTAATAGGCGCTATCTTAATATAATGAAACAAAAAAGCTGTTAGCTATTGGGCTAACAGCCTTTTAACAATAACTCCGGCAGTCAGACTCGAACTGACGACAACCTGATTAACAGTCAGGTGCTCTACCAACTGAGCTATGCCGGAATAATAGCGTGGCAACGTCCTATCCTCGCAGGGAGCGATCCCCCAACTACTTTTGGCGTGTTGAAGCTTAACTTCTGTGTTCG
>NZ_CALPCW010000015.1:0-42380 GCF_943193105.1 Limosilactobacillus agrestimuris
GTGATTAAATTGTCGAACCGCCGTATACGGAACCGTACGTACGGTGGTGTGAGAGGTCGGTAATTGAACTAATCAATCAATTACCTCCTACTCGATTTGTTAAAATTAATTACATCAATGGACGATATACTTCATCATAGTACGTGTTATTCGGGTCACGGGTAGTAAAGCTATCAAGTTGCTTAAACGCATCGGTTTTCTTCCAGGCCATTAGTTCATCTAAATCGTTTAATGCAGTTAGAAGAACTAATGTAGTACTTTCTTCTTTGTTATCGACTTGGAAAAAAGCCTGTCCATTAACCAGTGGATTTGAATTGTCAATTATCTTATTAAGAGTATTAAAGAGGATCTTTTGGTGATCATTATCAACTTGGAATGATTGATAATAAAGAATTCCTCTGTATTCACTATCTAACTGTTCTCCCAAAACAGTATATTCAACTGGTGATTTGAAAACAGTTGGTTTATTAGAAAAGTCAAACAATGCTAAATTGTGACTATGCTCTGAAGCTTGCATTAGTTTGAACTTTCTATCTGGGTATTTATCAATAATATCTTGCAAGATTTGCCGTGATCCAAAGGTTAAGCTTAATTTTGATAACATGGCAGTTCCTCCTTTTAATTGTATAGATTTATTATAATACTTTCTTTTCCTTAATTACCAATTATCAGTAATTTTAAGTAGGAACAGTGAATAATCAATTTTTAATATTAATTTAAAATAATTAATTATCTTTAAAAACGCTTGAAATACATGAATCACGCGCTATAATTTTACTTACTAAAAGTAAACAAACCATAGTGGCACTTTTAATGATATAAAAAACATTGTATAATTAATTTTGTAGTGGTGAATTGACATCAAGAATTAGCTCTAAAGGAGGCTTTTTATTAAATGGTTACACTTTACACGTCTCCAAGTTGTACCTCATGTCGGAAAGCAAAGACATGGTTACAAGAAAATGGAATTTCTTTTAAAGAAAGAAATATCTTTTCTGAACCACTTAATGTGAGTGAGATAAAGAACATATTACGGATGACAGAAGATGGAACGGAAGATATTATTTCTAAGCGTTCTAAGGCTTATTCCAAATTAAACGTTGATTTGAATGAACTGCCAATGAAGCAGTTGTATAAAATGATTAGTAAAAATCCTGGATTGTTACGGCGGCCAATTATTGTTGACGAAAAGCGTCTACAGGTTGGCTACAATGAAGATGAAATTCGCCGCTTCCTTCCACGTCAAGTTCGTGAATTAGAATTAGCGGAAGCTGAACGAAAAGCTAACACAATTTAATCATAATTAAACAGGCACAATGTACAGACTCCAGCGAGCTCTATGTTGCGCCTTTTCTTCTTTACTTTTGTGGTAAATTAGTTAGAATGGTAGTAATACATAACTCGGGTCGAAGGGGGTGCTTTTAATGGAAATGGAGCGCATTAATGAAAATACAATTCGTGTTTTAGTCGACTCGGACGATCTGGAAGAACGGGGAATTAAGATCCTGGACTTGTTAAGTGATCATAAACAGATTCAAGATTTCTTTTACAGTATACTGAAGGAAGTTGATTCAACTCACCAATTTCAAGATAATGATTCTGTAACATTTCAGGTAATGCCTACAGGAAATGGCTTGGAATTATTTATTAGTAAAAATGATCAAATTACTGGAGCCGATAGTGAGCAAACTGATGCGATTACGGATTATATTCGCCAAAGTATTGCACAACGGCGAAACGAGAAATCGAGAACTAATGAAATTGAGCAATCGTTCGAAGATGCTGATGATTATGCTTCTCCGGCAAGCGATACTGAACCACTAACAAAGTTAATTGTTGTTAGGTTTGCGCAGTTTGAAGATCTAATTCAGTATGCAAAGGTTGCTGATGATTATAATGTTGTTAGTGAACTCTATAAGTACGAGGGTCAGTACTACCTGACCTTACAGTACTTAGTTACCGATGAAAATACTGATGAAGAAATAAAGAACCAGATTGCATTAGCATACGAATATGGAGATCCAACAAATATTGCGTCAGATTATTTAGCAGAGCATTCAAAAAAGCTGATGGAGATTTCGGCGCTACATTTAATTCAGCATTATTTTAGCTAGCTAAAAAGTACCCTTGTAGTCAATAAGGGTACTTTTTTAATGCATTTTAAAGGATTTACCGTCTTTATATAAGGGAGGGTAAATAAGTTGTTAGTTGCTAAGTCCAATAATTGTTTTGTGAATGCTTTTAACGCTAGTAAAAAGGAGAAATATTATTGTCCTAAATGTGGAGAGCGGTTAATTCTTAAGAAGGGACAATGTAAGGTTGCTCATTTTGCACATTGTGTCAATAGTCAATGCCCATTACAAAAAGGGGAAAGTTATGAACATCTTCTAGGAAAACAACAGATATTTGAATGGGCACGACGAAATGATTGGCATCCAGAACTTGAGGTTTACATTTCATCATTAAAACAACGAGCGGATGTGTTACTTAAAGTTCACGGACAGCGGGTAGTAATTGAATTTCAGTGTAGTCCATTATCGTTAGTAGATCTTCAAGAGCGAACCCGTGGTTATGAAAAGCTCGGGATAAAATGTTACTGGTTTCTTGGCTCGCCATATAAGCTAAAGATTCACCAACGACAAACTCAAAAATTTATTCAATTACTAAATCACCGGTATGGACTTATTTTCTGGAACGTTAAATCAGCAGCAATTAAGATAGAGAATGCTGTTATTTGGGAACAACGACTAAATTTAAGGCAAATTAACAAAAATTATCGAATATTTCGTCAACTTATACTATTACCAGAAATTAAAATGAATTTTCCGCGTAACGACTTACCACTTATTTGCCATCAGCAGTTTGGTGGAATTCAGGTCACTAAACATCCAGAAATATATTGGCGTTATTTGGTAAGTAGAAAATTAGCTGGTATACCGTTATTTACTAGTTTTAGCCAAACTTCGTGGTTAAAGATGTTAAGAAAGGTGGAAGCTAGTGAATGGGTAATTTTTCCTTGCATTCCTCCGATGACATTAGTTAATACTTACCTAAAATTATTTACTAAGCAATTAATTATGGGTGGAATTGTTGTAAGGAGGGGAAAGAGAATTATTTTGGTTAAGTATCCCTGCGCACCCCATTCCCTTGCGGAGCAGTATCAAGAACTACAAAAATTATTTAGTGGATATTAATGAAATATGAAATAATAGAGATGAAAAAATAAAATTGGGGATGATCTAAATGAGACGTCATACTTGTACAACCTTTCTTGCAGGAAAAAAAGCAACTATAGATGGTTCAACGATTGTTTGTCGGGTTGAGGATTACTCAAATAACTTTGATCCGCAACGGTTTATCGTAGTTACTCCTGAAAAGCAACCTCAGCATTATGAAAGTAAAACGACTAAGTTCAAAATTGATTTACCAACTAACGCACTACGTTATACTTCAACTCCCGATGCGGATAGTAGTGCTGGTATTTTTGGAGCGAGTGGGATCAACTCTGCTAATGTTTCGATGACTGCTACCGAGACAATTACGAGTAATCCACGGATCCTCAGTCTTGATCCTTATAATAGTGAGGATGGAATCGGTGAAGAGGATTTTCTAACCTTAGTCTTACCCTACGTTAAGACAGCTAAACAAGCCGTGGAGCGAGTTGGCTATCTTCTAGAAAAGCATGGAACTTATGAGGCTAATGGGATGGCTTTTGGTGACAAAGATGAAGTGTGGTATTTAGAAACGATTGGAGGTCATCACTGGGCCGCGGTGAGAATTCCTGATGAAGCTTATGTAATTGCACCAAACCGGTTAAACATTACTAATTTTGATTTCTCATCGACAGCGACATTAAGTTCCGCTGATTTAAAAGAATTGATTGATCTCAACCACCTTAATCCCGAAGAAGATAACTACAATTTACGGTTAATATTTGGTAGCAGTACTTACCGCGATGCCCACTATAATAATCCACGGGCTTGGTTTGTTGAACAGCAATTGAGTGGCGAGCAAGGAAATAAGCCAACTGATCAGATGCTGCCATTTATTAATTATCCGCAACATAAAATTACAATCCAAGAGATTAAGGATTTAATGAGCTCTCATTATCAGGATACTGAATATGATCCTTATGTTGTAAAGGAAGCACCATTTCGGTCAATTGCATTAAACCGTAATCTTGAGCTCCACATCCTTCAAATTAGGAATAATGTTGATCCACAAATTAGTGCTGTTCAGTGGCTAGCTTTTGGCCCTAATACTGTTAATGCGGTTGTTCCTTTCTATGCTAATGTTGAAGAAACTCCACGGCATTATCGTGATACTAAGACGACATTTGACATTAAAGATAGTTACTGGTTAAATCATGTTATTATGGCAATTGCTGATCAGCATTACCAAAAAGTTGAATCCTTAATTGAAGATTTTTCGGAACAAGTAATGACTCGAACGTTAGCACTCCAGCACCAAGCAGATAAAAAATTTGTGAAGCAGGATAATATAACAGGATTTTTGAGCAAGATTAATGAACAAATGGCAGAGATTTCGTATCAGGAATCAATGAAGTTACTAGGAAAATTAGTTGATTATGGGTTTAAAAATGCTCATCTTCAGTATTAACTAATAATAAAATGACCCTCAAAGTTTAAATTAGACTTTGAAGGCCATTTTCCTCATGTTATTATTTTTGCATTGTTTTAGTTAAAGGATGAGATTGGTAGTTCTTAACAAAGGTTGCTATCGACAGGTCATTCTCTAATTGTTTATTCTTATAAGCAGTAATAAGGGTTTCATAGTCAAAGTTATTGAGTAAAAAACCGTATTGCAACTGCTTAGAATCAAAGACAACTGCAGTAGCTGGTTTTGTAACTTCTAAGCTTTTGGCAAATTGTTGATCTTGGTGGAAAGCCTTTTTAGCTAAATTGGAATGACGATCTTCTAAAAACATTTCAAGATCAAGTTTAGACTGTGAAGCAATATCTTTTACTAAACTATCATTGTAGTTACTATCTTCTTTAATTAACGCGTTTTGCAACATCAAGAGGAATTGACGCCCCCGCTTTTTTCCCTGAAAAGATGCCGCCATATAGTCAAGAATTACTCGATAAATGGTGTTAGAAACGTTTTGACGAACGGCTAAACTACGTGGATCGAGATGGTAAAATTCAATTGTTTGTTGGATTGTTGCCATGTTGAAAAACGGAATAAAACGATAATTAATTTTTGTGTTAAGTTGATGATCAATTTTAAGAACGTCACGTTCACAGCGGAAGCAACGACTCCCGAGTGGATTGACAAATAAATGTATTTCTAGCATTAAATGCTCCCCCTCGTTTAATACTAACTTAATTTCTTCTCTAAACAAATTTATTTTTACAAAAAAAATTAAATTTGTAAAGAATTATGATTTATGAACCAGTTTTATGCTGTTGAGGGGATGAGTGTGCTAGAATTAAATGCGAACTTTAATGGGAGGGTTATCTATGGTTGAAGATTGGCAACACTTTCTACTACCTTACCAACAAACTGTTAATGAATTGAAGATTAAGTTAAGGGGTATTCGGAAACAATACCAAGATGAAACACAGCATTCACCAATCGAATTTGTTACTGGTCGGGTAAAACCGGTTGATAGCATTAAAGAGAAAATGGTTCGTCGACATGTTCAAGAGGATCGGCTTGAACAAGATATGCAAGATATTGCTGGAGTACGGATTATGTGTCAGTTCGTGGAGGATATTTACCAAGTAGTCGATTTGCTTCGTCAACGAAGTGATATGATGATCCTGGAAGAACGTGATTACATTAGTAATGCTAAACCGAGTGGGTATCGTTCTTACCACATTGTAATTGAATACCCGGTTCAGTTGATTACTGGTGAAAAACGAATCCTTGCTGAAATTCAAATTCGGACATTAGCGATGAATTTTTGGGCAACAATTGAACATTCATTAAACTATAAGTACCAAGGTGAATTTCCAGAAGAGTTGTCAGCAAGGTTACAGCGTGCTGCAGAAGCTGCGTTCAAACTTGATAATGAAATGTCAGAAATTCGGGAAGAAATTCAAGAAGCACAAACAATGTTTTCAAACCGGACACCGGGAGATCAGAATATTTCGGATAGATAAGGAGATTATATGCGAGTCGCAATTTATAATAATGATACGTCGGAATCACAACGGATTAGTAAATTACTTAAGGCAGAGTTAAGTAAGGCCGGACTGGTTTTAGACCAAAATGCTCCCAATGTTGTTATTACGATTGGTGGAGATGGGACCCTATTGTCTGCATTTCATCATTATGAAGCTTTATTGGATAAGATTCGCTTTGTTGGGATCCATACGGGACACTTAGGCTTTTATACTGACTGGCGAAATTACGAAATCGATGACCTGGTTGATAGTTTAGTTAATGACAGTGGACAATCGGTATCATACCCACTTCTTGATATGCACGCGATCTATTCTGATGGCTCTATTGATCACTATACAGCCCTAAACGAATCGACCGTTCGTAATATTACAAAGACCATGGTCTGCGATGTGTTTATTAATAATGAATTATTTGAAACCTTCCGTGGAGATGGTTTATGCATTTCTACTCCAACGGGGTCAACTGCTTATAACAAATCTGTCGGTGGGGCAATTATGGATCCACAAATTGTCGGTTTTCAGCTTGCTGAAATGGCTTCATTAAATAACCGGGTATTTAGAACTTTGGGATCCCCAATTATTTTCGGTTCTGAATCCAAATTGATGCTTCGGTTGAAGGATCTTAATGGCCATGTGATGACTTGTGATCGTGATCAAGTACGGCTAAAGCCCTCAGTGGGGGAACGAAAACTAATAGAGATTACTTATCAAGTCGCTAAGAAACGGATTAATTTTGCCCAATATCGGCATAATAACTTCTGGCACCGGGTTAAAGATTCATTTATTGGTGGAGTAAAGTAATGGAATTTGAATGGCAATATAATGGACACCAGCCACGGAAATTACGTTCTGCACTAAAACATGAAGGCGTTAGTGCAAGCTTGATTAAGGTCGCAGTTTATCATGGTGGAAAAATGCAAATTAATGGTGAGGATCGGTGGACAGTGGATACTGTTAATCCCGGTGATCATTTCTCACTAATTTTGCCTCCAGAAAAAGCCAATGATAACGTTATTCCTAGTAACCTGCCAATTGAAATTGTTTATGAAGATCGTGATTTCTTGATTCTTAATAAACCGGCGGGCATTGCGACCGTTCCTGCACATCACGTGACAGTTGCTGATAGTTTGGTTAACCGAGTTCGTGGTTATTATGAGCGACAGGGCTATGAGAATTTAGTGATTCATGTTGCTACACGATTAGATAAAGATACGAGTGGCCTGGTGGCTTTTCCGAAACACCGTTTTGCGCATGCAATTATGGATCAGCAACTAAAAAAGCACCAAGTAAAGAAAAATTACTATGCGGTTGTTGGGGGACAAATTAAGGCTAGCCATGGGTATATTGATGCACCGATAGATCGTGATCCGGAAAAATTTGTCACGCGGACCGTAATTTCTACGGGGAAGCCATCGGTTACGGAATATTGGCTAGAGAAATCATCGACGAGGGGTTCACTACTACGTATACGTCTTCATACTGGACGGACTCACCAAATCCGGGTTCACTTTCGTTATTTAGGGCACCCGTTAATTGGGGATGAAATGTATGGCGGTGAACCGTTAATTTCTCGTCAAGCACTTCATTGCTACTGGATGAAGTTTTATAGTCCTTTTAAGCAACGATACATTGAGGTTCATGCCCCACTTCCGGAAGATATTCAAAAGTTGATTGATTTAATTTAAACAATAAATAACCCTCCAGTATCTGACAAAGTTGGACTCCGGAGGGTTATTTGTTTTATTTAAAGAATTGGGCAAATTTTCAGCTCAATTTTATTAAAAGCGTTGAACACAAACAGGTTCAGGACACTTAACATTCTTTTGTAGTAAGGTTAACTTACCAGTATTAGCATCACGCTTGTAAAGGGTCAAGTTATCACTATTTTGGTTAGAGGCTAACAAGAATGATTCATTAGAGCTAAGGTTGAAGTCACGAGGGAAGTCACCTTCAGTTGAAATTGATTGAATATGCTTAACAGTGAAGTCTGGTTGAACTTCAAAGACTGCGATGGTATTTTCTCCACGGTTTGAAGTGTAAATAAATTTACCATCCTTTGAAAGTCGAATAGCAGCAGCACCATTATGAGCTGTCCAATCATCAGGGATTGTCTTAATTGTTTGGACGTGACTAAAGGTTCCATCAGTGGCATTGTACTTTAGTACTTCAAGCTTGCTACTTAGTTCACCGAGAAGATAAGCATATTTACCATTAGGATGGAACGCAATATGACGAGAACCAAAACCATCTTCTGACTTATAACGGGAAACAGCAGTTAATTTACCGTCAGCAGAAACATCATAAACGACGACAAGGTCCATTCCTAAGTCGCAGACAACCAAGCGTTGGTCAGGAGTCAAGTCGGCAAAGTGAACGTGTGGACTATCTTGTTCTGGTTGAGGGCCGGTAGCACCTTGGTGGAGAACTGAGTCAGTCTGAGTTAGTGTTCCATCTTCATTGATCTTGAAGACATCAATCTTTGCAGTATGGTAATTAGCACTGTAAAGTAGGTGACGCTTTTCATCAAGGCCAACGTATGCTGGAGGAGCTCCTGCTGCAAGAACCTTACTGAGCATCTTGGCATTGTCATCTTTTAGTGAATATGATGCCACACCACCCTGGTCATCAATTTGCTTTACAGCGTAAACTCGCTTATCAGAACCTACTTGTAAGTAAGCTGGCTTTTGTGATGGAATAGCTAATTCGACGTTAGTAATCTCTTCTTTTTCAGGATCCAAGGTAACTTTATAAACACCCTTGCTATCCTTTTTAGTATACGTACCGATCAAAAATTGTTCAGTCAAATTAAACTGCCTCCTTTGAATTTGTTCATCTCTATGATAGCAATTCAGCAAGCCTAATACTAGCTATGGTACACTGTAAATAATAAAAAAATAGGAGAAATTAAAGTGAAAAAGATTGAACGTGCTGAAAATTTGGTTCAAAGCCATCTTGAACTATTTCAATGTCCTGTTTGTCACCATCGTTATTTGAATTTAACTGGAAATTCGCTTGTTTGTGAAAAGGGTCATACAATTGATTTTAACCGTCATGGCTACCTTCATTTTTTAAATACCCAGGGAACAACAGAATATGATCGGGCAATGTTTATCTCACGACGAAAATTACTTTCTGCAGGATTATTTAAACCAATTATTGAACGGGTTAATCAATTCCTCCCGGCAACTCCCCAAACAGTTCTTGATGTGGGTACAGGGGAAGGAACGCCGCTAGCACAATTGGCATCGCTTCGAAAAGATCGAGATTTTTATGTTGGCTTTGACATTTCAAAACCTGGGATTACCTTGGCAACTCAACTTGATACGAAGGCTTTCTTTTGTATTGCCGATCTTCGTCAGTTGCCATTTGTTGACCAATCCTTCGATACAGTTTTAGAATTGTTTTCTCCGTCTGATTATCGAGAATTTAATCGAGTCTTAAAAGAAAATGGCCTCCTAATTAAGGTAATTCCTAATGCAGATTATCTCTTGGAATTGCGACACTTACTGTATGGAAACAAAGATCAGCATTACCACTATGATAATAGTAAGGTCCTTGAATTATTTAAGAAGCACTACCCAGACGCACATGTGATCCGTGTCCGGTACCAATTTGATCTTCCTAAAGAATTAATCACGGATATGGTTAAGATGACGCCGATGAGTTGGGGGAAGAATGTCCAACAACTTACCGATGATGAATTGGCAAAACTTCACTCAATTACCGTTGATGTTAGCTTATTGGTAGGGAGAAAGTGAGATTTAAGAAGTTATCTTTAACTTTCTACAAAAAATTAGTTAATGGTGTTGCCAATCTTAATTAAAGGTGGTAAATTACTTTATGAGAAATCGTTTGGCAATTGACATCGAACAGATTCGTTGGTAATTGCCAAAGAGTACTTCATTAAAGCAGCGTTTCGCCGTGCCAACACCGAGACCCTGCTTTTTTTATTTGTCTAAGGAGAATTATGATGACAAACCATATTGTATTATTTGAACCATTGTTTCCTGCAAATACTGGGAATATTGCCCGGACATGCGCCGGGACGAATACGGAATTACATTTAATTAAGCCGCTTGGATTTTCAACGGATGATAAGCACATGAAGAGAGCGGGATTAGATTATTGGGATAAGGTAAAAATTACCTATCATGATGATCTGCGCGAGTTTATTTCTACCGTTCCTGATATTAGTAAGTTATACCTTGTATCTAAATTTGCAAGCCGTGACTATACTGATGTTGACTATACAACTTCTGGGGATCACTATTTCCTGTTTGGTAAGGAAACAACCGGGTTACCAGAAGAATTTATGCGTCGGTATCCAGAAAATGCTATTCGAATTCCGCAAAACGATAACAATATCCGGGCATTAAACTTGTCGAATAGTGCGGCAATTGTGATCTACGAGGCCCTTCGTCAGCAAAGTTTTCCAAATTTAGCACGGGTTCATAAATATCACTTTGATAAATTAAAATAAGTGGGGAATAATATGGCAAGAAAGAAGCGGTCAGGAACTGGTCGTCGCCGAACTGTAAGTAAAAAAAGTCAAGCAAGGATTGTTGATAATTTAGTAGGAATTATTCTTGCATTCTTGATGCTTATTGGGTTATTTAATCTTGGAGCAATTGGTCAATTATTAGTTGGCTTATTTAGTATTCTGGTTGGTAGATCCTATCCGGTAGCAATGATCCTTGTTCTTATTTCTGGATTATCATTAACCTTCTTCGGTCATCGACCAAGATATAATCATCGCTGGATTAGTGGATTTATTATTGCATATTGTGGGGGATTAATTTGGTTACACTATCTAATGTTTAATCATTTGAACCTTCACGCCAATTTTATATCTACAACCTGGAATAATTTAACAGAGGTCTTTTTTCAGACAAGCAATTCTACTAACATCGGTGGGGGGATGCTAGGGGCATTCCTCTATACTGGGAGTAACTATTTGATTGGTCGTCAGGGAACGGCTGCATTGGCCTGGTTAATGATTGTTGCAGGAATTATTATCTTTTTTGCGATTCCCTGGGAACAATATTTAATTAATCTTGGTCGCCAATTGAAAAAAATACCAATGCTTATTCAACGGGTTAGACAGTCTTTTGCGGCCAAGCCACGGGTTAAACAACCAGTTAAGGAGCAAATTACCACTTTAGCTGACAAGGTGAAACCGGTTCAAAAAGATCTAACAGATGTTGATGCTTCTCAACACTCAGTAACACCAAAAGTTACCGAGCCGCGGATTACAGTAGCCAGTACAAGCAATGATGAGGCTTCGGGTAAAACCGGAAAATCTCAAGAGTTGCCAACTTCTAATGATGATTTGCAATTGGCTACTACTGCTGAAAAGGAAGATGCTGATTACCAGTTACCACCATTAAGTTTATTAACCAAGATTCCGCAAGCTGATCAAAAAGACGATTTACACGCGATTAAGAAGAATACCAAAAAGCTTCAGGATACGTTGAAGTCGTTTGGCGTTGATGCAACCGTTGAGAATGTTAACCTTGGTCCATCGGTGACAAAATATGAATTGCGTCCAGCAGTGGGAGTCAAGGTGAGTCGGATTACACACTTGGCAGATGACTTAGCCCTAGCGCTTGCTGCAAAAGATATTCGGATTGAAGCACCGATTCCTGGAAAATCATTAATTGGAATTGAAGTTCCTAACCAGCAAATTGCGACTGTTGGTTTTCGCGATATGGTAGAATCAATGCCCAATGATGATCACCCAATGAATGTTCCGCTTGGAAGAACTGTTACAGGGGATGTGATGATGGCTGATTTAACCAAGATGCCCCACCTCTTAATTGCAGGTGCTACCGGAAGTGGGAAATCAGTTGCGATTAACGATATTATTACCAGCATCTTATTGAAGGCTAAACCCCACCAGGTAAAATTCTTGATGATTGACCCTAAAAAGGTAGAATTAAGCGTCTATAACGGGATTCCACACCTGTTAAGCCCAGTAGTTTCAGAACCAAAGAAGGCAGCTAAAGCATTGGCAAAGGTAGTTGCTGAAATGGAACGTCGTTATGAACTGTTTGCTAAATTTGGGGTCCGCAACCTAAAGGGGTACAACCAACTTGTTCAGGAGAACAACGAGCAAGAAGATACGACCGAACAACCAGCGTTACCGTTAATTTTGGTAATTGTTGATGAACTGGCTGATTTAATGATGACTGTTTCTCACGATGTTGAAGATGCAATTGTCCGAATTGCACAAATGGGACGAGCTGCTGGTATCCATATGATTTTGGCTACTCAACGTCCTTCAGTTGATGTCATCACCGGTTTAATTAAGGCGAATGTCCCATCGAGAATTGCCTTTGCTGTTTCAAGTGGTGTTGATTCTCGAACAATTATTGATACTAATGGTGCTGAAAAATTGCTCGGTAGGGGAGACATGTTGTTTGAACCGATCGACCAAAATAAACCGGTTCGAGTTCAGGGCGCCTTTATTTCAGATCATGACGTTGAAGCAGTAGTGGACTTTATAAAAGAAGAGCGTCCAGCGGAATATGACCAGAAGATGGTTGTTACTGATAATGAAATTGAACAAGAGGAAAAACTTGAGGATGAAGATGAGCTTTTCCCTGAGGCATTAGATTTCGTGGTTGATCAGCAAAAAGCTTCTACCTCATTAATTCAGCGCAGATTTCGTATTGGTTATAATCGGGCTGCAAGAATTATTGACGATATGGAACAGCGTGGCTACATTGGATCTGCTAATGGTTCTAAACCTCGTGAGGTTTTTAAGAAAAAGAGTCAAGATGAGGAATAATACAAGTTTTTTCGTAATTGAACTTTTATGCTAAAGAATTAAAAAGTGCGAGGAAGAATAGTAGTTTCTTCCTCGCACTTTTCAATTCTTTAGATAATGGAAACTACATTACACCTAATGATGCAATTGCTCCAAAGATTAGTGAGCCAAGCATGGCAATTAGCATCAACCAAATTGCAACCATTGTAATTTTTTGAAAACGAGTTTTCTTTTTCCGTTGCATCTTTTTACCGCCCTTCGTTGATGGATTGATAATAGTAACAGTCTACATCATTTTAGGATGTGATTTCAAACAATCTCAATAGTCTGTGCTAAACTAATGATTGTAAATATTAGTCAGGAGTAGTTAGAACTAAATATGGATTATCGAATAGCATTTCTTCAGGTAATATTACTGATGATTATTTGGCTTGTAGAAGATTTAATCAGCAAGGTTTTTCATCATTATCGTCATCAACATCATCATAAACATAGCCCCATTATTTGGACGATTATTTTATGGTTGTTGAGTATTTATAATATTGGAAGCCTTTATTGGATAGCGTACCCGATTGCTACTTGGATGATTATTGCAATCCTTTTAATTATTGGCCAAACATTCCATTATAATGAGTTTATCTACCGGCGTTATTGGCCAGTTTTTTGGCGATTATCTGTAATTGTTGCAACAATTACGTTTATTGTTTCACTATTTTGTCAAAATTTACCATTGATATAACATTGGTAATAGAAAATGTTGATTAGCAAGAAGTGCTTAAACATAAAAGTGCTATCTTGCTAATTTTTTTATTATTAACAATTATTTTTGAAATCTTATGGTGGAAAGTGGGGGATTGTGGTAGACTTTACCTATAAAGTGGTTGTGGGGAGGTAAAGCTAATGTTTATGGGCGAATACACTCATTCGATCGATAGCAAAGGCCGCTTGATTATCCCCGCAAAATTTCGTGAATTATTAGGCACTCACTTTATTGTCACTCGTGGCTTAGATGGGTGTCTATTTGGTTACCCGCTTAAAGGATGGGAACAATTGCAAGAAAAATTAAGGGCGTTACCGCTGACTAAGCGTGATGCACGTGCGTTTGTTCGCTTTTTATATTCTGCCGCAACTGATTGTGAATTTGATAAACAAGGCCGGATTAATTTGCCAGATACCCTTTGTCAACATGCTCAATTAGAAAAAAAGTGTGTTGTGGTAGGTGTTGCTAACCGACTTGAAATTTGGAGTGCAGAAAAGTGGGCACAATTTACGGATACCACGGAAGATGATTTTGATCAGATCGCTGAAGATTTAAATATTGATTTTTAATGGAGGATTTTAGATGACAGAATTTAAGCACGTAACAGTATTATTGAATGAGGCTGTTACTGGTCTAAATATCCATCCAGACGGAACCTATGTTGATGCAACGCTAGGTGGGGGCGGTCATAGTGCCGCGATCCTTAATCAGTTGACGACAGGGCACTTATATTCATTTGATCAGGATCAAACGGCAATTAAATATAATCGACAACACCTAAAAAGCTTTATCGATGATGGACGTTCAATTTTAATCGAAGACAATTTTCGAAATTTAAAAACCGCATTGTTACAAAATGGTGTTCAAGCAGTTGATGGGATTATTTATGATTTGGGGGTCTCATCCCCACAGTTTGATGATGCACAACGTGGCTTTAGCTATAAATTAGATGCACCACTAGATATGCGGATGAACCAACAACAATCGCTTTCTGCAATGAATGTTGTTAATGAGTGGCCATATGAGAAATTAGTTAAAATTCTTTACCGCTATGGTGAAGAACGATTTGCTAAACAGATCGCGCGAAAAATAGAGCGACGAAGGGAAAGTAAGCCGATTAAAACAACCTTTGAGCTTGTTGATGTGATTAAGGAAGCCATTCCAGCTGCTGCACGGCGGCATGGCGGTCATCCAGCAAAGAAGTCTTTTCAGGCGATTAGAATTGCGGTTAATGATGAATTGGGAGCATTAGAGGATTCTTTAGAACAGGCGCTTGAAATGCTTAATGTTGGTGGACGGATCAGTGTGATTACATTTCAATCATTAGAAGATCGGTTGGTTAAAACGATGTTTCATGAGAAGGTCTCATTAGCAGACGAATTACCACCGGGATTACCGGTCATTCCACCAGAAATGCAACCAAAGTACAAGTTGATTAACAAGAAGCCAATCCTACCGAGTGATGCAGAATTAGCTAATAATCATCGTGCTCATAGCGCAAAATTACGGGTAATTGAAAGAATTAAAAAGTAAGAATACAAAAGGAAAGTGATTAAAGATGGTTTCAAATACTGCAAAAAGGATTTCTCGTGATCAGCCAAGGACGACTGATCCTGGAGTACAAGCGCGTCAACAATTAGGCCCCGCTGTGAAAACAGTGGCTTGGTCAAATTTTGAACGTGGGCTAGTTGCAGTTTGTAGTATTTTAACCTTATGTTTAACCATTTCGCTTTTATCAACAAAAATTACAATTAATACTCGTCAACATCAATTGCAAGACTTACAAACAAAGGTATATCAAGCCAAAAACGATAATGCCAGTCATCGGCAGGCAATTGCTGAAATGACGAGTCAATCCCAATTAAGATCAGCCGCTAAGAAATATGGATTAGTGGATCATAATTCAAACGTAAGGAACGTTAATAAATAATGAATAAGATGACTCAACGAACGAAAAATAACGGAAATAGTGGCAACAGAGAAACTTTTGGTAAGTGGCTCTTTATAATCGTGGTTGCAATGTTTACGTTATTTATCGTTCGTTTTGCGTATATTGCGATTACAAAGGATGTCCAGCATGTGAATCTGCGTTCTCAGGCTGAACAAATTTATACGCAGAGAAGAACAATTCTTGCCAAACGTGGCAACATTTATGACCAACATGGTTCTGTCCTTGCAACAGATACAAGTAGATATACACTCTATGCAGTTTTAGATAAGAGTCAGCATTCTGCAGATGGTAAGCCACTTTATGTAAAAAATAAACAGCAAACTGCTAAAATCCTTGCCAAATATATTGACATGCCTAAATCTCAAATCTTAAAAACTCTTTCAAAAAAAGGACAGTCCTATCAAGTTGAGTTTGGGAGTGCGGGGGCAAACTTATCAGTTGCCAAGATGCAACAAATTAAAGCGGAAAAACTACCTGGAATTGGTTTTATTGCAACGCCTGCCCGTTCTTACCCGGAAGGTGAATTTGCCTCTCAAATTATTGGAGTGGCGACACCACGAGTTGCCAATAAAGAAACTGGTCAGATGACATTAGTTGGTCAAGTTGGTCTGGAGAAGTACTTTAATAAAAAATTGACCGGAAAGAATGGCCTCCGTCAAGATAAACGAGACGTTTATGGGTATAGCCTAGCTAATAGTAACCAAGTGGTGAAAAAAGCAGTGAACGGTGATAATGTTTATACGACGCTGGATGCCAAGGTTCAGCATATTATGGAAAATAAGCTAACTAAGGTATTTAAGGAATCGAAGGCAGAATCAATGATTGCAGTTGTGATGGATGCAAAAACTGGTAAAATTATTGCAGCCTCTCAACGACCGACGCTTCGTTCAAAGAAAGATCCTGTTTGGCGAAATATGTTGGTTCAAGATGTTTATGAGCCTGGTTCAACAATGAAGACGTTTGCCCTGAGTGCAGCAATTGATTCCGGCCATTTTGAACCGAATGCAACCTTTAATTCTGGTACTTGGCAAATTGGTGGCGGTAAAGTTACTGATTGGCAAACGTCCGGTTGGGGAACAATCTCCTATAAGGACGCTTTTGATCTTTCAAGTAATGTTGGCTTTGCCCATGTTGAACAGAATATGGGGGCAAAAACTTGGAAAAAATACCTAACCCGTTTTGGAATGTTTAATAAAGTTAACGTTGAAGGAATGGATGGTGAAGTAAGTGGTTATAGTGCCTTCAAGGGAATTTTGCAACAGGCTAACACTGCCTTTGGTCAAGGAATTACCGTCAATGCTATGCAGATGATGCAGGGCTTTAGTGCTATTGCCAATAACGGTAAGATGATGAAGCCATATATTGTTGATAAGGTAACTAATAACGAAGGAAAAACTATTCAGAAGGTAAAACCTCAGCAAGTTGGGCACCCAATCAAGGCCTCAACTTCTAAAAAGGTAGTTAAAATGATGGAAGGGGTTATCTATGATAAAAAGGGCCTCGGACATGATTATCAAATTGACGGTTATAAAATAGCCGGAAAAACAGCAACCGCTCAAATTGGTGGTGCTGGTGGATATAGTAATGGTGATAGTAATTATCTTTACTCATTTGTTGGCATTGCTCCTGCAAATAAGCCACGTTATGTAATGTATGTAACGTTAAGGAAACCACATAATCTTAGTAAACCAGCAACTAAAATGATTGCAGAGGTCTTTAACCCAACGATGAAATTTATTTTAAGTCGTCAGAAGAGTACTAAACAAAAGAATTCGGGAATTGTTAAGGTCCCAGATGTTGTAAACCAGTCTCCTCAAGAAGCAAGTGATCAGCTTAATAAGAAACACCTTGTTCCAGTTGTAATTGGTTCTGGACATAGCGTTGAAAAGCAATCAATTGCTAAGGGGCAACTTTCTCTGATTAACCAGCATATCATTTTGGATACTGGAGGGGAATATAAAATGCCCGATATTAATAATTGGAGTTCTGATGATGTTCAGAAACTTTCTCAAATGATGGGGATCAAGTTAAAAGAAAAAGGTTCTGGCTATGTTACTAAGCAAAGTATTAGACCAAATGATAGTGTGAAAAAGTCATCAACATTGACTGTCGAGTATTCTTCTCGACATTAATTTAGGAGGAAAATATGAATTTTCTTAGTATTGTAATAACATTAGTTTGTTCATTCTTAATCACTTTTCTATTAATGCCTTCTTTAATCCGTTATTTCCGGGCGAAAAAAGAAGGACAGCAGATTCGTAAAGAAGGACCTAAGTGGCATGCTAAAAAAGCGGGGACACCTACTATGGGAGGACTCCTCTTTATAATTTCAGCCGTTATTACCGTTTTACTGGTTGGCGTTTTCATGGGGATGTTAACTAATACTATGTGGGCTCTCCTGTTTGTCCTAGTAGTTTATGGACTAATTGGAATGTGGGACGACAGCATAAAGATTTTTCACCACCAAAATGAAGGATTTAAAGCATGGCAAAAAGCTTTATGTCAAGTTATTGCCGCAATGATTTTTACAGTAATTTACCAGCATGAAGGCTTCCAAATGGGCTTTGGAACTAGTCAAGTTGGTTGGTGGTACGGCCTTTTTATCATTTTTTGGATTGTTGGGTTTTCAAATGCTGTTAATTTGACTGATGGTTTGGATGGATTAGTTAGTGGATTATCAATTATTTCATTCTTGGCTTACCTTATTATTGCCCTTGTAAATATTAACCAACCTGGTTATGCAGAAATTGCTTTATTCTGTTTAGCAATGATTGGAACCTTATGTGGGTTCTTTCCTTATAACCATAAGCCCGCTAAAATTTTTATGGGTGATATGGGTTCGTTAGCTATTGGTGCTTCACTAGCTGCAGTTTCACTATTACTTCATCACGAATGGTCATTATTAGTAATTGGGATTGTTTATGTCTGCGAAACTGCTAGTGTAATCATGCAAGTAGCATCATTTAAGCTTACTGGGAAGCGAATTTTTAAGATGACACCGATCCATCACCACTTTGAACTTTGCGGATGGAGTGAGTGGAAGATTGATATCGTCTTCTGGTGTGTCGGTTTAATTGCTTCAATTATTGCGGTAGCAAGTATTTTAATTTTTAATATTTAATTTAAGCTAGGTGGCAAGAGAAATGAAGAAAGTAACAAACTATAATAATAAAAAAGTTCTTGTAATGGGTTTTGGAATCAGTGGGTTAAACGCAGCACATTTGTTAAAAAAGTTGGGTGCTGACGTTGTTGCTAATGATCAGGCAACACCTAAGGATCCTTCAATTGTTGAAGGACTTGAAAATGATGGGATTAAAGTAATTACTGGTTCTAATCCGCTTAGTCTTGCGGAAGACAACTTTGATGTTGTGGTAAAAAACCCGGGAATTCCTTATGATAATCCATTAGTTGCTAAGTTTGTTGAAAAGAAGACACCGATTATCACTGAGGCAGAGTTGGGGTGGCAGATTTTTGAAGGACACTTGGTAAGTGTTACTGGAAGTAACGGGAAGACGACGACAACGACCTTGACACAATTGATGATTGCAAAGAATAACTCTCACCGGGTTGAATATGCCGGTAATATCGGTGTTTCCTTTAGTAAAGTAGCTGCTGAATTAGGATCAGAGGATACGTTGGTTACTGAACTTTCAAGCTTTCAATTACTAGGAGCGCCCACTATTCATCCACATATTGCCATTATCACTAATATTTTCTCTAACCACCTCGATTACCATAAAACACGTGAAAACTATGTTAATGCCAAGTTAAATATCACCCGCAACCAAACCAGTGATGATTACTTAATCATGAATTGGGATCGTGATGAATGGCAAGAAATTGCACGGCGTTCACGGGCAACGATCATTCCATTTTCACGCCAAAATAAAAGTCATGAAGGTTCTTATGAGGAGAATGGCAAGATCTATTGGCGTGATGAATATATCATGGATGCTAAGGACATTCGCCTAATCGGTCCACAAAATGTTGAAAATGCGTTAGCTGCAATTGCTGCTGCTAAATTAAGTGGGGTTGCTAATCAGGAAATAGTTGACGTCTTGACAACTTTTAGTGGTGTCCGTCACCGTCTTCAATACGTAACAGATTACGAGGGTCGTCGGTTCTATAACGATTCTAAGTCAACTGATATTGAAGCAACTGAGGTAGCACTTCAGGGCTTTGAACAACCAGTTATTCTACTAGCTGGTGGGTTAGATCGTGGCTATACCTTTGAACGACTGGTTCCATATTTCAAAAAGCATGTTAAAGCGATCGTTGTTTTTGGACAGTGTAAAGATAAAATGAAGGATGCTGCAAAACAAGCTGAAATTCCAACAATAATTGAAAGTGAAAATGCAATTACTGCTGTCCCAGAAGCTTGGAAGGTTAGTGAACCGGGGGATGTCATTTTATTATCTCCAGCTAATGCTAGTTGGGATCAGTTCCCAAGCTTTGAGGTTCGTGGTGATAAGTTTATTGAAGCTGTTAATACGTTAATTAAAGAACAGGAGGAGAAATAATATGCGGTTACTTGTTTCTGGTGGCGGAACCGGTGGTCATATTTATCCGGCATTAGCATTGATTGAGCGATTAAAACAGGTAGAACCAGATACAGAGGTTCTTTATGTTGGGACTACCCGGGGACTTGAAAATAAAATTGTTCCAGATGCAGGAATTAAGCTTGAAACAATGCAAATGCAGGGGTTTAAGCGATCACTTTCATTGGAAAATTTTAAGACAGTCTACCTTTTTCTCCGCTCTGTTCACCATGCAAAAAAGATTATTCATGATTTTAAACCGGACGTTGTTTTGGGAACTGGTGGTTATGTAAGTGGGGCGGTCCTTTATGCCGCAGCTAAACAACACATTCCAACAGTGATTCATGAACAAAATAGTGTTGTTGGGGTAACAAATAAGTTCTTAAGTCGGTATGTGGATCAGATAGCAATTGCGTTTGAAGCTGCACGCAGTCAGTTTCCGGAAGGAAAAGTCACGATGACAGGTAATCCGCGAGCTCAACAAGTTGCTTCTCAAACTGCTAGTGACTTTTCTTGGAAAGAATACGGGTTAAAGGATGATGTCCCAACATTGATGATTTTTGGGGGAAGCCAAGGTGCACCAAAAATTAATTCGACAGTTGTAGATGCAATTCCGGAATTTAGTAAGCGTTCCTATCAGGTGATCTTTGCTACTGGACAGAAGCGGTATAATAACGTTCAAAAACAGTTACAAGGAACGAAAATTGGTAAAAATGTTAAAGTTGTTCCGTATATTAAGGATATGCCAGCAAAAATGCCTAAAGTAGCTGCATTAGTTTCCCGTGCGGGAGCGACTACAATTGCGGAAGTAACTGCTTTAGGTGTACCAACAATCTTAATTCCAAGTCCATACGTAACTGCTAATCACCAAGTAAAGAATGCTCAATCGCTAGTTCGGAAGAATGCTGCAGTAATGATTACTGAGGATCATTTAGATAGTAGGACATTATTGCTTCAGGCAGATAAAATTATGGAAAATCAAGGTCTTCGTGATAAAATGGCAAATGCATCTCGTAAGGTTGGTCATCCACAAGCTGCTGATGAGTTAATTTCTGTTCTCCGTAAAGCAATTAACGAGCATTAGTTGGTGGATGAAATGGCGAGTGACAATTGTATTCCAGAGCATCATCGTTATTCTCAGCGCTTAGCTCATCTAGAAAAGCGAAATATTTCTGCACGAAAGGGACCACATCAACCGATTGGAGATAAGGTTGTTGGAATAAAGAAACAGCGTCAAAATTCCAGTAAAAAGAGAATTAGTGCGTTAATGTGGCTTTTTGGAATTGTTCTGTTAGTAATGATTTATATCATTCTACCGATAAGTAAGATCACTAATATTACGATTAGTGGGAATAACGAGTTAACAAATAGGGAAGTTGAAGATGCATCTACGATTCGTCCAGGACGGCTGATTTGGACTGCCTGGTTAGGTCAGAAATATTTAGAGCATGCGACTAGAATCAAAAATCCACAGGTTAAAACACTTGAAGTTAGCCTTCGTGGTCCCCAAAGTGTTCACGTTGCAATTACGGAAAATCGGTTGTTAGGTGAGGCACAAGTTGGCAAACAAAAATACGCTGTGTTGTCAAATGGTCAGTTACAGTTAACAACAGCACAAAATACAAATATTGATTTTCAGGGGTTTGAAAGCCACCGTCAACAGCTTGAAATTCTTGGTCAACAGTTGGGAAAATTAAAGCCAGTAATTTCTCACGGAATTTCATCCATTAAGTACCAACCAACTAAAGAATCACCTCACCAAGTGATTCTTTACATGAAAGATGGAAATACCGTTAAGGCTACGTTAACGAATGTTGGTGATAAAATGAAATATTACCCATCAATTCTAACCAAGATGAAAGGACAAGGGGTAGTTGATTTTCGTGTTGGTGCCTATTCGTACAATTACGGGGCAAAAGATAAATGATTTTATAAAAAAATCACAAAGATCTTTCTTTACAAGTGATTAACTGTGGTAAAATTTAGGTTAGACTAATAAATAAAAATATTAATTTAGTGTAAAAATTTAGGAGGTTCCTCTCAATGGATAATTCTGAGGTTTATGTTGGGTTAGATATTGGAACCACCTCGATAAAAGCATTAGTATGTGAAAATGTAAAAGGGCAAATTAAGGTTATTGGTGCCGGTGTTGAACCTGCGGCCGGAATGAGTCGCGGTGTAATAGTTGACATTGATAAAACCGCTCGTGCAATTTCAAATGCCATTGCTCAGGCTGAGGAAAAGTCCAATATAGACATTAAAGGAGTAATTGTTGGCTTGCCAGCAAACTATTTACAAATGCAACGGGTTCATGGAATGATAACCATTGCTAATAATGGTCAATCACGTGAAATTGTTGATCAAGATGTCTTAGATTTAGCACGAGAAACATTGACGCAAAGCATTCCACCTGAAAGAACGGTAATCGACTTGGTACCAACCGAGTTTACCGTTGATGGTTTTGATGGGATAAAAGATCCACGTGGAATGGTTGGAGTTCGTCTTGAAATGAAGGGAACTCTCTATACTGGTCCAAAGACGATTGTCCATAATGCTAAAAAAGCGATTCAAAAAGCTGGTTACATGGTCCGGGATTTTGTTGTTACACCAATTGCCACTGGCTTTAACCTACTTAATGATGGTGAACAAGATTTTGGGACATTAGTAATTGATCTTGGTGGCGGCCAGACAACTACAAGTATTATTCATGATCATCAGTTAAAGTACAGTTATGTTGATCCGGAAGGTGGTCAATATATCACTAAGGATATTTCAACTGTTTTGAATACTTCGCTAAAAAACGCAGAACAATTAAAGCGTGATCATGGTTTTGCTGATAGTACACAGGCTGATGACGATGTTCAGATTGACGTTGAAGTTGTTGGTCAAGATAAGCCAGTTCAATATAGTGAAAAGTATGTTTCAGAAGTAATTGAAGCGCGGATTCGGCAAATTTTTGACCGAATTGCTCGTCAACTTGACCGGATTAATGCACCTGAATTACCAGGTGGTGTGATTTTAATCGGTGGTGTTGCTGCCTTACCTGGCATTAGGTCATTAGCTAAACAATACTTCTCTGGTAACGTAAAAGTTTTTGTTCCAGAACAAATGGGAATTCGTCATCCGCGTTTTGCTATTAGTTACGCGCTTGGCCTTTATGAAGATCGGTTATCCGGGATTGACCGATTAATTAAACAAGTAGTCCAAGAGGCTGACTTTGGAAAGGCTATACCGGATACTAATGCTGGTAATCGTGAACCTCAGAGTCAAGAATCAGTTGAAGATAGTAATAGTCCTACTCAAAAACGGACTAGCCAGGAACAAACCACAAAAAAGAAGGATGGCTCATTTAGCAGTAAATTTAAGAGCCTCTTCAATAATTTATTTGATTAATAATTAACGGAGGGTGTCGAATGGATAACGAGAATTCAATGGAAAACCAATTTGCCGGAGCTAAGATTAAAGTTATTGGTGTCGGTGGTGGTGGTGGTAATGCCGTAAATCGAATGATTACTGAAAAGGTTCAAGGTGTCGATTTTATCGTTGCTAATACTGACCTCCAGGCACTGAATGCTTCTCAAGCACAGACCAAGATCCAATTAGGACCTAAATTGACTAAGGGGCTTGGTGCTGGTTCTAATCCTGAAGTTGGTGATAAAGCTGCTGAAGAAAGTGAAGAACAAATTCAAAAAGCACTTGAAGGCTCAGATATGGTCTTTATTACTGCCGGAATGGGTGGTGGTACCGGTACCGGTGCTGCACCCGTTGTTGCCAAGATTGCTAAGGATAGTGGTGCATTAACTGTTGGTGTTGTTACCCGTCCATTTACTTTCGAAGGTCCCCGGCGTGATAAGTTTGCTAGTGAAGGTTTAGCGAAGTTAAAGGCAAATGTTGATACTTTAATCATTGTTGCTAATAATCGTTTGCTAGAAATGATTGATAAGAAGACCCCAATGATGGAAGCGTTCAAGGAAGCAGATAATGTTCTTCGTCAAGGTGTGCAAGGTATTTCTGACTTGATTGTTACTCCAGGTTACATTAACTTGGATTTTGCCGATATTAAGACCTTAATGTCTAATCAAGGGTCTGCCTTGATGGGGGTTGGGAGTGCAACTGGTGAGAACCGTGCTACGGAAGCAACTAAGAAGGCTATTTCATCACCACTTCTTGAAGTTTCAATTTCTGGTGCCCAACATGTGTTGATGGATATCACTGGTGGTAAAGATCTTTCAATGTTTGAAGCCCAAGAAGCTTCTGACGTAATTAAACAAGCGGCTGGTACAAATGTTGATATTTCATTTGGGATGTCCTTGAATGAATCATTAGGCGATGAAGTTCGTGTTACTGTAATTGCTACAGGAATTGACGCTAAGAAGAGTAAAAATGCTCAGAAGGCACAACATGTAGCTCCCGTAAATGATGAACCAAAGAGTGAGGATAATAAGCCTGAAGAATCAGCTACTCCTGAAGATCCATTTGATGGTTGGAATGATCCAACTGCTGGGATTAATGATTCAAACGAAAAGACGGATAATGAATTTTCACATGTGAAGAAGCCAGAATTTAACGTCTTTAATGATGATTCTGCTGCAACTGATGATGACGATGATAATTTATCAACGCCACCATTCTTTAAGAATCGTCGTCAATAATTAATAGATAGTGATGGGGAGAGGCACTGATTTAGGGCATCTCCCATTTCGTAATTCTAGGAAGGTAAGGAGGAAGTAAGATGGCAAATAATCTTTTTAAGAGTCTCTTTAGTGATGGTGAGTCTGATAATCAAGATGAATACTATGATGAACAGGCTCCAGTTTCACAGAGCGATAATAAAGTCGTTTCAATGAATAGTATCCGGCAACGTTCAAGTAAGATTGCCCTTTATGAGCCACGACTCTATGCGGATGTTAAACAAATTGCTGATCAATTATTAAATGATCGGGCAGTAATCGTTAATTTTTCCCAAATGGATTCAAAAGTGGCAAGTCGAATTGTTGATTTCTTAAATGGAACTGTTTTTGCAATTAGTGGTGATATTAAGCGGATTGGAAAAGAAATTTTCCTTTGTACACCAAAGAATTTTGAGGTTTCGGGTAACCTATCTGATAACCTTAAGAATGATACAGATAAGATTTAATATAAAAGGAGCTTGCAATGGCAATTATTAATTTTTTAGCCTGGGTAATTTACCAACTAATTGATATTTATATTTTGGTGATTGTCATTTGGTGCTTGCTATCATGGTTTCCAAATGCAAGGGGAAGCCGTTTAGGCGAGATTGTTAATCGGTTGGTTGAACCTTATATGCGGTGGTTTGATTTTATTCCACCACTGGGGGGAATTAGTTTTTCACCAATTGTAGCAATCTTTGTCCTTTACCTTGTTCAATATGGACTAAAAGCAATTACCATGATGCTTTAATTAATTATGGATGAATTAAACATAAAACAACATTTTCGGGTTGATGAAGGGCCAATTATAGATCAGATTAATGACTGGTTAGTACAAACTACGGATCAATATCGTCCTGTACTGACACCATTTCTTAATCCGCGACAACGTTATATTGCCCAGACACTTGTGAATGGTAACGGTAACGTGAAAATGGTATCGAACGGTGGGTGGCAGCATGCGGAAATGAAGCGGGTTCTCTTCTTTCCGTCTTATTATCAGCCACAAGTAAAAGATTTTGAGGTTACCTGTTTAGAAATAGATTATCCACAAAAATTTGCTGAGTTGCACCATCGTCAAATAATGGGAACATTATTGGGTGAAGGACTGGATCGGGCTGCATTTGGAGATATTGTTACTGATGGTAAACGGTGGCAAGTAGTAATTACTAACCAAATGGCCCGTTTTGTGTGTGAACGAATTGACCATGTTGGTAAGATTAAGGTTAAGTGGAAGACGATTTCCCTTGAGCAATTAATTGCGCCGGAAGATGATTGGGAACAATTAACGACTACTGTTTCGTCATTACGGATTGATGCGGTAGTTGCTGCTGGTTTTAATTATTCTCGTAATCGAGCAAAACAATTGTTAGAGCATGGGCTTGTGCAGATTAATTGGGAAGAAATGCAACGACCAGACTACTTGGTTGGTGAACATGATATGCTGTCCGTAAGACATGCTGGCCGGTTACGAGTTGACCAGGTTGGAACCATTACGAGAAAAAATAAGCAACGAATTACCTTATCAATAATTCATGCTTAATTAAGATCACATGGAGGAAAAAACTGATGAGTTTAACTGTAGATGAAATAAATCAAATTCAATTTAACACCAAAATGCGTGGCTACAATCCAACTGAAGTGAATGACTTCATTAAAGAAGTTGCACAAACGGTTCAAGAATTGAGTGAACAAAATCGGGCATTACAAGAAAAAGTTAAGGCTAATGAAAGTAAGTTAAAATACTTCAGCGAATTAAAGGATTCATTGAACAAGTCGATCCTTGTTGCTCAGGAAGCCGCTGATAAGGTTAAAAATAATGCTAAGCGTGAAGCTGATATCATGGTTCGTGAAGCACAAAAGCAAGCGACCGATATTGTTTCAACTGCTAATGAAAAGGCTAATCAAATTGTCGAGAATACTGCAGAAGGGACTCGCAAGTTAACTTCTGAAACTAGTGATCTAAAGAAGCAAACCAGAATTTTCCGCCAACGTCTACAAGTGATGCTTGAATCCCAGTTAGAGGTTGTCAAAAGTGCTGAGTGGGATAAGCTTTTAGCTAATGACGATATTGATAAATACGGTGAAATTCAAAATATTTTAGGAACTCGTCTTGACAATAATTCGGGTGAAAGTGTAGAATCAACCTCAATTACAACTAGTAATTTAGAAGCGGAAAGTACAACTTCACCTTCTGATGCTACATCAGCAGGTGTTGAAATTGATAGTAATAACAATCCAGATATTACATCAAATTCTGAAGTTGTAGTTCAACCAGAGGAAGAAAAAGAAACTACTTCTACTAATTCAGCGGAGACTGTTTCCTTTAATTCTTCAATTGATTTTAATTCATTAATGTCACAAAGTAGTGATTCTTCATCAGCAACTACTGATTCTATCGATTCGACTTCAACAGAATCAAGTAATAGCGATGATGGAGATACGGTTGTTGTCTTCCCGGATAATAACTAGTTGTTGAAATTAGATAGAAATAATTAGTAAAAATGTTGAGGGACATTAGCAAGGCATGAACGGTTCAGCGAGTTAGCAAAAGGTGTGAGGTTAACACTTAGTACTGCGTTGCTTGATCGGTCCTGAGTACCTAACTGAATTTTTAAGTTAGGTCGGTTCATTACCGTTAATCAATGATTGAGGGGGTATTTGGAAAGTCGAATGCCCTGAAAACGGGTGGTACCACGAGAAAACTTCGTCCCAATTAGGGGTGAAGTTTTTTATTTACTAATTATTAAAAATATGGAAGGAGAATTGCATATGCGGGTTAAAGATACCTTAAATTTGGGTAAAACCAAGTTCCCAATGCGGGGGAAATTACCAGTCACAGAAGCACAACGTGAAAGTGTCTGGGAAGAAAATAAAGTATATGAATTACGGCAAAAATTAAATGAGGGGAAACCAACATTTATTCTTCACGATGGTCCTCCATATGCCAACGGTAATATTCATATTGGTCACGCCATGAATAAGATTTCAAAGGACTTTATCGTTCGTTATAAGTCAATGAGTGGTTATCGCTCACCATATGTTCCGGGATGGGATACTCACGGGTTACCGATCGAACACCAATTGACTAAGGCTGGCTATGACCGGAAAAAGATGAGTTTAACCGAGTTCCGTGATCTTTGTCGGAAATACGCTTTGGAACAAGTTGATAAACAACGAACTGACTTTAAGCGTTTAGGTGTTAGTGCTGACTGGGATCACCCATACCTAACATTGAATAAGGAATTTGAGGCTGCTCAAATTCGTGTCTTTGGTGAATTTGCTAAGAAGGGCCTTCTTTACCAAGCTAAGAAACCTGTTTATTGGTCATGGTCATCTGAATCAGCATTGGCTGAAGCGGAAGTTGAATACCATGATGTTACTGCTAAGACAGCCTTCTTTGCTGAACAAGTGAAGGATGGTAAGGGTGTTCTTGATAATAATACCTACCTAGTAGTTTGGACGACTACCCCATGGACTATTCCGGCTTCAGAGGCGGTTGCTGTAAACGCTAAGTTTGATTATTCTGTTGTTAAGCCAGCAAACGACGAACGGCAATTTGTTGTTGCTACTGACTTGCTTGACGGTTTAGTTGAAAAGCTTGGCTGGGAAGATTATAAAGTAGTTAAGCATTTAGCTGGTAAGGATCTTGAAGGATTAACTACTCAACACCCATACCTTGATCGTGATTTATTAGTTGGGGTTGCAGATTACGTTACTGCTGATGCTGGTACTGGATTAGTTCACACTGCACCAGGTTATGGTGATGATGACTACAACTTTGGGAAGAAGTATGATTTACCAATCTTTGCTCCAATTAATGATCAAGGGGTATTGACGAAAGAAAATGGTGAGGACTTTGATGGTGTCTTCTATCAAAAGGCTGATGATATTTCACTTCAAAAGTTGGAAGATAACAATGCCCTTTTACTTGAAGAACCATTAAAGCACAGTTACCCATTTGACTGGCGGACAAAGAAGCCAATTATTTTCCGGGCAACGGATCAATGGTTTGTTTCTATCGAAAAGATGCGGCAAAACATTTTAGATGCTTTGGAAAACGTTAAGTACTACCCAGAATGGGGTAAGGTTCGTTTGCGCAATATGATCAAAGACCGTGGTGACTGGGTAATTTCTCGTCAACGTGTTTGGGGTGTTCCATTGCCAATCTTCTATGCCGAAGATGGTACACCAATCATGGAAGAAGAAACAATTAACCATGTAGCCGATCTCTTTAGAAAGTATGGTTCTAACGTTTGGTTTGAACGTGATGCAAAGGATCTTCTTCCGGAAGGCTACACTAATGAGCATTCACCTCATGGGAAGTTTACTAAGGAAACTGACATTATGGATGTCTGGTTTGATTCTGGTTCTTCTCACCAAGGAGTATTAACTGAACGTGACTACTTGACATATCCAGCTGATCTTTACCTTGAAGGTTCAGATCAATACCGTGGATGGTTTAATTCTAGTTTGATTACTAGTGTTGTTTGCTCAGGTCACGCACCATACAAGTCAATTATTTCTCAAGGATTTACCCTTGATAAGCGTGGCAACAAGATGAGTAAGTCCCAAGGAAATGTTATTGATCCGAATAAGGTTGTCCAACAAATGGGTGCTGAAATCATCCGTCTTTGGGTAATGAGTGCTGATACCTCTGCTGATGTTCGGGTTTCAATGGGAACTTTCCAACAAATCTCTGAAGCTTACCGTAAGTTACGGAATACTTTCCGCTTCTTGCTTGCTAATACTAGTGATTTTGACGCTAATGAAGATACAGTTTCATATGAATACTTGAGTTCAGTTGATCAATACATGCTCGTTAAGTTAAACCACTTCCTTGAGAAGATGCGGGCTGATTTCGATAACTATGACTTCCTTGATGCTTACCGGTTATTAATTAATTTTGTTAATAATGACTTGTCAGCCTTCTATATGAACGTTGCTAAGGATGTTCTTTACATTGAACCGGAGAATTCACGGACTCGTCGTTCTATGCAAACTGTCTTCTATGATATCTTACTGACAATGGTTAAGTTGCTTACCCCAATTCTTCCTCACACGACTGAAGAAGTTTGGAGCTATATGAATGAACCTGAAGAATTCGTTCAATTAACAGAAATTCCTGAAGTTCGTCACTTTGATGGTGAAGATGGCTTACTAGACAAGTGGTCAGAATTTATGGAAGTTCGTTCTCATGTATTGAAGAGTCTTGAAGAAGCACGGAGTGCCAAAATGATTGGTAAATCACTAGAAGCACAAATTGATCTTTATGTTAACGACCATAATAAGGAATTATTAGAGAGTCTGAATGCAGATGTTCAATTATTACTCGGTGTTTCAAAATTAGTTCTTCATTCTCTTGATGAAGCGGGTGAAGATACCGATCAATATAACGGCGGAGTTGCCGTTAAGGTCAGTGTTGCCCCAGGTGAAACTTGTCAACGTTGTCGGATGGTGAAGGAAGATGTTGGTTCAGACTCAGCATACCCAACCCTTTGTGCTCGTTGTGCTAAGGTTGTCCGGGAAACCTTCCCAGAAACCGTTGATGAAGGCTTAGAAAAATAGTTGTCCATCAATGACAAACCCTGAATAGCGTTGTAAAATACCAAGTGACGTTTATGTTGCTTGGTATTTTTGTTTGTAGGTGAAATTAATGTTACAAGGCACAGTCAAAAGTTTTGATCGTGAAAAGGGATGGGGATTTATCAACGTTCCTAATGAAGGTGAAATCTTTGTTCACTATTCAGGAATTGATGGTCATGGTTTAAGAATCTTAACCCCGGGCGAACAGGTCTCATTAGTAATTGTTCAAGGAAAACGGGGACCACAAGCGGCACATGTTCAACGACTAAGTAAGCGAGGTTTTTAAAATGGATTTTGAAGAAAAAACCTTAAGTGAGAAAACCGTTTTTGATGGGAAAGTAATTAAAGTTGCTGTTGAGGAAGTTGAAACTCCCAAAGGCTTAAAGGCACAGCGGGAGATTGTCCATCATGTTCCAGCGGTAGCAATTTTAGCTTTAACGGATGATCATAAGATGATACTGGAGAAGCAGTGGCGTTCACCAATTCATAACACCACTTTAGAAATTCCCGCAGGAAAAGTAGATTCACGTGATAGTGATGATGCTCTTCATGCAGCAAAGCGTGAATTGAATGAGGAAACCCGTTTTGAAGCCGGGACAATTAAAAAGATTTCATCATTTTATACTTCAATTGGAGTCCTGGATGAATTTATGACGTTGTATTTAGCAACTGATCTAACTCCAGTGAAGGAAAAGTTACCCCAGGATCGTGATGAACAATTAGTATTAGAAAAGGTTACCCTTGACGAAGCATTAAAGATGATTGATGCGGGAGAAATTGAAGACGCCAAGACAATTATGGCAATTTACTATTGGCAAGGGATGAGTAATCGTGGATAAGGATCATCAAAATAGCAATAGTGAACGGATGACGCGTCAGCAATATCGTCAACAAAGTACGGAAGACGGTAATGAAGAAGGACGCCAATCGTTTGCTTCTCAATCACGAACTGCCCAAAAGATTGAGCAAGAGCAGTTGACGAGTGAGCAGAAAATGCACCAGTTACGAAGACGGTTAAACATTGCAATCGTTGCTTTAGTGATCGCAATTATTATCGTCTATTTAATTTTATTTTTTGTAAAGTAAGGAATGAAGAGAATGAAGTTTGGAATTATTTGCGCAATGCCAGAAGAAATCAAGGAATTAACGGCGGCATTGGAAAACGAAAGTGTTAAGGAAATTGGTGGAAAAAAGTATTATTCTGGTCAAATTGATAACCAGGATGTTACTTTGGTTGAATCTGGAATTGGTAAGGTTGAAGCTGGAATTACAACTGAGCACTTAATTACTGATTGTGGGGCAGATATTGTGATTAATTCTGGCTCTGCAGGTGGAATTGGTGAAGGCCTTCATGTTGGTGATGTTGTTATTTCAAGTGAGACAGCATACCATGATGTTGATGCACGAGCCTTTGATTATGTTTATGGGCAATTACCAGGAAAAGAACCACGGTTTAAAGCATCTGAAAAGTGGGGGAAGGCTCTTGAAGCTGCTGGTGAAAAGACCGGGTTAAATGTTAAGCGTGGTCTGATTGTTTCTGGTGATCAGTTTGTTGCAAGTAAGGACGCAATTCAAAAGATCCTCCATTACTTCCCTGAAGCATTATCAAGTGAAATGGAAGGGGCTGCTGTAGGACAAGTTGCCACTGATCATGGCATTCCATATGTTGTTGTTCGTGCAATGTCTGACACCGGGGATGAAGATGCTGGGGTTAGCTTTGATGAATTTATTATTGAAGCTGGTAAACGGTCCGCAAAGATGCTGTTACAACTTTTTAATGATTTGAATAAGGAGTAGTGAAAAAAGTGAGTGAGAAGTATTTTGATAATGCTGCTACCACCCCAATGACAAAGCCAGTTATAGATGAGATGACAAAGCAAATGGCTACGAGTTGGGGAAATGCTTCAACCGGTTATTCATATGGTCGTCAATCAAAACTGGTGATGGATGAAAGTCGGCAGGTAATTGCTAAAAGTATTAATGCAAATGAAGATGAAATTATCTTCACTAGTGGGGGAACAGAAAGTGATAACACTGCTGTGATTCAAACTGCACTAACCCGGCAAAAATTAGGAAAGCATATCATTACTACAGCGATCGAGCATGAAGCAATTTTAAAGCCGTTACACTACCTTGAATCACTGGGCTTTGAAGTAACTTACTTACCCGTAGATGAAAATGGTGAAATCTCACTAACTGATTTTCGAAATGCTTTACGTGATGATACAATTCTTGTCACGATTATGATGGGAAATAATGAAGTTGGTAGCCGGATGCCAATTCATGAGATCGGTGAAATTTTAAAAGATCACCAAGCATGGTTCCATACCGATGCTGTCCAAACGTACGGTTTGTTGCCAATTGACGTTAAGGCTGATCATATCGATATGCTTTCAACTTCTGCCCATAAGATTAATGGTCCGAAGATGATTGGGTTCCTTTATCGTCGTCAGGGAATCAATTTCCCTAGTTTTGTTCGTGGGGGAGATCAAGAAACAAAACGGCGTGCGGGAACGGAGAATGTTCCAGCAATTGCGGCTTTTGCCAAGGCTGTTTCGATTGATACTCCGGAAGAAAAGCAACGACGCCAGGAACGTTATTTCCATTTTAAGCAAGTAATTATTCAATGCTTGACGGATGCTGGAGTAGATTTTAAAGTTAATGGTCGTGTGGATCCGAATAACCTTAACCATGTGTTAAACCTTTGGATTAAGGGAATTTCAACGTACGTTTTACAAACGGATCTTGATTTAGCTGGTTTTGCCGTTTCTGGTGGTTCGGCATGTACAGCCGGAAGTATTGAACCGTCACATGTCTTGACCGCAATGTTTGGTAAGCAAAGCCCACGGATTAGTGAGTCAATCCGGATTAGCTTCGGTATTATGAATACTGAGGAAGATGTTAAGGAGTTGGCAGATGCAATTGCAGAAATTGTCAACAAAGTTAAAAAGGTTAAGGGAGTTGAAGAATAATGGAATTTGAAAAGAGTATTCAACTCCAGGGCGATCCTGACCGTTATTCATTAAGTCCTGAGATAAAACGTTATACATTAATAGATTTGGGCTTTGAAGAAACCAAGCGCGGTAATTTTGAGTATGTGGGTAGTGTAGATACGAAGAACCCGTTTAAACCAGTTGCTAAGTTACGGATCCTAATTAATAGTGACTTAAGTGGATTTAAGATGGAAACGATTACTGGTAACGGAACACGGAAAATTAATATTTTTAACCACCAGCGATCAGCGGAATTTGTTGAACAATACCACTTTATTCTTAAAGAAATGTTACAACGAGATGTCTTTGTTAAGAATGAGGGCAAATAGGTGCAGTAATTAGTAAGCTTTGATACAATAGTTCATACTGGTAACATGCGACCTTCTATCGTAGATTGTTCCAGAATCTATTTGAAATGATGGTGATATAAAATGGCCGAAAAGCGCCGTAAGCGAGTTGTTGTAGGAATGAGTGGGGGAGTAGATTCCTCAGTTACCGCGCTATTATTGAAGCGTCAAGGCTATGACGTTATTGGTGTCTTCATGAAAAACTGGGACGACACGGATGAAAATGGTGTTTGTACTGCAACAGAGGATTACCGGGATGTTGCAAAGGTGGCCGCTAAGATTGGGATCCCATATTATTCTGTAAACTTTGAAAAGGAATACTGGGATCGGGTATTTAAATACTTTATTGCTGAATACAAGAAGGGACGGACACCTAACCCTGATGTGGTCTGCAATAAGGAAATTAAGTTTAAGTCCTTTATTGATTACGCAAACCAACTTGGTGCTGACTATGTTGCTACTGGTCACTATGCTGATTTAAGGCGTGATAGCGATGGGCGGATGCACTTAATGCGGGCTAAGGATCAAAATAAGGATCAAACTTACTTCTTAAGTCAATTGGACTACCACCAATTAGATAAGGTCCTTTTCCCGTTAGCTGACTACACTAAACCAGAAATTCGGCAAATTGCTGAAGAGGCAGGTTTGGCAACAGCAAAGAAGAAGGATTCAGTTGGGATCTGCTTCATTGGTGAAGATGGGCACTTCCGTGAATTCTTAAGCCAGTACATTCCAGCCCAACCTGGAAATATGGAAACTGTCGACGGAAAGGTTGTCGGTCAACACATGGGCTTAATGTACTACACTATTGGCCAGCGTCGTGGGCTCGGCCTTGGGGGAAACAAGAAAAGTAATGCCCCATGGTTTGTAATTGGTAAGGATATTAAGAAAAATGTTCTATATGTCGGTCAAGGATACGAAAACGAACACCTTTATGCAACTCACTTGGAAGCAAGTGATATCCATTGGGTTGATGATGTTGTAAGTCGGTATGGTCGTGATTTCCACTGTACTGCAAAGTTCCGTTACCGGCAAAAAGATGTTGGGGTTACAGTTCACCTTTCTGAGGATGGCCAAATGGTAACCGTAACCTTTGATGATCCAGCACGGGCAATTACGCCAGGTCAAGCAGTAGTTTTCTATAATGGTGAAGAATGTCTAGGAAGTGCAATTATTGATCGGGCCTACAATCACGATCACCTTTGCCAATACGTCTAAAAAACATAAGTAAATTAGTACAAATCAGGGAAGTTACCGTTATTAATATATAGACGGTAGACTTCCCTATACATATATTTATAAAAGTTTGAAACATGATGGCGATATTTTGTTAGAATAGAGGAAAAAGGTCGAATAGTATGACTAAAGTTTATTTAATCCGTCACGGAAAAACCCAATGGAATCTTGAATCTCGTTACCAAGGGGCAAATGGCGATTCACCGTTACTTGATCAAAGTTATAAAGAAATCGAAATGCTTGCTGCATCGTTGAAGAATGTTCCGATTAACCATATATATGCAAGCCCATTGAAGCGTGCTCGGGTAACCGCAATGACATTATTACAGCACCTTAACCGGCCGGTCCCACTAACAATTGATAGCCGGTTAAAGGAATTTAATTTGGGAAAAATGGAAGGAATGCACTTTGATGCGGTAGCTCAAAAGTGGCCTGAAGTACTTAAAAACTTCCGTCATCATCCTGATAAGTATGACAGTACAATTGTTGAAAGTGAAAGCTTTGAACAAGTTATTGATCGGATGGGGACAGCAATTAGAGAATTTTGTCGTAATGATCCACATGGGTCAATCTTAATTGTTTCCCATGGAGCAGCCCTGAATGCTAGTATTAATGCATTAGTTGGTACTCCAATGGCCCACCTTAAAGATCGGGGAGGCCTTAGTAACACCTCGACAACTATTTTAACGACTGATGATGCTGAACATTTCGAATTGGAAAAATGGAACGATACATCATATCTGCATAAAACTAGTGTCGATCCAACCGATACAATTTGAGGGAGAGTGAATTTCAATGACTGAACAGCAAACTAACCGTGAAGAACAAAAAAAGCAAACTGAACGTTTAGTCCATAAGTTGATTACTGCAATTGATGAACATCCTGAAAAGGCTAATAATTACTATGATCTTGGTTCATTGCTAACTCGTCTTCAAGACTATGCTCAGGCTGAAGAGCTCTTTATGAAGGCATTAGGAATTTTTGAAGCAAAAAACGATCAGGAAGCCCAAAACCTGTTAAATTATGGCCTCGGAAATTTGTATTATGAAGTCGGGAAGGTTGATCAGGCTATTAAGCTTTATAACAAGATTGATGATAAGAAGTTAAAGGCTGATTCTTACCTGATGCTTGCCCAAAGTTACAGTAAGAAAAAGCAGTATAAGCAAGCAGTTGCCTATGGCTTGACCGCTCATGAATTACGTCCAGAGGATCCAGAAATTAACCAAGCATTAGGGGACGCGTTGTTAGCATTAGGTGAATTTAAGCAAGCAGCTTCATACTATGATGCAATTCTTAAACGTCATCCTGGTCGGGCTGATACACAGTTTAACCGTGGATTGGTGGCAATGGTTCTTGGTGAGCCTTATAAGGACTACCTAAACCAGGCACGGCAGCTTGATCTAGATTACTACACGAAGAGTGAAAAACGGATTGCAGAAATTGAAAAGACTTTGCAAGCAACCCAGAAACCACAAAATGATAAATAATAATTAGAGAAAGGATGACTTTCATAGCAGAAGAAATTAACCTATTTGAGGCGCCAGAAGAGCCATCTTTTTTTATTGGCCAGGTTCAATCAGACATATTTGATAGTCCTGATTCTTTTTATAAGGTTCTTTTGGTATCGGTAGAAGATGCTAACTTTGACTGGAAAGAAAGCGAAATAACGGTTACGGGAAGCTTTGGCGATTTACGTGATGACCAAACATATCGATTTGAGGGGAAACTAGTCGATCACCCGAAATATGGGCGTCAATTTCAGGCTAGTTCATACCATGCCAACCAGCCAACGAGTAAAGAAGGAATCATTAACTTTCTCTCTGGGAAACAGTTTCCTGGAGTGGGAAAAAAGACTGCAGAGAAAATTGTCGATCATTTAGGGATCCAAGCAATTGATAAAATTAATGCTGATCCACATGTCTTGGATAGTCTAAAGCTACGTGAAGCAGTACGTACTAGTCTTGTAGAAAATCTCAATGCTAATCAAGGGATGGATCAAATTATTATTGGATTAAACGATCTTGGCTTTGGGAGTAACCTAAGTAGCGCAATTTTTGACCGGTATGGAGATGAGACTCTCCATGTTATTAGTGAAAATCCCTACCAGCTTGTTCAAGATATTGACGGGATTAGTTTTAAACGTGCAGATCAAGTTGCAATTAAAATGGGGATCCCTTCAGATGATGAGCGGCGAATCTCGGCTGCTATTATTCAATCGATTGATGATTTAACAATGGCAAGTGGGGACACCTATACAAGCGCTAAGCCATTACTTCAGGAGAGTATGCGATTGCTTGCTGAAGGTAGTGGGGAACCAATTTCGACGGATAAAGTAACCCAGCAGATTGTAACGATGGAAAAAGAGGGTGCCATTCAATACGAAGAGAAACGGATTTATCCAGCAAGCCTTTATAAAGCTGAGTGGCAAATTGCTGAAAACTTACACCGCCTTTTCCAGAAACAGGACAATTCAAAAAATGAACAACAAGTTGCAACTATTTTAGAAAAGTTGCCGATTAAGACAGGAATCAAATATGATGATGTTCAAATCGAGGCAATTAAAACCGCGCTGACATCTAAAGTAATGCTTCTTACTGGGGGACCAGGAACAGGGAAAACGACGATTATTAAGGGTGTTGTGGAAGCCTTTGCTGAAATGCATGCTATTGCCCTTGATCCTAATCAATACAAGGAAAAAGCATTTCCAATTTTATTAGCTGCTCCAACGGGGCGTGCGGCAAAGCGCATGAGTGAAGCCACTGACTTACCAGCCAGCACAATTCACCGGTTATTGGGATTAAATGGTCGTGAAATGCCGACTGAGTTAAATGCAAAGGATCTTGAAGGCTCATTATTAATTGTTGATGAAATGTCGATGGTTGATACGTTACTATTTAAAGTCCTGGTTCAGTCGATCCCAACGTCAATGCACGTTATTTTTGTTGGTGATAAGGATCAATTACCGTCAGTTGGTCCTGGTCAAGTATTCCATGACTTGTTGGAGTTTGCTGATTTACCACGGATCGAATTGAAAAAGATTCACCGGCAGGCAGCTGATTCAACAATTATTCCGTTAGCCCATGCCATTCGGGAAGGAAGAATCCCTAGTGATTTGACAGTTAAGATGGCGGATCGATCATTTATTGCGTGTCATTCACAGCAAGTTCCAGGAGTTGTAAAACAAATTATTGAGATGAGCCAAAAACGTGGCTATGACGCAAATGATCTTCAAATTCTTGTTCCAATGTACCGCGGAGCAGCGGGGGTTGATCGTCTTAATGATCTTTCACAGACGGTATATAATCCGGCAACTCCTAGTAAACAGGAAATCGAATTTCGTGGTCAGATTTTCCGGGTTGGTGATAAAGTCCTACAATTAGTTAATAGTCCAGAAAATAACGTTTTTAATGGTGATATTGGACGGATTGTCTCAATTGAAAATGGTAGAACTAAGGGGAAAAAGAATGCGACGATGACAATTGACTTTGACGGGAACGAGGTTAATTATGGTCGGCTGGAATGGTCACAGATTCGGTTAGCTTATAGTATTTCAATTCATAAGTCTCAGGGGAGCCAATTTAAAATTGTGATTTTGCCCCTTGTACACGAATTTGGTCGGATGCTCCAACGCAATCTTTTGTATACTGCAATTACCCGGGCTGCGGATAAATTAATTATGCTTGGTGAGACTTACGCGTTTGTGACTGCGATTAACAACCAGTCTGTTAACCGGCAGACTAGTTTATTGAAACGATTAACAGATGTTTGGAACCACCATGGAGAATTAAAATCACCTCTTGAACAGGGAACTGAAGATCAATTTGAGCTTAATAAAACTAAAGAACATGATCATGAACAACAAGGGTCAGTGAAATTACTCGAAACTGGTAACGTGAAGGAAGCAGTTCTTACGCCCGCCTTAGTTAAAGCAGGGACAATTGATCCAATGATCGGAATGGATGGAATAAGACCAACCGATTTTAAAAAATAGTTCAGCTTGCACCGGATAGAAAAACTTGCGATAATAACAGTGTATTGTTGATTTTATCTTGAGGAGAATAACAATGACTGAAATAAAAGATGCGAAAAATGTTCGCTTATTTGCCCTGAACTCTAACGAACCACTAGCTAAAAGTGTCGCTGATAAAATTGGTTTACCTCTTAGCAAGGCTTCAATTAGTCATTTTGCTGATGGGGAGATCAAAGTGACGATTGATGAAAGTGTTCGTGGTTGCGAAACCTACGTAATTCAATCGGTTTCCGATCCAGTTAATACTAACTTGATGGAATTGTTAATTATGGTTGATGCTTTACGTCGGGCAAGCGCTAAAAAGATTAATGTTGTGATGCCGTATTATGGTTATGCACGGCAAGATCGGAAAGCACGAAGTCGGGAACCAATTACCGCAAAATTAATTGCTAACTTGCTTGAAATGGATAAAATTGATCGTCTAATTACGATTGACTTGCATGCTGCTCAAGTTCAAGGTTTCTTTGATATTCCAGTCGATCATTTACAAGCAACTCAATTATTTGCAAAGTATGTCGAAGAACGGGAACTTGGCGATAATATTGTCGTGGTTTCACCTGATCATGCAGGGGTTAGTTTAGCACGGCGATTTGCAGAAGAAATTAAGGCGCCAATTGCGATTGTTGATAATCGGAATGATGAAGTTCGGGAACGAACTGATCAAGAAGTTCCTGAATATGTTATTGGTGATGTTAAAGATAAGGTCGCAATTATCGTTGATGATATTGTTGATACTGGGGTTCGGATGAACCTCTCTGCACGCGCATTACGGAAACTTGGTGCAAAGAAGATTTATGGAATTGCAACTCATGCTGTCTTATCCGGAAATGCTCCTCAAGTGCTAGAAGAATCACCACTTGAAGAGATGTGGGTTACAGATACAATTAATTTGCCTGCTGAAAAAGAATTTAAGAAGCTTCGTCGTCTTTCTGTTGCCGCACTCTTAAAGGAAGCAATAGTGCGGGTTCACAATCACCAATCAATTCGTGAATTATTTAAGCATTAGAATAAATTAGGGAGACGACTAGTGAGTTCTTAGAGCTAGTGTGTTGTCCTAAAAGGATAAAAAAGAGGTCACCAGTATTCAGACTATTGAATACCGGTGACCTTTTAATATGTATAAGATTATGATAATTGCATAATTAAACCATTTCGATTAGAAAGGAAATGCAAAATGGCTTGTTTGGAGATTTTGTTTCAATAATAAGTCCGCAAGTTCATCCTTACGTTCTTGTTGTGAAATGAAAATGCCCATTTTTTCTTGATCGAAACCTGTTACTAACTTGTTTTCATCACAGATAATTGGATTTTTCAAAACGTGGGGATTCTTCTGAATCGTTCTTACAAGTTGATTAATTGTTAAGTTTTCAGAAGTTAACTTGAGAGCTTTTGTATCTCGAGAACGATTGGAAATTAAGTCAGCAGTTCCGTTAATTGATTTACTCAGCAAGTTAAAAATCTCTGCTTGAGTTAATGGTTGCTTTTCAATATTCCGTTCATTTACAAATAGTCGGTGAGCGGTAAGCAATTTAACTGCTTTTCGTTTTGAAGGATCGTTAGTGTGATAGTATATCCAAATCATGCGATCACTTCCTTCTATAACTATTTTTATTTTATCAATGAAATGAGATCGGCAGTTTGAATTTACTGTCGTCTTTAACAAAACTTAAGCAAAATAACCTTTTTGTAACATTTATCACATTATTTTGCTTTAACGTAAAAATAAAATCTTTAAAAATGTTAAAATTAGTACAAGAATTTCTAAAAAAATGATATGGTTAAAGAGATTTGAATTTAGATACTAAGTAATTAGCAATTATTTTCGTTTATTTTGAGAGGATGTTTCTGTATGGTAAAAAAGGTACATAAGTATAGTTCATCAAAAAGATTAGTTGCTGGGACGGTAGGTGCATTAAGTGTTTTTGCTTTAACTGCCCAAATAAACAATACTGTTGAAGCAAAGGCTAAGAATAATAATGCAGGCACTGAACAACCTGAATCAATGAGTTCTTCAGCAAGTGCTATTCGGAACGATAATCAGTTGTCATTGGCCCCAATGGTATCTTCATCATCTGCAGCTAAGTCAGCTTCAACTGCACATAACCGTACTTATGTGGTTAAGAGTGGTGATACTTTAAGCGAACTAGCTGTTCACTTTAATGTTACCCTTAATGACCTTGTTTCCTGGAACCATATTCAGAATCCAAACCTGATTTACGTTGGTCAACAACTATTAGTTGAAGGAAAGGGTGCTAACTCAGCAACAACCCAGTCAAGTACAGTAAGTACTCAACCTCAATCCTACACTGTAGCAGGAAATGGCACTCAACAGGATCAACCACAGCAAACTGTACCAGCTCAACAAGTTGTTTCACAACAAGTAACGCCTGTATATCAACAAGGGATCTACCAACAAGCAACAGCTGTTAACCCTACTGCAACTGCTTACACGAGTGACGCAAATGCAGCAGCTTATAACTCAGCAGTTGTTAGTCAGCAAGGTTCAACGGTTGCGGTTGCAAGCCAGCAGATCGCTAGCCAACAAGCAGTAGCTGTTAACTCTACGGCAACTGCCTACACAAGTGATGCAAATGCAGCGGCTTATAACTCAGCAGCTGTTACTAGTCAACAAAGTTCAGTGGCTCCTGTCACTAATAACCAACAGACAAGTCAAGCTTCAGCAGTTAATACTAGTCAAAAATTAACCGCAAATAGTAGTACTGCTTCACAACAACCTGCTGTTCAACAAGTGGCATATACCCAGAACCAAACTTCTAACAGTTCAGCTACTGTTCAAACACAATCACAGCCACAACAACAAAGCCAAGTAGCTTCACAACAGCCTCAAACTACCACTCAAAATAACGTTGATTTACATTCAGGTTCAGTGGTAAGTTTGGCAAGCAAGATTGCTAATTCAAATAGCGTTCCATATCAATGGGGTGGTAATTCATTAAGTGGGATGGATTGTTCAGGCTTTGTTCAATATGTATACGCAAACGCTGAAGGTAAGCAATTACCACATAACACCGTTGCAATGGAAAGTTATGTTAACTCAAAGCCAGCTAGTCAAGCTCAATCAGGAGACCTCCTTTTCTGGGGTAACCATGGAAGCACATACCACGTTGGGATTTACATGGGGAATAACCAATATGCTGCTGCCGCTAAGCCGGGAACAAACGTGGCCGTATATAACTTAAGCCCTTATTTTGCACCAAGTTTTGCTGGTACAGTTAAGTAAGATTAATTATAATAGTAAAAAAGAAAGGATATCTGTCAACTGGTATTGATGGATATCGATGCCACTCACATAAATGTGGGTGGTATTTTTTATGCAAAAAGACAAT
>NZ_CALPCW010000016.1:0-40923 GCF_943193105.1 Limosilactobacillus agrestimuris
GGAATAAAAGCTTTACCAGAGAAAACAACCGAATCTGCATCTAAGAAAAGTTTCTTCGATTGAATCAAAGTCTGCCCTGCTTCTAGGTTAATCTGACTGATTAGGTCACCCTTTTGCACACGAGCGTTAATATCGTCACCAAGCTGTGTGATAGCACTCTTATAGTCATCCTGATTAACCTTTGTACTGATTAAGTTGGTAAGCTGAGTGATTTGACTCACATCAGCCTTGTTCTTCACGGTGGCTTGAACCCCGTTCAGATCAGCCGTGATATTTTGAATATTACCATTGATTGATGTAATCGACTCATTAATCTTGTCGTTAGCCTGCTTAATCGAAGACTCAACAAAATCCTTACCAACCGCACCAGCGACTTTAGTCGACAGTCCGTCAACACTGGTGTTGATTTCCGTGAGTTGTTTCTGGTTGTTGGTGATCGTTTCTTTCATACCAGTTGCATCTTGCTTGATGGTGTTGATATCGTTTTGTTGATTACCAATGGTGGCCTGAATGCCCTTAGCGGTTTGTTCAACCGTACTGATTCGCCCGTCTTGATCTTTGATGGAAGCGTTAATCTTATCAGCAGTCGCATTAACCGAAGCAATGTCTGACTTGGCGTTTTGCAGGTCGATTGAGGCGCTACTTGCCGTGACTTGCAATTGAGTGATATCGCTCTTGTTGTTTGATGCCATGACTGCCGTAGCACTCGCATTGATCTTTAACTCGGCCACATCACCCTTGGTGTTAGCAACGTCCGCTGTGATTTCTGCAGTGGACTTTTTTAGATCAGCAATGTCTTTGCCTTGATCCTGTGCGGTCTTAGCATACTGAGTCATTTCTGATCGAGCATTATCTAACTCTTTGCTAGTGCTATCCAAGTTCTTGAGCTGATCGGTCACGCTCGACTTCATCGCATTAGCGATATTAGTAGCGTTCTGAGCATCACTCTTAGCTTCACTTGCCGCTGATTGCATTGCTTTAATTGCATCGGAGTTAACCTTGCTATTGGCTACCGCTGAATCGGCTCGTTTAACAGCTTCACTAGCATTTGAAACAGCACTAGGAATTTCAGCAGTAGCAGAATCAACCTCTTTTTTGACTTTATCCTTAGTACCAGCATCCCATATAGCATCAATGTCTGACCCGTCAAAAATGAATCCATCAAAAGAAGCAAAGACATGAAAGTTTAGACCGTTATCACGTGAGTATCCCATGCCATATAGCTTAGGATTATCAGTATCCCAACCTAATTTGCCAATGATCGGTTGAATATATTTATCGTTATCGCCTGGGCTTTGTACATTCTCATGTTGATTATTTGTCGCCATTGCCTTTACCCTCCGATCTGCTGATTTTGACCATATCATCCACCTGGTTTTTAGAGAATAATAAGTTGTCAAAATGATTTTCATTACGGCCACCAATAGCACCATAATAATCAAGTTGATCAACGTTTTTGTTAATTTGATTAATGTCTTGATACATAGCAAAAATGGCATCTTTCATAGTCAAACCATTGTTGTTCCAAGTTAGTTCAGAATCGGCATTGGGATTGAACGGGTTAAAATGATACCCCATTAGCGTGACCTCTGTGTTCATGCTATTCTCTGGGACGACAAGTCTTCCTGTATTGCCTAAATGAATGTCCATGTTACCAACATCAACAACGTTATTGCTCAAGGTTGTTGGCGGATCATGCTTGACAGTATTTTCTGTATAGTTCTTTAATGCATTCATATCATAGATAGAGTCCATAACGATTTGTGGGCCCCGATGCAGGCCATACTTCTTGATGCTATCTTCATCACGATAGTGGAAGTAAAGAGCATAATAAGTTTCTGATACAGATTGGGAGTTATCACTACTGTTAGATGGAATATTAGCACCACCTGATTTAATCATTGCTTGTGGGTCTAACCACGTTCCATCGTTGCTAAAAGCATGGTGAAAAGCTTCAGGGAAGCTGTGTCGAGTAATACCAACATGTAAATGATTAGTAGCCCGACGACCAATTACTTGGCCCGTTTGAACATTGTCGCCAACGTTTACATAGATATCACTTGCAGAACCAAAGGCTTCCTGATATTCAACGTTCAATCCAGTTGAATCAGTGATTACGCAATACCAGTTAATGCCACCACTACCCCAAGCACGGCTAATTGTACACTTACCGCCGTGAATGGCATGTACTTCTGAACCCGGATGATCAATTGAACCAAAATCAAGGCCGTCGTGAAAACTATTAGTACGATAACCGCCATCATAGCCGAACTTTTGGCCTTGTGAGAACGTGCCTTCACCACAAGGGAAAGGCCATCCCCATCCACCTCCGCCTCCAGAAGCGACAGTATGGCCTCCCCATGCTTTGATTTGGTTGACACATCCTTGCAATGGTTTTCCATATCGTCCCATGTTTTCGTTAGCTAGTTCCATAACAGCCGCCGCAGTTCCTTGCAAATAAAGCCTACCAATAGTGCCTTTACCAAACTCTTGGTTCCACTGCGCAGTTAATTGTGGACTAGCGTACGCTCCATATCCTGAAGCAGGTGTAAAACCGTCACTGAAAGCCCATTGTTTTATCCAATTGCATACACGCTGTGCATCGGCATACGGGTCGGACAAATGGTTTCCAAAGTGATTTAACCAACTAAATGATGTCGGATTGCCTTCTTGTAAGTCATATGCAAAAAACCACTCGGGACTAACGCCAGCACTCTTCACAGTATCGTATAGCTTATTAACATCTACTCCCCAAGCACGAACACGAACATCACGGTTAGCGAAGTCTTGACACATTTGGCCCTTATTAACACCAAAGCTAGCGTTAATCGGCGATTTAGCAAATCCAACAGCGCTATCAAGGTTACCACCGCCACCAGCACCACCATTAATGTCTTTTTCCATCTTCCCACCATAAACATCACATTCATTAACCATGTCGTTACCATCCATTTGAATGTTGACATTGGTTGTGTTGTTCATGTAGTAAAAGACTTGATCGGTTGGCCGTTTCAAAGATGGTAAGTCGTAAATTTCAAGAACAAAATTGTTAGGGATATAGTAAGCACCAAAAGTTACTAAATTTTGCCCTAGCCACTCATACAGTGATCCCGTGCAGTCAACAGCCGCTTGCGGGAAATCACCATGTAACTCATATTTAATGCCTTGATCGTTACCGTTAAAGAATTGATCTAACCGGTTCTGAAGTGTATAAGTTTGCTGTTCATCGGTTTTCTTAATTACTTCAGCTGGTTGTTGCTGATCACTCTTATCGTCACTAGAATCAGACGAATCATTTCCGCTTACATCAGGATTATCTTCAGTAGGCTGTTTTTTATCCAAGCGAACGTTTTTCATTAGATCAATCAACATAGCATTTGCTGTTACGTGCATCGTTGGCAAGCCATTCTCATCAAGTCCTTCTTCTAACTGCTGAATTACATAATATTGATCTTTGTACCACAGATAACGCTTCATTTTTAGCATGTTGAAAGCGTACTTATACTGTTCAGTATAAGTTGCAGTAAATGAGATTTCATATGCAGAGTTAATTTGAAAATTAACTTGAAATGAATTAAATAGATCGTTCCAGTCAAAAGGTTCAGCCATTGTATCAGTCTGATTATTCAGACTATTAGTAATTTCGAGCAACTTCATGATAGCCACCAGAAAGGAAAGTCAAAAGCAACTTTTCCTGAGAAGTTCTGAATTTCAATGGTATTTGGGCCTTTGTCGAGAACTATAACGCCACCATCGCAATTTAGATAATCAGATTTACCATTTAGTGTTGGCCTAATACCATTGATAACATACCTACCACTAAAATCAGACTTCTTGGTTTTGCTTCCATCTTTTGAATCAGTAACCATTCCAGTTCTACCAAACTCGGTATTAGTTGTCTTGTTAAAAATTCTCATATTGCCACTTGAACTCCCGTCAAGAGTTATCTTCAGCTCATGTCCACGCCGTTGTGGGTCAATCATGACGTTTGACGAGTTATAAACAGTAAAAGAGTTGCTGGTGAATGTGTAATGTAGTTTCTTATCAGGGAAATTATTACCAAATCCAAGGTAGTCTTCATAGTTGACCGATGTAGTAACACTTCGACTCAATCCGATAAGGTCAGTAAAGGTTACCGTAGCAGACCAGCTATTAGCGGTAAACGTAGGCGCTGATAGTTTGGCTCTAACATAGTACATTCTTTGAGGCCATTGAGAGAAACAAATCCAGTAAGCTTCACGGCTAACCAGAAATCTCTGTAATGCGTCATAAGCTAATAGAGAATCGCTTTCATCAATGTTATCCATTGTAACTACCTGCATTGTAATCTGTCGAGTATCGTACGAGCTTGAAAGTAATCGTTGTCCGTCCATTAGCCCAACCTTTTTCAGGTTGTCGGTTTGAACAGCCGGCTGAACGTCAGGAGAACGATAACAGTAAACTCCCTCAAGATCCGGAACATCAAAACAACTATCCCAAGTCTTACCATCAGCTGAAATTGAATACTCAATCGGTTGGTAATGATAATACTTTCTTGCACCTACCCCATTCTCAGTAGGAAGCAAGAAAGGATACATACTTGGCACATCCTTTTTAGTTGAGAAAACTTGAACCATCTATCTTCCTCCCTTCATCATTCCAATTCGTTTAGCGTTGTACTTATTAGTAGCTCTAGCAGCGTCATCAACAAAGGCAACAGGTTGTAGGTTAATCCCATCAATCCGTTCAATTACCTGTTTTACTAATCCTACAAGTGGGTTAGTAGAATCGTTGTTCTGCGATACTGGGTAATTTGCTGGTTGATATTGAGCAGTCGTTATTTTAGGCATGCTAAATCGAATGTTAGGGTTTCGATGTACAACGTCTCTAGCTGCTTCTTGAATCAATTTCATGGCATTAGGCTTATTAGGGTTGATGACGTATTCGTCACCATCTTCACCAACCAAGCCAAACTGAGCCTGCATGATGTGACCACCATTAGCCCAGCCATGACCGTTACCGATGTTCCCCCAGCCACCTTCACCACCGTGATTAAGGGCATTAATGGCAGCTAAAATTTGGTCAAAACCTTTATTGATATCGTGATACTTACCAACCGCCCACGTGTTAAACGTTGACGGAATGAACTGAAGCAACCCTTGCGACGGATGCCCCGCCTTAGCGTTGCTATCCCAATTGTTGGTAATTACTTCACGACCGCCTGATTCAGTCTGAATCTGACGTAACAATTTAGAAATTTGCCAACCAGCAATGTGAAAATGAAGTAAGCGAGCAGCGGATTTAATTACGGGAGTCCAGTCACCATTGATTGGTTCCTTAATGATTCCTAGTAAGTCCTTTAAGACATTAGCAATTCCACGAGAGAAGCCAATAGCGGTCGCCTTACCAAAAGTTGGCACAATTGGGGTACTTGAACTCCAATTAGTAACCTTTAAGACTAAGTCGCGCGAAGCCTTTACCGGATTATTAATAAAGGCTTCCGCAATCTTATCCTGTTCATCCTCTGAAAGTGTCCCGCTGTCATAGTGCGGAATTGAATTAGCGCGTAAGATTGAGTCAGAATGTTCAGCGTCAATAACTTGGGAACCGGGTTCTAGATTAACTAGACGATTTAACCCAGCAAATACTTGCCAACCACTTGATGGTTGCCAAACAAGTTCTTGCTTATGTGGGCCAAGACCATCATTGACCATTGCCAGGCCACCTGGGTGACCCGAGTAACCACTCATTGATGTACCTTGTGCATAGTGAATTGAGCTTAGCTTCTTATCACCGCCGAAGTCACCAATAACGTTATTGATTGCTGAGATACCACTATTTAGCCGGCTAACAATGCCTGACATTGCCTTTTGAGCAATTCCGGGAAGCTTATCAAAGCCACTCCGCATTGAACTAACAACATCACTAACCCAGCTTCGCCAACCGCTTAAGAACTTACTAGTGAAGTTAGCTTCTCGACTTTCAATTGAGGATAATCGACTTGAAACAGTGCTATTAACCTTAGATAACCCCCGAGATGGGTAAGTATCAATATGTTCCCAAGCATTCTTCCAATCCCGATCAAAAAGACGACCGAAAGAGCGCAGTTCTTTTTCGATCGTCTTTGTCATTGATGAGAACTTACCAACGAAACTATGCTTACCACTCATCGACTTATCAGCAATAGTCATCTGCTTAGCCAACTCTTTACCAAACGGATACTTCTTAACCGTCTTGTATAGGCTAATAACGCTATTATCTAGGCGGTCAAGTGGATTATTCTTCCCCTTGAAGTCTTTAAGTGCCTTATCCATTATCTTGAATGAATCAGCAGATGCTTTGACTGGTTTAGCCAACTCTTTCCAATATTTAGCACTTCGATTAACGGAAGTGTTCATCTTATCCAGAGTCTTAGTAAGATTTGCTTTCTTAAGTTCACTAGATAGCTTCTTAATGTATTGAGCAATCTTATTGTTTTTTAGATTCTTCTCGAGCTTAGGTAAATCTTTGTTAAGCTTAGCAAATGCATCGTTCTTTCCCATTTCCTTGTTAAAGGAATTGAGTGATTTGAATGCAGTACCGATTTTCTTAATTGGTGTGGCTAACTTATCCCATGATTTTATCGACTTATTGAGCCGACTATTCATGCCGTTGAGTTGTTTAGTTGGGTCATTCTCCTTGATAGCTGCCTTTAGTTTCTTCAATGAACCGGTATAAGCCGTGATGGCTTTGTTCATTTCCTTAACGTTAGCAATATCTTGTTTAGAATAGTTATTCCCACCTAGAGAATCAACGACTTGTTGGGATGGTTGCTTTGAACTGCTAGAAGAGTGTTTACTCGATGGGGTAGATTCACCATTCCATAGGTCAACAATCTTCCCCCATTCTTTCTTAACCCAATCAAAAGCACCAGACACTGAATTTTTAATGTCATCGCCTAGTTTTTTCCAAGTTAAATGAGTAACCCAATTGTGGAACCTTCCGGCTGCATCTAATGCGCCTCTCATTCCTTTACCAATGGCACCGAATGCGTTTGCAACAGAATGGGAAACTGCTCCTCCAATTGTTGAGCCTAGCATTCCACCGATCATAGTTCCAAAAGGTCCTAAGAACGAACCAATGCCTGCGCCCAACAAAGCACCGATACCTTTACCGGCAGTTTTAACACGATCTCCTTTAAAAGATGGTGTTATTGCTCGAAGAATATCAATGGTACCTAGAACGATGGTGATTCCAGTACCTAACTTACCAGCGATACCTTTACCAATTTCAATCACTCGGCCACTACTAAGCAAGCCAGTCAACCGGCTCATTAAACCTTTACTAGTAGCTTCAGCAGCATGCTTGCCAGCAGAACTACCTAATACAGGTAATGAACGTGAGAATCGACTCCACGAAGCCTTAAAGCCCCGTTCATCAAGGTATGGTGTAATCTTTACACCTTGCTTTTCGACATTACCATAACGAGCTAGTCGAGTAGTAGCAGCTGCATCAACTACTTTTGCTTCTCGGCCATTAGCAAGGTGCATTAAATCGCCAAATAAGCTACCGGTAGGAGATTGAACTTTACTCAATGTGGTAATCGCCAACATATTCTTATAAAGCTCATTCATCGCCTTAGCAGCACCCATAATTTTAGATGTCACAAAGTAGGTAGCCCAGATTCGACCGATAATCTGTAAAGCGGTTTTGTGCTTAGCAATCTCAGCAAAGGCATCAGCAATTCCTTTCATCCCTGAGCTGTGAACGCCCGGAATTAGGTGTAAGAAATCAGACAGTGCGTAGATAAACCCGGTGCCAACACTCTTCGCAATACTACCAATTGAAGCAAATATTTTGATAATACTTGCTCCGTTACGAGCTAACCAATTAGAGAATTGCGTAACGGCATTCGTAAGTCCGTTAATCATATTATCTAACGCTTTACTGATTGAGCCATCACCGAAAGCGTCAGCGAAGGCTTTTGAAATAGAACTTATGCCTACTCCTGCAGCCTCACCTAGTTTGCTAAATTCTTTCGTGGTTTGTTTATCTTCAACCCAATTAGAAATCTGCTTCATAATCGGATTAACTGCTTTGTTTAGCGGCTCAGCCATCGCACCAAGCAAGACCTGGCCATTTGCTCTGATTTGCCGAAGCATTCCGGAGAATGTTTGCATCAAATTTTCCGAAGCATCTCTATATTTATCCCCCAGCTCATTCATTACATTTTCAGCATCTTTTGAAGATATTTTCCCAGCTGAAATTTGCTTACGCAGTTCACTCATTGTTAATGACGAACTGTGTTGAACTCGCCGTTCATATTCAAGAAGTTTCCCACTAAACATTGGGAAGGCATCGGTAATTTGGTTTAATTCTCCCAAGTGCAACGTTGAGGTTGAAAGCATGTGAGTGAAATCCATTCCAACCTGTTGAAGTCTATCTCCAGACAAATGGATAGCATCACCCATAATCAAGAACGATTTGGTTAGCTTTTCTGTTTCCGGCTGGTTATCAAAGACGTGGTAGAACTGCTGTGAAAGCTCATCAGTAACATCAACTGATTGTCCTAGTGAATTAGACAGGCTAACAATTGACTTTGTCATCCTCTCAGCTTTGCTAGCAGAACCAGTTAAAGTCGTCCAGGTGGCGTTCATCGTATCCATTTCAGAATTAAACTCAAACCCAGCCTTAACAGCACCAAGAATTCCGTCTTTAACTCTACCCAGGGCATTGCTAAATCCATTAGCAACGCTTTGTCCAATAGCGGTACCAGCGATAACATCACGCAACCGATGGGCGCTTTCCCCCGTTTTACGCATATCAGATTGGATTGAGTTAAAAGTAGTTGAAGCTCGTTCTTTTAATCGGCTAAAAGAACCTAGAATCCCCTCAGTCCCACTAACACCTAAACGTGTTTCGTGGCGAGTTGGGATTCTCTTTGTTTTTTCATCAATCTCATTGAGTTTATTAGACGCTTGGTCTTGAACACCCACATGAATATCCTTGCCTTGATCATGCTTCAGCTTCATATATTCGTTTTGAATTGCTTGAAGCTGAGTAATTGCATTACCAATAACGTTGATATCAATGTTGTTTCCGTATACGGCCATTATTTACCTCCTTTCTGCTTTGATTTCCTCATTTCAAGAACTTTAGCCATGATGTCAGCTTGCTTAACTTCCTCATCATTAGCATCTAGCTCGTTCTTATGTTCTTTATCAATACGGGATAATTCCTGTTCAATTGATTCCTGAATGGCAGAGCTGATTTGAGAAATACTGTTTTGGTCAAGGGTTACCCATTGAGCCATCAGTGGGGTTTGTTGAAGCATATTAGCCAACTTCACCCGCTGATCTAGTTGCTGACGTTCATAGCCTTCTATCATTGCGTCTAGGAGGTAAGGATTAAGCTGTTCAAAATCACTAATTGAAGTGATTCCAGCTTGTTGTCGGGCAATTACAAGGCATTCCCGGTATCCTTTAGCATTTTGTCGAATTCGTCGAGCAACGGCTTGGATTGGTCTTTGAGCAAGTCGTAGCGTTGAACTAGGTTGTTGTAACGTTCCTTTTCTTCCGCTGGAGCGTTCTTCGCTGGTTTCTTGAGTTCCTTGAAGAACTTGTCGTAGCCTTTGATTTGACGCTCGATGGAGTTGATCCATTGCTTCATCGAACCCTTGAAAAAACCATTAGCGGTTAATTCAGCCATCAAATCTTGAGCTAACTTGTCGATACCTTCGCTACCCATGAGGTCGGAGGCAGCATCAAATACTTCAGAATACGTGGGCTTGTCCTTGTCTAAATAAGCCAGTCCACCGTTCAAAATATTCACCAAGGTACGTGGATTCTTTTGAACCAATCCAGTAAATAAAGCATCAAAAATCTCACTATCTTCTTGCTTCTTACCGTCGCTATCAACGATCTTTTCTTCCCAAAGAGAGAGACTTGCAAAGTTGAACTTTACCTGTAATTCCTTATCACCAAATTTTAATTCCATTAGCCTTACCTCCTAGTTAAAACTACTTGCCTTGATTAACAGTGGCATCTGTTGAAACGCTTCCTGGAACTTGAGTAGCAGTACCATCACCAACTTCAGTAGGCTTAAGCATTCCGTACAATGCATTACCAAGATCAAAGGCATCATCTTCAAGTTGGTCTTCAGTAATCACGCCATCTTGGGCGATTCCTTGCACTTCAAAGACAACAGAAGATTGGAATACAGAGTTAAGCGTTTCAGTGTTTGGCAAGGTTGAGATAATGCATTGCGCATATTCAACTGGCGCTTGACGACTTGGTTTAGTTCCGGTTACTTGGTTAAAGTCAACCCGGTATAAGTGAATAGTGATTTGATCCCTCCAAGCGTGCTTAAGGGAATCCCATAAACCATCACCAGTTTGGAAGTAAGCTAATACGGTCCGTTGTTGATTAGCAGAACCCGCCATCTTAACATCGAACATCTTAGTTTGGAGTGTTTGAAGTTGACGGGTGTTAGTACCAGAGGTTTGACCTTGTAATCCAATCATGCGAGCCTTGTTTGCCTTTGGTTCATCATCTAGCTTCATGAAATAGATGTACTTATTAGCAGCATCCATTTTTACAGTCTTAGTTTTAACTGTCATTATTTATTCCTCCTAATTTTCAGTAATAAAAAAGTCGGCTCGAACAACTCCGTGAATTAACTTCGTTGAAGTTGTTGTGTCGACTTGTGGTTGTGGAGATATCAGGCTATCGGTCTGATATTCACACGGGTATTGAGTTAATTTGAGATGAGGTAACAGGATTTCTAGCTTGTCTAGCGTATCCATTAGCGAACCCACCTCATCAGCGTTCCAATAAAGATCAATTTGTTGGGTATAGACACCAGTGGTCACTAACTTGTAGCGAGATTGTTCAACTCGCCAAGGAATCTGCACAATAATCTGTGGATACTCTAGCTGAAAAGTATTCGGATCATTAGCTTCATCCCCAGTTAAAACAGTTGTCGCATAAGGACTTACTAGCTTAATGACACTCTGCAACATGTCCGTACGTGGTAATAGTAGATTGTCGATTAGAAGCCAGCTCCTTTCATTAGTTCTGCTACTTCTTTGCTAATAACTGGTTGCATTTCCTTATTAGATTGATACATAAATGGCTCAGGTGTTGGGTGCTTTCGCGTTCCATATTCAACGAACCCACCATACTCAGTACCTTTCTTAGCTGTTGCTTCCGGATAAACTTGAAGTCGTCCATCGGTAAGCTTGTGAATCTTAATCGACCGCATTAAATTACCAGTAGGAACATAACCGCTTCGTCCATGCCCTACCATTCCTCGTTCAATTATTTGGGCTTTTCTTACGTTTTGACGACCGAGTTCAGTAAGCATTGATTCCGAACCAGAGTTAATCAATCCAATCTGACGAATAATCCGTTCAGCTTCTTCATTCATCCCTAGGGACTTTAATTCAGAAGCTACCTGTGTCATTGGTTTAGAGTAATTATCTGTTACACGATATTCAACTACCGGCCTGATGTTGTCATCGGTTAAACTGCCAGCATTGTTCATGTCGATCAATTTACCAACGATATCTTTCATCGACATCTAATCACCCCACCTTTGATTTAGTGTTGAAAACGAAAAAAGCCACACTGTTGGTATGACTTCGTGGCATTTTCACATCATAAAGAATGCCCTTTTCAGTTTTAGGATCATATTCATCAACGAATGCAATCTTATCTGGTAGCGGTGGACTACCATTAACAATCACAGTTTTGGCGTCTTGATATAAGCTATCTCCGCCAAATAGTAACGTCTGTTTTTGTAAACCCAAGTCATTTACTCGACAAAAGAGAGCTTTCTTCAAGACAACATAATGCGAGTGCTTATCGAACGGGTTCCCACCACTACCAGGAGTAGCTGATTTTTTCAATAAGTAAACATCTCTAACTCTAGTCAAGACTCATCACCCAGCCTTTACGACCAGACTGTGCCTTGTTATCACGATAGGCGTTCAGCTGGCTCATGTAAGGCGCTAAGTCATCCTCACTCCACTGGTCAGTTAGCCCCTCTTCACCCGCTTGGGTCTTACCTTCATTACCTCGCTTAGCAAATTTAGCAAGTGCCATCTCGGTAATGATTCCAGTAAGTGCGTCTGGCAGGTTGTTGTAATCTTCACCGGTATAAAGAGCAACCGACTTACAAGCCAACTTGATATATAACTCAATCATTGGTAGATGGTCTTGATCATCAATCCCTAGCGCTGTTGTAACGTCATCTAAGATTTCTGATTGAATACTAGGCGTTGCCATTGGTATCACCACCATTTGCTAAATTGAGCAGGTCGGCTTTCTTCATAGTAGAAGTATAGTCAATCCCTTGGTTATCAAGATGTTGTTTAATCTCGGCTACCGTATTATCAGACGTAACGCCCGCTCCGCTATTGTCGAGCGGTGTTATTTTCCCTGATTATCTTGTCCCGCTTGAGGTGTAGCTGGCTTGGCAGTAGGAACAACTGGGGCGAATTCCTTATCTAACTTAGCCTTGTAAGCCACAACTTGAATGTGGCGTGGGTCAACGATTGAAGCCCAAGTGTCGCCCTTGGCAAGTTCAGCCATAGTAACGGTTTGACCAGCAGGTGCGAAGGTCTTAGATACAGAAGTACCAAGTACGTGAGTAGTAACTACCCGACGGTTGATAACATTAGTCCGTCCACCTTCTTTACGTGCTTCACGTTCGATTTCAACAGCGTTTTGTGGGTTAGCAACTGAGTAGCCAACAGCACCGTTAGCAAAGACGTATGAAGTTACAGAACCATCATCGTTAATCAGGTTAGGATCATCGTCTTGTACAATTTGCATTCCGTTGTAAACAGAAATTGGAGTTACAGCGTTAGCAGGTTGCACTGTTTCAATCAATTGTTGAGCCTTCATTTCAGCGTAAGTTGAAGAGTGAACAATAATCTTGTTGAAGGTGTTGTCTTGGAGGTCACCGAGCTTAGCAATAGTAGCAAGGAAACCACGAGCGCTAAATACTCCAGAATCTTCATACTTCTTAGCAGTAGCAATATCAGAGTTAGCGAAGACACCCTTTAATGTAGCGAACAACAACTTTTGGTCTTGGTTGTTCCAGTAAGCACTAAACCGATTTGAAATGGTTGATTGTGCAGGTGCACCTGATACTTGTTGTGAAATATCGGTGTAACCGAATGCTTGAGCTTGACGGAACTTGAAAGCCCGTTGTTCACCGGTAGTAAGACCGTTAACAGCGATGTCTTGGGTATCAGTCCAAGTTTGAGCGTCTGGTCCTTCCATGATGTCATTGATGTATGGCATGTGGATAAAGTCACCGGGTGCTAGTAATTGACTGCCAAGTGATGAGTCATTGGTTAAAATTCCAGACTTAACCAAGCGGTTAGTCTTCATTGATTGATTTAGTACGTAGTTAGCGAACACTTCAGGAATGATTGCGTCCGCCAAATGAAAGCGTGTATCCGTCATTTAATATTCTTCCTTTCTAATTTTGACAAAAATAAAAACGAACTAGCGACTTGCTAATTGGTTATAGAGAGCTGGATTTTCTTTGTAGAGTTTCGTCTGTTCGTCCAATGAAAGATCCGATAGTTTTTTGGTGCTATCAATGTTGGCTTGCGAGCCAATCTGTGGTTGCTTGGTACCAGCTAATCGACTATCAACCCCAGCTTGAACCGCCTTATTGTATTCATCAGCGAATGACTTCATATTATTTTCAGTCTCTTCGTTAGTCTTACCGATTAAACGCCCAACCATGCTAGATGGTACGTTGTACTTATCAGCAATTGAGTGTCCGAAAGAAATTCGGTCGCGTTGCTCAATTTGAGCGCTAAGTTGAGCGTTCTTTGCTTTGAGCTTCTTAATATCATCGGCCGCTTTTTCTTCAGCACTCATCTTGGCCCGCCGTTCTCGTTCAGCTAACTGTTCGTTAACCTTATCTTCAACGGCTTGGCCCATTTTTTGCTCATAATCAGCCATCTTTTGCTTATTCTCGTTCTTGATTCCACTAACGATTCGATCGATATAAGCTTGTTGTTCATCTGTAAATTCCGGCTTAGATTCGTTTGTTTTTTCCTTGTCCTTTGGTTCCGGTTCAGTATTGACAACATTCTTTTTTACTTCTTCTGACATTTGAAAATCCTCCCGTTTTACGCCCGTCGGCTTATTCCGTTTAACCCCCGTCGGGTTCACCGTCCGGCTTAACCTCCTGCCTGCACGTTTGAGGGCATTAAAAAAGCAACCATTCTAATTTGAATGATTGCTATAAACTTATTGATTCAATATCTTCTTTGGTTGATTCGACAATATCGCATTGGCAGTTAGGGTGAAACGGTGCACAGTTAACACCCGGTTGCATGTCGCTAACCTTAAACGTTTTCCCATCCATTCGTTCGCAGAACTTGCATGTATGACTACCCAGCACCGAAACGTTGGTAAAATACTTAACTTTGCGACGCTTGAAATCGTCCTTCAATGCATTAGCAAACGTATACGCCGATTCAGTTCTCAGTAGTCTCTCAGCATTGTAAACAGCACCTCTACTTGTTGAATTACTGCCTGTAAACATCTCAGCTAGTTCTCGGCTATATTCCTGTGGTTTGATGTGATTAACGTTAATCTTATCAACTAACTGGTTAACCTTATTCATCATTGCCACAGTATTACGATTAATCGCTTCATCAGTATCAATACCAGAGCCAAACTTCTGAACCATCTTAGATACAGACTTTTGAGCAAGCACTCTGTGATACTTGCCTGGTATTCTTCGAGCTAGTTCATATTCATGTTCAGCAGTAGTTGGTGGTCGGCCATTAAGGCGATTGAAGTAACGATTAATCTTCTTTGTAGTCTTATGATAGCCAACCGTCCTAACTTGTTGTGGTATTTCTTGCAATGTATCAGCAAGTTGTAATCGTCTTTGATGTGCAAGGGACAACAATGCAATACTAGCGCTTACCTTTACGGCTTCGTTAATCGTAGCTATTGAACGTCCAGCCATCGAAACAGCAATCAACGCTTGATCACCAGAATCCGCCTCACGATACATAGTCATTAATTCGCTTAATAACTGCTCTTTTAGCCGCTTTGGTGCTGGCAGGTTCCAATTATCATCATCGGAGACAAACTGCGTAATTATGCCCTCTATTTGAATTTGAGTGGCATGATACATTGATTGAAGCTCTTTGACCCGCTCGTCTGACTTGCCATAAATCTGCTGGGCTAATTCAGTGAGTTCTTTTTGGCTCATTACTCATCATCTTCCTTGCCAGAATCCTGTTCATCTTGGTTCTGGTTTTGTTGATTGAACATGTTAGCGTCTAAGCGGTCAGGGTCGTTCTCAGCTTGTTCTTTCTTCCGTTGCATCTCTTCCTCTTGCTTAACGCCAGTAGCAGCGGTTAAATAACCGAACACAGTTTCTTGTGACGCACCAGCTTTAAGTAAGTTCATCGCATTGGTAATCGTTTCGGTATCGTTCTTAGGTAAGTTAGGCGGGAAGTTAAGAGTAACGTTGTTAACGAGTGTTTCATCAGGAATGACATTCTTAATTCCCCAGAAGTGAGCGACTAAACGCAGACGACGCTTAACCCCACGACTGAACAGGTCGTTTTGCGTTTCTCGAATCTGGTCACTGCCGAACAGCTTATAAGCCATCGCAACGCCTGAACTGTTACCACCGAAGTTCTCGTCACTAACATTCGGTGTGTTAGTGTCCGTATAGATATCACGAATAATCTCATCAAGGTGGCTCTTCCAGTTGTCAATTGGTAGCTCCTTAGTCAAATATTCAGCACTAGAAGGAACAACTGTTACTCCACCATTAGCATTGTTAATAATTGATGGCTTTAAGTACATGACTTTACTAAGAGTGTTCAGGTATGGGCTGTTAGGGTCAATCTCCCAAACCAAGTCACCATTATCGTCATATACTGGGTTACCGTCCTTGTCCTTAACAATCTTTTTCATCGTTTGAGGTACATCAATATCGCCATTAACCACCAGCGTAGCATTACTAAAGTCTTCTTCACTATTAGCCATTTCACTAATCGCCTTGTCGTAGCTGTCGATTAAATCTAAATCAGGCTCCCAATCTCCAAGTCGTTCATCATTGTTAGCATACTCAGTAATTGGTACTCGACCGAAGAAGTGTTCCTCTGGTTCGCCTGCAAGGACTAAATCATCCCCGACGCTGTTAATTGGTTCATAGTGATAGACCTTGTTAGCAGTGTAAGCAGTCACATAGAACTGTGGCTTATCGTTGTAGTTGACCATGTAGTAATAGACACCGAACAGTGAGCTTTGATGAATGTTCGTGTCATAGACTACAAAAGCATTAGCTGGGTCAAGCACCGTTAGTTCAACGTTGACTTCGCTATTGCCATCTCCAGTGGACAATACCGTTGTGTATAGCAGTTCAAAAGCCCGTCCGGTAACAGACAGGCTCTTTTTAATAGTCTTCTCAATGTAATCCTCATCAACAGCTTTATTGAATTCATCAATCCGTTGCATAAGGTTATCAGCTTCAGTGTTATCAACACCCGGCTTATCTGTCGGTGAGTTGTACTGATACTGAATCCCCTTACCTAACGAATAGCCAACCCGCATCGTTGTAATGTAGTGGGGATGACCACTTGCAATCCGATTATCAGCTCGATTCTTGCTCTTATCACTCTTCCAGTAGTGAATATCACTATCGCCCTCGTAATAGCGTTGAAGTGTGGCAATTCTCGTTAACTGATGATTGTAATGATGTTCAAGAAACATGTGAACATAATCGCTAATGTTGTCTTCGTTATATTGTGAGGTGGGAATCCGGTAAACCTTGTTTGATTCACGGTCGAATCTCGTCCCACCTTTCAACATACGAATTGAATCCTTTTGTAATCCAAACGGTACACTATCATAGTAAGCTTGTGAATCATCACTTGTGTTAATTGCCATTTTATCCTCCTTTCTAAACCAGTCCTAAATCATTCAAGTAACTAGTAGAACGTTGACGGTTCTTGTTTTGCTTCCGTGCTTGTTCTTCTTTCCATAACGGTGTGGCAATACAGTACCGAACAGCGTCTTGAGCGTGATCATTCTCTTTAACCGGCGCACCCGTTTTTTCATCCCAGATGTATTGGTAAATCTCGTTAATAAAGTTAGGCGCTGCATCCTTAACCACATAGAACTTGTGTTGCTTGATGATACTTGCTACTCGCTCAATACCATCAAGCACATTCTTATAGCCATATTCAGTTTTGATATGGTGCTGTCTGAAGTTGTTAATATGTTCTGTTCTGGCTGTATCAGCAAAGAATATTAGACCCATGCCGTACTTCTTTTTGAATCGCTGAGCAACTCTAATCCAGTGTGGATCAACTTGTTCAAACTGACCATACGCTTCATCGACCAAGTAATAGTTACCTTTATCATCATGACCAATAACTTCAATCGCTGTTGGGTGGTCAAATCCCCAGTCAACACCTGCCGTATAGGTTAGATTGTCTGGTAAATCTTCACGTTCAATGGTCATAGTTCGCTCATCGAAGTCTTTATAGACGGCACCTTCACCAGTGACCCATAGACCTTTAATCGCTCGATCATAATACATCCCCGATGGAGTCGAAGCTTTAATCCGTTCAACATAATCTGGCGCCAAGTGGGTATTGTCGTCAATCGTAAAGTGATAGACAAGTTTCTTCATCTTCTTGTCTTCCTTGTCGATATAATCCACTTTCAACCAGTGTTGAGGGTTATCTGGGTTGGTATCAACGATAATATGTGAACCGGGCATTGAACACCGCTGGAGTATTTCTTGAAATACAGGTTCTACACCAAGCGTCGCTTCGTTAACATAGCCTCCATACGCAGTAAAACCACGAGCGCCTTTCAATCCTGCCATCGTAGCAGTCGAAACGGGTGTTATATCAACGCCAAATAAATGATAATGGCCGTGACGGTCAAGTTTAAACTCAACACCAAACTGGTTCATGCACGAGATAATCACGTTCTTGTTAATACTGTCTGAACTAGCACCAGCAAGAATATACTGAGGGTGTTTATCGCCATGTTCTTTGGCAAGTCTAGCTGTCCTCCTTAACTCATAGATAAACAGCAGATTATCAATGAAAGTCTTACCTGAACGAACAGCACCAGTTAGAATCATCATCCCAAAATCATCATTCAGATAAGAGTGAAGCACTTCTAGTTGTTTTGGTGCTAAGTAATCACCTAGGCTCATTGCTCTTATCCTCCTTTGTAATGGTGTCTAACATCTTATCAAGCAACAGTTCCATATCCTGACCGTTATCTTCAAGCGCCTTCGCTCTAGCCTTGCTGATTCGGGTATCAGCTTTAAGCTTTTCCATACGAGCAGTGGCAAGCTTACGCTCTTCTGGAGATAATTCGCTGTCGTTATACTTATCTCGCCAGTTATTTTTGAGCCAAAAAATCATGGCGGTGGTATTACCTGACATAGCCTTTTGGAGGAGCTTGTTTTCAACGGCATAATTGGCCTGCTCGTGGCCTATTTTTAAAGCCTGCCTAATCCGCCCATACTTTGCTTTCCATTTGTCCAACGTCCGAACATTAATTCCAATATTCTTGGCGATTTGTTCATCGGTTAAACCGTTCCTCTTCCAGCCCTGAAGCAAGATTAAGCTGTCATCTTCTAACCACTTTTTGTAAATGCCTTTAGCCATTGCAAGTAATCCCACCACCTTTCATGCAAAATAAAAAGACCAGTTGTTAACTAGTCCTCAATCAATTCAGCTTTCTTTCCTGTAAAGTCTTCCCAGCGTTTGATAATCACATCAACATACTTTGGGTCGAATTCCATAACACAAGCGTTACGCCCATCTTGCTCACATGCCATGATAGTTGTCCCACTACCACCAAACAAATCTAGTACCACGTCACCCGACTTGGTACTATTTTTAATTTGATAATCAAATAGAGCGACCGGCTTCATGGTTGGGTGTAAATCAGCACGCTGTGGTTTATCGAAATGCATAACAGTCGTTTGTTTTCGGTCTGAATACCACGAATGACTACCGCCCTTAACCCAGCCATATAAACACGGCTCATGCTTGTGCTGATAATCTTGACGACCTAAGACAATGTTGTTTTTCTCCCAAATGAGAGTTTCTTTAACTAATAATCCTGCTTCATTGGCAGCGTTATTAAATTCAACGGTTGCCAAATCGGAGAACCAGATATAGAACGAAGCACCATCTTTAAGATTATTCTTAGCATTTTGGAATACCGATAACAAGAATTTGTAGAATTCACCCTGTGTCATCTTATCATTGGCAATTTGATTATTCTTTCTGGTTTTAGAAGCCTTATCTCTGCCATAATCTTTAGCCGAATAATCTACATTATATGGTGGATCCGTCAATAGCAGGTCACATTGTACCCCCCCACTAGTTTTTTTACCATCTCAGACTTGGTGCTATCTCCGCACATTAAGCGATGTCGTCCTAACTGATAGATTTGTCCTAATTTTGACTTGGGTTCTTCGGGTACTTCTTCATCAAAATCATCCTCTTGTACCTCGGCTTCATTATCACCTAAATCTAAGTCAAAACCAAAGTCGCTCATATCAATATCAGCGATATCAGCTAACTCATCATCGAGTAGTCCCATATCCCAATCGGTCAATTCTCCCGTCTTGTTATCAGCTAGTCGATAGGCTTTAACTTGTTCCGGAGAAAGATTATTAGCTACCACAACAGGTACTTTATCAATACCGAGCTTCTTAGCAGCTTTGTATCGGGTATGACCCACGATGATGACGTTATCCTTATCAACTACAATGGGTTGTTGCCAACCGAATTCCTTAATCGAATTAGCTACTGCTTCAACCCCATCATCATTGTTACGTGGGTTATTAGGATAAGGTTTAACCTCATCAATCTTCATGCTTTGAATTTGCATTCTTCAGTCCCCTTTTCTTGATAAGAAATCGAAAGAATTCTACCAACCAATAAATAATAATTACAATCCACGCTAGTAGAAGAATTACCGCACCAGTTCCCCAATAAATAATTGCCGGGCTAAATACTAACCACCATGACCAACTAATCGCTTTTGCTAATTTTGCTCCGGTGAACATTGCTGTAAGAATTATCACTAGCCATTTCATTTATTCTTTCTCCTTATTTACTTTAAAAGCTGGCAAGCGTTGACCTGTCAGCTTTTTCTTTTGTTTCATATGTCTATCTGCTCGGCATAGCATCATGTACTCTTGCTTAGATGCTACTAATCCGAATCGTTTAGTCTGAAACATTACAACGACCTCACAAACTTATGGAAATTGCGGTGAGCACGGTTGCGCTTCTCAATTGAGCTGTTGCTCCATTTCAATTCTCGAATAATTCTTTTAGCATTTTCCTTAGTCCGATTTTCTAACCACACGTGTTTCATCTGCGCAATGATTTCATCAGCTTTGAGCATGCACGTCTCAACTTCATATGATGACGATAAGCAATCTAGCGGACCATTTGTATCATCATCAATACACTCATCAATACGCACTTCCATCATTGGTGCATCTGTCGTGTTTTGCTTTACGTATATGACCAGGTCATTATTCATATGTATTCCTCCAAACAAAAAAGCCAGCGCTAGGCTGACTAATGAATTATTTATCTTTTTTATTTTTAAATTGGTTTAGTAAATCAACAGGCACAGCAATACTAGTAGCTTCTTTAGACTCGGCTTCCTTATCCATGGACTCGTATGCCTTACTATATTTTTTCTCAAATATATTTTTATTTTCATCGATATATCGACTATCTTTTTTTAGCTCTTTTCTAGTAACAAATAAAGACTTAAGAATGTATTTTCGCCAATGAATCCTCGTAGCAGTTTCATCATCAGTTGTTTCTAACTCATTACCAAATTTTTCAATATCACTTTCTAATTTATAAATTATTTCTCTTAAATCTTTTAAATATGTTTGATAATTTAACGTTGAATCCACTGATAACTGATCTAACCTCATTGACTTTACTAATTTCAAATTATCTTTAAGACTTTCTATTTGAAATAATAATTGTGTTTTATCAAACTTAGAATCATCAACATGGTTTACCTTAAATATCAATAAATCGATATCATATAATGCTAATAGAATCGAATTAGATATAACAACATCTGTTTGCTTTGAGTATTTTTTAGAAAAGTTATATTGAGATATCCAACCTGAAATTGAAATTACTAAGGCTATTATTGAAATTACTATTGGTATCACCTTATCCCAATGAGCCACAAAGAAATCATAAACAATTTTCATATACATCACCGATAACATAATACAAAAGGCCCAGTCGTTTGACTAGGCTTCGGTGATGTATATGTGTACTCAGTTTTCCACGCTGAGTACGACTTCAACAAGCGGTGTTGCTATTAACAAACAATATATAGATTTTTAATATATTTTTGTTGGGTGCTTGCTGAAGCATGTAAGCAATCGAGTGTGTCTAAAAATAAAGGACAAGTAAAGGGCCTTATCACATCCCTTTGTTGAACTTTTGATGATTGCTCACAAAGCTAGAGAGCGGAGTCGAACCGCTGCTGTGCGTGAATAGTCTAGCGTGCAGTTGAGGTGACTGCCCTATTCATGCCCTACCGAGGACCATAGCTGAAGCACTGTTAATATCAAAAGAGGAGGCTTAACATCTCCTTTAATTTCTTGTGCTTCAATATGGAAGGCATAAGACGAGTGAGGTGCTAGCTTCACCTCCAGATATATATTGCCTTCCAATGCTGATGGACGGAATCGAACCGCTCCCGTAGGACGTCAAATCCTACACCTTTATCAGCGTAAACTTACGTAAGGAGTTGTCCCCTTGCCGCAAGTATAATGTGCACTCGTTAAGCCGTTGAAGTTGAGTGCGAACTTCTTTCGTTGTGATTTCAACGTGGTTGCCGTGAGACTAGCAGAGCCGGCTATTTAATACGTAAATTTTAAAGGAGTAATCCTAATTAGCACAGATTCAAAGGAAATTCATCTCTAAAGCCAAACCGCTGTCATTTTAGAATCGAGGTAAATTTGTAAATGTAAAGTTGGTACATGCTAGTCTCAATGCGTAACTATGGTCATCTGCCACCATGTCGTCGGCTTGGTTACCGGATTTACGCAACAATTAACAGAGAGATCCTGAGTCGCTGGTAGTAACTCGTCTACTCCTCTGCCAAAGAGTCCGTGATTATTAAGCAGTTTAAGGACGTGAATGCTGAAGTCATTCGTGCTCGGGTCACAAGTATTTGGTAATTGTAAGTTCAATTAAATTTTTGAACAATACCATAATACGGCTGTTTTCTAGATAAAAACGGCAATAGACCGGCAAACTTTCGGCAATAAACAGGCAATGTTTTACCGCTTAATACGAACAGAATCATCAGGACACATCAATGCACCTTCCCATAGTGCCTGTTCCTGCTTCATTCTGAACGTTCTCTCGCTCATATAGGCGTTATATTGCTCGTTAATGTAATTCATCGTTCTAATTGCTGACCAGTTCTTAATGAAGCGATGAAGGAGAATATCGCCTAAGATTTCTTCTTCCTCTCCCACGCTCATCAATACCTCACAGCACTTGATTCTTGTTTTGTACTGATAAACGGCTTCAGCGTGATTAACGAACTTCTGGTCCGGGTCATGTGGTGTCCCATCATTTGGTTGTCCGTCCATGCTAGGCGACTTCAAACCTGGGAACCGTTGCATTGCTTTAAGCTTGTACTTCTTCCATTCCCTTAGATACTCCTTAAATGCTTCCTTAGTGGCTTCTTTATCCAAATTACCAAATACGCTGTCAACCACGCTCTACACCCCTCGTCCCTTGTGATATAATTGATTTGCTTTTATTTTTATACCAAACCGGGCGTTCCTATTAGGGGCGTCTTTTTTAGTATTGATAGCTTTTAAATGTTTTGTCGTCTATTCCAGTCATTCCATTACGCATCAAGACAAGAGCGTCGATATAGTGAATTGAGTTCTTACCTTGAACGCTGGGGTTTTCTTTACGAAGCTTGAGTATTCTATCAGCGACAGTATTATGACTAAGTTTTAATATCTTACCTATTCGAGTACACCCTAATCCAATGCTATATAGGTAATCTATCTGCACTCCCTTGTCAGTAATACCCCGTTTACCAATCTCACCACGGATATCATTAATCACTCTTGACTCACGACTATCTTCAGTAATTTTAATTCGTCTTCTAAACGCTTTGATAGCCTTTAATCGCCAATCATCGGGAGACAAAATATCTTCAAGCTTTTCATGTGGCTTTCCCCATCCATCAATTCCATAATGGTTGCGCTTATCCAGTGAACGTAATGCTGCTTTGAAATCTTCAGTTATACAATCCATCTTTACCTCCTAAAATCCGATTAAATCATGCACATCATAGTCAATGCTCTTATACACGTTGTAGTAGTCGTAATACGGCTCTCCGTTCTTTCTTCGTCTAACATTCCCGTGTATATCATGACGAGCATATGCTTCTTGAATTCGTGGATTAGTGAAGCCGAATAGTTTCATCTTGAAATCATGCTTTCGAGGAACAACAACTTCAACAGGTAATCCTGTTTTCAAAGAAAATAGCTTAAAACGTAACTTAGCGGCCGTGTCGACTGCTCGTTGATTAATTCCCGTCTTTACATCGTAAACGTGCGCTATGGCTCCCTCGTCGTCAAATACTACAAAATCTGGAGCATATGTAATGCCTCGTTGGTTATATCCACCAACTGGGAACTTATCGACTACCTTGTAGCTCGGATGAACTTTGAATCTCTTACCGCTGCTTTCAATGAAGCGAATAAAGAAATCTCTCTCCTTTTCGCTATCAAAGTCCCAGTCCTTGTAATGAACTTTCTTACCAAAATGATTCACTTGCGACTAATCCTTTCATGCATATCGTCAACTTTAATCGTGGTTACTACTCCCAGCACGAAGCCACCAGCGCCAACGATGAAGATTGCTAGTAAGTCATATATGCTCATTAGTCGTCCTCCCATAGTCCGCTACCCTTACGAACTCCTTTTACGAAATCTTGAAAAAATGTAATTGCAATAAGCGTCTCTTCATCGATTACTAACTTCTCATTTCGATATATTCCTCTACTTGGAACATATTTATAACCTTTACCAAAATCAAATTGTGTTTCTGCCATAAGTTACCATCCCTCTCGCATCTTCCCAGCAATGAAAGCCAGGATAATTACTAGCACTACCGGCAGCAGTACCCAGCCACCAGCAAATTTCATTGTTGTTACTGCGATTAATGCAATTGCAAACCACAGAAACGCATACAACACACTATCCATTTTCTTTACCACTCCTCTAGCCCCCACTTGTAGACACTGCTAAACTCCCTTTGAATAATTAATTGCAATCCAATCACAAGTGGGATAAATACTAAGACCAAGGCAACGTACTTGGCTTAAGTCGAACCCTGAAGCCATCCGCAACTTCGTAGTCATCATTAACGACTACTGCAATGGTTTTGGGGTTCTTTTCGTCTGTTTCGATAATTACTCTCGTCCAATTTTCCATTGGCTTATCAGCGTTATTTGTCTTTTTATCTAAATCCATTAATCCAACTCACTCGCTTTCACTTCAACCACTGGTGGGAACATCTGGTCCACCTCTGCTACTTGTGCGGTCTGCTTTAAGGCGTTAATGCTGATGACCTCGCACAGCTTGCCTTTGTAATGTACGTAACCTTTACCACGTTTCAGGGCTTTCAGTCGTTCGAACCTCATACCAGCTCTACCTCACTCCGCTTCACGTTGAGATTGTGGTCAAGGTCAACTGTCCCATCATCGTAGGTACTAGTCACCTCGTACGTATTGCCTTGATACTTAACTTTTTCTCCAAATAACATGTTCCTGCCTCCTATCGAACATCCACCATGTTCTTGAAAACCACTGTCTTATCAACATCATGGGGAATTAATCGGCTTAATAGTTTCTCGTTATACATCTGTTTCAGTTGGCCCATCGTGTTGTTAGTCGTGATGATGGTTGACTTAATCCGGTGCTTGTTGTTGTCATCATCCTTGATGGTTGCTAAACGAGCATCGGCAACGTTAAAGGAATATTCTTGTAAATCTTTTCGCACTGGCTTGAAGCCACCCTCTGCTTTCATTCCGGCTTCTGTCCCGAAATCATCGAGCAACAACACATCGACTTTTTTCATTGCGCTAATAATGCGGTCTAGCTTTTGCTGGACTTCCCGATTATCAAATCGTTCAGTGAGCAGTAGCGAAAGAGCCATCGTCGATACAAACATTGTCGTCTTTCGTTTAGCATGAACAGCTTCTAGCATTGCTAACGCTAGCGAAGTCTTACCAACTCCAGGAGTTCCCATAAGCATAACGTTGAAGTTATCCGTCAACATTTCTTTAGCTAACGTAAAGCACCGATTGCCAATGTCTTTAGCAGCGTTTACATCCTCTTGCTTGGTAGGATCCCAATCATTAAAAGTGAAGCTGAGCTTTTCATCACCTGAGTACAGGCTGATTGCATCAAAGAAACGCATATGTTGTTGAAATACGTTCTCTTCGATTTCATCATGAAATTCTTTATCTCGACGCTTCTTAAAAGCTTCAATCTCATCGGGAGCAGTCAAGATAACTGCTCCATGTTCCTCAGCCATGCGCTTAATTTCGTCTTGGTGCATGCCAATAATTGGTGCTCCAATGTTCATCTAGCTCACCTCCTGAACCAATCATCATCTTCAAAATTAACTGTCACTGGTTGCTTTCTTCGCCATTCCTTCATAGCTCTTGGAGCCATCGTGTCGTACTGTTTACGCAATTTTGCCGTACTTAAAATGTTCTGTCGCCAAAAGTCATCGTCTTGGCACCAGTCAATCATGTTACGGATCTGCTTGGGCGTCCGTTTATCTCGCTCAATCATCAAACGGATATGGTCTGCCCATTTTTGTTGTTGAGATTCGGTTAGCTCCAGATGGTCAGGATTGTTCTGTTTGATTTTGTCGAACAGATACATAGCCAACTGATACTCAACAGAATCAGGGGTGAATTTTTTCTTTGACTTGTGGGAAGGCGATTTCGACTTGCCACTATTCTCTGTTGTAGTCTTTGATGTAGTCTCTGGTAGTCTATGGTATTGTTTAGGACTATCAGTCCCTTTCTGAGAGGGACTAGGAGTCCCATTCTCAACAGGACTGTCAGTCCCCTTCCTTTGGTCTTGCGAGTCCCCTTCCATTTGGTCAGATTGTCCTAATGCATTGGTCAATTTGTCCAACTCGTTATAGTCAATTGCGTACCACTTGGTACGGTCAAACTTCAGCTTATTTAAATTGTTAGTTAGCAATATTTTTTTGTCTTCTAAATCTTTCAGATAGCGTTGAACAGTTTTAGAAGCAATCCAAGGAAATTGTTTGTGCCATTCATCAACAGTGTTCCGGATCCATTTCCGACCGTCTGCTTCTTTACCAACTTTTGGGTTGTTTAACCAGTATTGAATCTGTTGAAGAATCAACGCTTTATCCGAATTTCCCAGTGCTTTAGCTAACGTTGGCAAGAATTGTAATGGTTGCTCGTTAATTAACAGCTTGCTCATCGTCTATCCTCCTTCACCATAATTACCTTTAATTTCTAGTTTCTTTAAATCTTCCTCACTTAACTTGATACCAGGTTTAGTTAAGTGATACTTCTTGCAGAACTCACTAGGACCAATTTTGTGGTATTCCGTATGATGAATCCTACATAGCGCCATTACTCGGTGCTTAGTGTGATCCACCTTTGTTCTGTCTCTTCCCATGCCCACCGTGTCGACATGGTGAATATCTGCATGCTGTCCGCAAATTAAACAGCTCTTATGCGTTACGCTTTTATACTGGAAGTGCTCTTCGTTTCTCGGTAATAATTCATAGCCCTGTTTAACCGGAACCTCATTGTCGAAGATAAAATCAATCACATAATCGATTAATTGCTTAGCATCACTCATACTATTTCTAGAGCCATCTTTTAAGCTGATTTCTTCCCCACAATTCTTTTCCCAGTAAAGATTATGAAAATATTCATCAATAATTTCTTTGTTTTCGCCAGACCATTCAACGATATCGCCAAGCAATGCATAATAGAAATGACGTTGTAATTCGCTGATTTCACGATTATCAATAAAGGTGATCATCGCAGGTACTCCTTGAATGTTACCGTCATTAATGTTTGCTACATGTTCCCAGTTAACTTTTTCTAAGAAATCATTTATCCCGTAACATTTGCCATTCTTTTCTTGAACATAAATGTTAGCCGGAACTTTCATTGATGGCATTTGTATCAATCCTTAGAAAGGCAATTGGCTGTCATCAATATCAATTGGTGCACCGTCACCACCGTATGGTTGTGCTTGCTGTTGATTAGTGTTGTAGTTGTTATTACTAAATCCACTATTAGTATTTTTGCTTGGATAATTACTATTGTCTTCTGGTCTCTTTACCCCATTTGGCTTGCTTCCACCATCTAATGGAGCGCCATACCCTTTAACGACTAGATAATATTGTTTGTTGTAATCCGATTGTTGCCAATCAACTGTGATAGAGATATGCCGATTAAGAATTGAGGTTAGGATTTCTTGAATGCTATTAGGTTCATAGTTGTCCGGTGCACCGCATGCCACTAAAATCGTGTTGAAGCGCTTGATACTCATATCTTTCTTATCTTGATCGCTATCATCCCAAACCAGATTGTCATAGCGGATTTGTCCTCCCGCATAGTCACCATCTTCTACTTCATAATTGAGTACCAGCATAGGCTTCTTGCTTCGGCTTTCCTTAGCTACTGAACTAGGCAAAATTTTAACGTTGTATTGCCCTGCTTCCTCAACAAACTTTCCCATGATATTGTTATGATTTACTTTGAATAATCCCATGATTAAGCAGCTCCTTTTTCTTTTGGTTCTTCTTGTTTAGGTTCGATTAATTCTTCTGCATGAAATTTCTTTCGCTCATCAATTCGGTTCTTACCGTGATTGCCACTTTCTGGGTTGCAGTCAATCCAGCGTTGGTCATCTTCAACGTACAAGCGTCCGACAAAATCAAACACGCTAGTAAAGGCGTTGAACGTTTTCTCGTTCATATCAGCACCATAGCGTCCTGCTCCGGTAAGTCCTCCTGCACCGTTATCTACTTGGTGTGCTGTTGCATAAACAGTGATATTACTTTGCCGTAGAAACATTGCCATGTTTCTAAACCACGACTGTAATTTTTGATAATTCTGTCGATTATCTTTAGAAGCATTATCAATATTTTCTAGAACTAAATTTTGTAATGATGAAATATTATCTAAACAAACAACTTGATACTTATTGTTTTTAATGTCTTTTCCTAAAAATCCACTTACTAGATTTTGGATATTCGGGGCATCTGAAGATTCAAATATTCTAAAATCAGTATCTTCTTGTCCTCTCAATGGATTGGTTGACATATCAAAGCTATAAATAATCTTTTTCCCATTGAACTGTTTAAGCAGGCTTGTCTTACCTGTTCCACCGTCTCCATAAATAAAGTACATGTGTGGAACTTCTGGAATTTCTCCAGCTTTATAGAACTTCATGATGAACACCTCACTTGTCCAATCGAATGACTACTTGTTTTTGACCGCCTTTGACACCGGATAAGCCATTGATGATTTCTCCGGTATCATTCAGAACCACCTTGCCATCATCGGTGATAGTAGTTGCTTCCTTGATTTTTGCTTTGTCTAATTCAGTTACGGTCTTAGTTAGTTCACTTGGTAATGACTTCATCACCTTCTGCTGGGTACTCTTACTTCCCCACTTCCAACTATCTTTTGTAGTTCGCGCTTGAACGTTACCCATTGAAGTTGTTACTGATGTTTGACCATTCTCGGTATCAATGAATCCAAGTAGCTCTTGTTTAAGTCGTTCATTATCTTCTTCAAGTTTGCTTCGCTTGTAGGTGTAGAAATCTTTTACCTCTTGCAGTTCAGAACGTTCAGACTCATCAATTGCTTCAAGCTTATTTTTGTTAGCCTTGTATTCTCGTAGACGCTGATTAATAGCCGCTGCTTCATCGAGTGCATAATCGATCGTTTCCATCAGTCTTCCTCCTCGTCTTTGTCACTGTAGTAAGTGCCATCATCGTATGGTTCGTGGTCAATCCAAGGACAATTAGGCATTGATTCGCTATCGTCCTCGAACCACTTATCCCAATTAATGTTATTCATTAGATCCACCCCATTTCTTCGGCAAATCGCTCATCAAAAGAATCTGCTAGCAGATAATAAACTTTGATGCGTCCTATCTGGGTTGGAGTAGTCTTAACCTTAGCTAGAGCAAGCTCATCAGCTAACTCTTTCCGATAAGCGTCACGCTTACCCATATAGTAAGCAGCCTTTAATGGCATATCTTTAATTGCATTTAGCATGTTTTCCATGATATGATTACCTCGAATAATGTTTATTTAAGTTATTTATTTTGAGCGTCGGCGTTACCAGCACCGTCGCTCTTTTTTTGATCTAAATAGTTGAGTAGCAGTAGTAGTGCATAAATCATCGGGATAAACAATGCCCCGTCATATGCACCGATTGAACCGCAGTAGCACATCCAAGCGCCTAGGGCGAATGCTATCAACCGTGAGTGCAGAACTTCGTTAATCATGACTTACACCTCCTTCCTCTGTTACTTGATTTGTATTCTTTAGTCTTACTCGACGGGTTTGTATCGCCCCAACACTTCGTTTTATCTCTTGCGACAAATCCCTGTCGGATAATGTACTGGTTAAAACCTTTTTATCTTCCTCAGAAGTCCAAGAACGGGATTGGAACATTCCTGCTCCGGTTTGCTTCCGATACCTTCTCTTTTGGATAATTTTGGTTTTTCGCCACTTATCTAAATTCTTGTACTTGCTTTTTCTCAGCATTTTTATTTTTTCCTTCTTGACAACTGTTAATTAGCACAATCAACATTGCGATTGCTACCGCTGTGAAAAAATACTATCTTCGCCATTGCATTTCCTCCAAAATCTTTAAGTGTGGGTCTTGATGAGCTTCGTATTGCTTCTCGGAATAAAATGATTCGAATTTCTGATATTCCTTCAAATCAACTCGCCCATCGAAAAGGAAAACTTTTCTCCATTGTGGGTAATGCTCCTGTGCCCAAGTTCTTCTTCTCCAAAATGTTGTTTTTGACATCGGCTTGTTATGTTGAACACTCCATTCTTTTCTAAACTCTTCGCTGGTTAGCTGGTATCTGAATGGACTCATATGACCGCCTCCTTATTGATTTATTACCGTCCGAACACGTTTGATATAATCACCTACTAGAAAGGTGGTGATTACATGGATAAAGAAGTTAAAAGTTGCATGATTGACTTACTTCGATTTCTCAATAGCGACACCTACAAAAATGTTGAAAATTTAGCAGGTGTCGAGATTAGTCACAAGTACTCAAAAAAGATAATTGATTCCGCTGCCGAACAATTAATAGATAATGGTTATGTTCTAGGCGGTAAAAGTAAAAACAATTCTGAAATTAATTATTTTGAAACTTGTGTTACTGATAAAGGAATTCAATTCCTTAAACAAATTAAGGAACATTGATTACTTCCCAATCATCAGCTTCAAAATCTTTACTACCAATCTCAACATTTTTATCGAACATTATTTTTCCTGTTATTAATCCTTTTGGAGTATTGATTAATACAGGTTTTAAAATTGCATCATTTAACTTCCACAATTTTCGACAAGCGACTTTACTGTTGCTTGTCTTTTTTAATGCTTTACTTAGTTTCATCTCTCCGCCTCCTTGGTTAGCCGTATCGTTTTTTGGCTTTCTTTTTTAAGGAAAGTCTTATAAAATTAATTAGTTCAAAAAATTTCTTGAAAAAGGAGTTGGTCATAATGACCCAAGTTTTGAACTTTACTGTGTCTCAATAAGCAAACAAACCAACGGTCTTTAGCTGGTGGGCCCTACTCGACGGAGGTTAAACGGATAAATACGTATTTGATACTTTTCAAATACTAGTCAGCGTAAGGCTTTAGTAGCTTATATCAATAGCAGTGCTGGGCGACGATACCAGTTAATTATTGATGGTTAGCCCGTAATAGCTTGTAGACTTTAATAATTTCGCAGCCTTTTCGAGTACGGGATCGATTAGGCTTTTTCTTTTTTAAAAAAGTTATTCATATCCACTTTGGGAAAAACTTGCTTAAATCGTGAAAGTACATCAAAACTTGGTTTAACAAAATTTCCTTCTAATTTTGAATAATGTGACAATGAAACTTTCAATTTAGACGCCATGTCTTCTTGACGCAATTTATATTGTTTTCGGATAGTTCTAAATTCGTTTATCTTCTCCGCCTCCTTAGTTAATCTCACTTGAAAAGTTATCCCTTTTCTCCGCTAGTTCATGGAATACCATTCTCGCTAAATCGACTTGACTTCCACTCAGCTGGTCAATTTGACTTATTCCTGTCACAAATCGAATTGCACCATAGATAAAATTCTGCTGTGTTGAAAAACTTCGACCCATCATTCTATGTGAATGACAATAATTTGTAATTTCTTTGCGCAAATCAAGCCATTCTCTACTGAGTTTGGGCTTACGATGCTCAAGATATTCTGTATATTCAGTAAACTCTTTCGCAGTCATCTCTACTTTCATAGCGTTACTCCATTCCAGCATAAGCAGCAAACTTCTTACGCCATTCGTCTGACTTTTTGCCGTGCTGTTTTTCAGCAACAATTGAACTTACATACATCTTCGATAACCCAAACTTAGTAGCTATTGCTTGCTGAGTTGAAGGCTGTAGTCCAGCTTTTTTATTTCTTAAAAGCTGAATTGTCATTCGCTCTCTATACGTAAGATTTGGCATCATCTCACCTCACTTAGTTATTTTTCAAATATGATTGACTTTAGTTAGTTTTTAGACTATTCTTAACTTAAAAAAATAAGCTTACATATAAGTTATTTATTTTTATTAGTTCTTTTAGTCTTTTGACTATTGCCAACTTATGTAAGTGCCTGTCAATCAACTTACAAGTAATACTATAATAGCCTTTTGACTAATTGTCAACTAAAATATTAGTTTTTTAACTATTAAATTATTCGAAAGGCCCTACAAAAATGAATTTAGCAGATAGAATTAAAATTTTAGCAAAAAAACACGGGATAACTATCGCAGAATTAGAGCGAAAAACAGGAATTTCAAATGGACAAATATCCAAGTGGAATGTTAGATCGCCTAAAACTGAAAATCTTGAAAAAGTCGCTAATTATTTCCATGTGTCATTAGATTATCTAACTGGAAATACTAGTAGTAATAGAACTGCTGATCTAGACGATGACGATGTTATTTTCACCTATCAAGGAAAGCCACTATCCGACGAAGATAAGGCGCTGATTAAAAGGTTAATGAACGGGAAGGATTAGTATGAATAACTTGATCTCTTATTTGATCAATTACGGATTTGACCAAGGAATCTCTTCAACTTTAACCGAAGAACTTCCACCAGATTTCCCTTCGAGTGCTAGTAGTAAATATCAAAAAGTGTTAATCAATATGAATTGGCGCAATAAATGGGAAGTCCCTTTCTCGTTCGCTCATGAATTAGGACATTTAATTAATCGCGATAAAGGCATTAACTACTATCACTCACCAACTGTGCACACAAAAACAGAATATCGTGCTAACTGCACTGCAATCGACATTCTACTCTCATATTGTTATGACAATGATATTGAGATTAACAATCCGATTATTTTTTGCAAACAATTCGGAATACCCTTCAATCTCGAATATATTGTCAGCCTTAAATTGAAAAATATTATGTAACATACGTCCAATCGTGATCGACGTTAAAAGCTATTGGGAGAAAATAAATATGTCAGAAAAAAATGAAGTTTCCAAAAATACCGAATCAAAAAAAGTTACTAATTATAATGAATATCATTTAAATAATGACGTTTCATATTATCGTAAATATACAAACTATCAATGGATTACTGGTGCTATAACTGTTTTACTTTTACTATGGAATCCCTTTATTGCCGTTATCTTTTGGATTATTACTTGGAGTTTAGAGAAAAAAGTAAAAGTTTCTCCAGAGAATGAAAGTATTTGGTTTACTGTTCCTAAAGAAGAATGGAAGCAATATAGAGAGTCACACAATATTCCAATTTACAAACAGTATTCTAAAAATCATGCAGCAAAGTTTGATAATGATGTTACTAATGAAAAAAAGATTGAGGCTAAGGATCAACATAATCAAGAACTTCAAGCCGAATACCAGAAAGCTGTCGCACCATTTAAAAACGACGGGGCAATAAAAGCTGGAAGATATTATTTTGATCCACATAGAGAAGAAATCTTCATGGATACAACATTACTAGATAAAACATATAAGATATATAAATTCTCCGACATTGTCAGCTTTACTCCCATTGAAGAAGGACATAACGAAACTAAAAAGCATGGTATTACTCGTGCAGTAGTTGGAGGAGCTATTGCCGGAGGGGCTGGTGCTGTTGTTGGTGCTATGACAGGTGGTAAGAATTATGATTATATTAATAAATTAGGTGTAGTCATTACTTTTAAAAACAACGAAAATATTCGATTGATACTCCTTGATGCAAACTTTAAAAAAGGAAGTTTCGTTGCTAATAGTTACTACCAAAAATTCCACGATGTTTGCGGAGTTCTAGATGCCACGATTAGTAAAAACACCCAACGCCTGCAACTAGAACAACAGAAAAAGCTTACGCATTCTCAAAATATATCCACTGCTGATGAAATAGAAAAATTTAAAAAGCTTATGGATAACGGTGTAATTACTCAAGGAGAATTTGAAGCCAAGAAGAAACAATTATTAAACTTATAAATCTCAAGCAAACTAAAACCACAATTTTTCTGAGAAAGGACGTGAAAACTTGAAATTATTTCTTAACACTGTGTTTGTCACAAAACATAAAGAACGTATCCCTATCATGTTCTATAAAATAAATAATCAACCATTCGAGGTTGATATTCATGTCCAATTAATTGACGTTGAAATTAGTAAAACTCACACCATTCACGTTAAAGTTACTAATAAGTATACGAATGAAATTATTTTTGAAGGTGACCAGAGTTTTAACATGGAAAAAGAAGGTAAGAAGCCGGAAGGTTACGAAAACGTAAATGCAGGTATTGCAGAGCTAGGTATCCCCTTGTCTATGAACCCTGATGAGATTAAAGGAGTGAATACTTTGAATATTGAAGTTACAATTGAAGGTAGTAAACAAACTGTTCAATTGTTTTTAGCAGGTGATATAAATGGCTGAACTCAAAAATCCCAAAGTTGTTCACCCTGATTTCACCTCTAATGGATCTGGAGGTAACGGAAATATGGATGATAAATATGTATCACGCCGTGAATTTGAAAGTACAGTTAAAAATTTAGATCGAAGATTTGATGAAACAAATAGTAGAATCGATAGATTAACTACTGCTCTCTACTGGCTTGCTGGTATCGTATTCACCGGCATAATTGTTCCACTACTAATGCTAATGATTAAGGCCTTATTTCTATCCAAATAGATTTACTTAACCCCGTCGAAATCGACCGGTTTAAAAGAAATGAAAAATAAAAAGAACCGCCCCACTGGTATTTGTGGAGCGGTTTAAAAAGAAAGCAAAAAGAACATATGTACGAAAGGAAGTCTTTTTATGAATAAAGAGGAATTACTAGAATATATTGGTAACAACTCAACTGCTGTTGCTAACTTCAAAGATAAAGTTAGAGCAGATCAACAAGTCAAAAATAAAAAGCGCCAACCAGCTAAACGATGGAATGACGCACGGATTGAACGGCAAGTTGATAAGTTCACCGATCAATTTATTGGAAATATTTACGACAAGCTCGCTCGAGCAATTAAAGCTAACAATCATACCCCTAAGGAAAAGTGGATTAAGTTTATCGAAGAAAATGAACTTTTAGATGATTTGGAAGAATCCGTTAGCATGATTGATTTTGAGGAGGAATAATTATGTGGAAGCAACAACGAGATAAGAAGTACCGCTTCTTTGAGCAATACAAAGACCCACTGACAAATAAACAGAAAACCGTAAGTGTAACCATGAATGACGATAAGAAGAAGACCGCTAAACAGGCTCAAATAATACTTAACAATAAAATCAACAAAATAATAAGCCGAGTTAAGCGAACTACTTTGATTCATAATGTTACCTTCGAATCTTTACTCACCGAATATCTTGATGATGAGAAGAAGCGAGTCCGTCGTTCAACTTACTATAACCATATGACTATGAAACGAACTCTTCTAAGCATGCTCCCTCCAGATTCGTTAGTTGAAAATATAACATCATTGGTTATCTCACAGAAATTAGAAGAGCTTATGTATGGTGACAGAAAATTATCTAGCGGTTATGTATCAAAGTTCAAGTATTTCTTACACTCTATATTTGATTATGCTGTCGAACACTCTTATATCAAATCTAATCCCGTAAACGATGTCAAAATAAATTACAAGTCCCCTATTAGTGGTCAACAAATACAAAATAAATTTCTGGAAGAAAGCGAAATGAAGGCCTTGCTCGATTACACATATAAGCGAAACAAGAACTATGCTCAGCTATTTGAATGGCTTTACTTAACAGGCTCAAGGATTGGTGAAGCAACTGCCCTTAATTTTGATGATGTCTATAAAAAGGATGATCATTGGTTCGTAAATATTGACGGTACCCTCGAATATAACCATATTAAAATATCTCAACAAAAGAAAAGTGAACATACAAAAACAGCCTCATCTACAAGAACCGTTATTCTTCCAGAAAAGGCCGTTAAAATATACTTTGATCGTAAACATAATCATAATAGCAGAGATTTTATCTTTTGCACGCAAAATGGAACACCAATTCAAACCTCAGCTGTAAATTCCTTTTTACGTACAGCAAAAAATAATCTCAAAATCGACAAGCCACTAAGTAGTCATATTTTCCGTCACACTCATATTTCAAAATTAGCAGAACTCGGTGTTCCCCTATATGTAATTCAGAAAAGAGTTGGGCATAGTAACGGAAATATTACTCGACAGATTTATCTTCATGTAACGCAAAATGTTATTAATGAGGAGGCAGCTAAACTTGATAATTTGTAGAAAAACCTACCAAAAACCTACCATTAGCTTTTTAGTTATTATTTTTTTGCTCTATTTATTACCCCAAATTAAATTTAAAAACAAAAAGAACCCTTGCTACACAAGGGTTCTCTCTTACTACTTGTCGCGACGCTTTTCAGCGATACGAGTAGCCTTACCAGTACGTTCACGTAAGTAGTACAACTTAGCACGACGTACACGACCATGACGAAGAACGTCAATCTTAGCAACACGTGGTGAGTGTACTGGGAAAGTACGTTCAACACCAACACCGTTACTGATCTTACGAACAGTGTAAGTAGCACTGATACCAGCACCGTGACGCTTGATAACGATACCTTCAAACATCTGAACACGTTCACGTGAACCTTCAACGATGAGCGCGTGAACCCGAATAGTATCACCGGCACGGAATTCTGGAATATCATCCCGTAATTGACTTGCAGTAATCTTTTCGATTAACTTGTTTTGACGCATAAAAATTCTTTCCTTTCGCCGACATTCATGTCCGATGTGGGCAGCGGAATACCGTTTCTTATGGCTAAATAGCCATTTATTACTATACTAGCTTTTACTCTCCCTTTCAAGGGTTATTTTGGTTGATGTTCTTGATTAATCACTGAATGACGGATTCCATAAACCAAGTAAATAATTAACCCAATCAGGAACCAAAGCGCCATCATAATCTTTGCATCAGCGTTTAACCCCCAGAAAATTATCAATGAGAACAAAGCAGAGATTGCTGGCAATACTGGGTAACCGGGCATCTTGAATTGGGCTTCCGGAAGATCCTTTCCTTCACGCGGACGGAGCGCATAGATGCCAAACGAAACAAAGATAAATGCCACTAACGTCCCAGCCGAAACCAGTGTGGCTAAGAATGTAAACGGAAATACGGATCCCAGGATCATTGCCAAGAATGTAATCATCCATAAAGCTCGGTTAGGCACATGTTTTTTATCAACATGCCCTAATCCCTGAGGAAGAAGGCCATCGCGACCAAAAGCATAAATCAACCGTGATGATGCTAGTAGAATCGCAATCAGTGCGGAAAAGATACCGACAATGGCCACGATGGATAATAAGTTAGCAGTAACATAGTGTTCTGATTGTCGTAATGCCCAGGCAGCCGGTTCAGCGTTATTCGCGTAACGACTATATTTGAACATCCCAACAAGGACCAGCGAAACCGCAATAAAGAATCCAGTCCCCAAAACAAGAGTCCAGATTAGGCCACGTGGCATTGTTTTCTGGGGATTAATTGTTTCTGCAGTGTTTGCCGCAATCGCATCAAAGCCGACATAGGCAATAAATATCTGAGCAGTTCCGGCAAGGATCCCCTGCCAGCCGCCAAATGATGTTCCTGCAACGTGTGGCGGAATAAACGGGGTATAGTTTTGCGGGTGAATGGCGGTCATCCCCACGACAATAAACATCAGAATGACTAATAACTTCACGCTTACAATCATATTCTCGATCCGACTAACCTGGTGGACACCACGCGAAATGAGGATTCCTACAGCCAAAATCGCAATCGCTGCTAAAATATCGACATACGAACCCTGGTGTGGATTAAAACCTCCCGTCAATGCCACTGGCAATTTTACACCAAAGCTTGCCAGGAAGCCCTGCATATAAGCAGACCACCCAGACGCCACAAAGGCAACTGAAATAAAGTACTCGGCAAGAAGAGCCCAGCCGGCAATCCAGCCAAAGAATTCACCAAAGAGGACATTAATCCATGAAAATGCTGAACCAGCAAATGGCAAGACTGATGAAGTTTCCGCATAGGCTAATGCGGATAAGCCAGCACCAATTGCGGCAACGATAAAGGCTAGAGGAACGGCCGGACCAGTATGATCTGCCGCTACAATCCCAGGTAAAGTAAAGATAGCTGTACCGACAACCATCCCGGTTCCTAGGCCAATTAAGTCAATTGTCCGGAGACTTGGAGTTAATTTAGCATCTTTACTCCGGTATAGTGCTGGATCTTGCTTCCAAAAAAGCCGTTGAATAAACTTCTTCATTAAAACTCCTTCCTAATCCGGAACATCCGGATCTTGTTCGAGTTTCAAATCTTCCAGCATCAGCCGTTGCTCATGATTCAACTTAGCCGTTTTTAACAAATCGGGGCGTCGTTCAAGTGTCCGCCGCAACGATTCACGTTGACGCCATTCCTTAATCTTTTGGTGGTTTCCACTAGTCAAAACTTCTGGAACCTTTATTCCACGAAAATCTGCTGGCCGAGTATATTGTGGATATTCAAGCAATCCATTACTAAAGGAATCGCCCATTGGTGAAGACATATTTCCTAACACGCCTGGAACAAAGCGCACTGTCGCATCAATCATTACCATCGCAGCTAATTCCCCACCAGTAAGGACATAGTCACCTAATGAAGCTTCATCTGTTACAAGATTGCGAATTCGCTCATCGTATCCTTCATAATGACCACAAATAAAGGTAAGGTGCTCTTCTTGTGATAATTCTTGAGCATATTCTTGATCAAACTTTCGTCCAGCGGGATCCATTAAAATTACCCGTCCCTTTGGATATCGTCCTTTGGTTTCCTCGTCGATTGCAGACATTGCGTCAAAAATTGGCTGTGCTTGCAGGAGCATTCCCGCACCACCACCAAATGGCGTATCATCAACCCGATTGTGTTTGTTGTCCGTGTAATCCCGAAAATCGGTAACTTTTATATCAAGAAAGCCATTATCCTGGGCTTTACCAATAATTGATTCACCTAGCGTTGCTTGGAACATATCAGGAAATAAGCTTAAAATATCAATCCGCATTATTCGAGGCCCTCCAATAATTCAACTTTAACTATGCCGTTTTCAAGATCAACGTTTTTAATCACGTCATCAATCTTTGGCAATAAGAGATCTGATTGGTTAGGTCGTTGAACAACCCAAACATCATTAGCACCAGGTGAAAGGATTTCCTTAATTTTTCCTAATTCTCGACCATCAACAGTCTTGACAGTCAAACCAATGATTTGATGATAGTAATAACTACCGTCTTCAAGCGGCTGTTGATCATCCTCACTAACCATTAACTTATGGTTACGAAATGCTTCAACATCATTAATATTGTCGTACCCTACAAACTTAACAAGAAGTGAGCCCTTGTGTGGCCGTGCAGATTCAATTGTTAAGTCTAATGGCTCTCCTTGAGATTCATCTAAATATAATTTTGCACCCTTAGCAAACCGTTCATCGACAAAGTCAGTAGTCGGAATCACCCGAACTTCACCGCGAATTCCATGGGTATTAACAATTTTTCCAACATTATAGAATTTCATTCAATTTTCTCCCTAAAATCGACAAAAACTCCCACAGATTAGTGTGGGAGTTTTATGTTAGTGACGGTGGTCATTTATTAGTAACCGGACTTTTTTTGAATTGGAGCGTCGTGGACGTGCTCCTTCAACGACCGTACGCAGCGCTGAAGCAATATGTCCCTGTCGCCCAATTAAGCGACCAACATCTTGGGGATGAACATCAACAACGTATCGTTGAAAACGATCATCTTCAGATTGAGTAATTGTTAGATCATCCGGATGTTCTAACAACGGGGTTACTAAACTACGAACCAGTCCTTCAATACTTGTCTCAGTCATGACTAAACATCACTACTTCTTAGCATACTTTGATTCGTGGAACTTCTTCATAACACCGGCCTTTTGAAGCATGTTACGAACAGTGTCAGAAGGTTGCGCACCCTTTTGTAACCAATCCATGATGGCATCTTCGTCAAACTTGATTTCCTTAGGAGTGGTCAATGGGTTGTAAGTACCTAAAGAGGTAATGAAACGACCATCACGTGGTGCACGTGAATCAGCTACAACAATACGGTAGAATGGACGCTTCTTTGAACCCATACGCTTTAAACGAATTTTAACGGACATTCTTTGCACCTCCCTGTAAATTTCTTAACAGATAATAATATACCAGTCTTCCAAAAGAATGTAAAGTATTTTTTCTTGACAGGCTAAATATTTTTCTTCTTTTTGAATCCGAGACCTAATGAAGCCATCAATGCTGTAAAGCCAAGTGCGATTATTCCCTTACCAGATTGTGAACCAGTTTGTGGTAACTGCAATTCTGAAGAAGGTTGATTCTTCTCAGTATTTTGAGTTGTTGGACCACTTGGTTGAACTGGTGTTGTTGGCCAAATAGGATTCTCTGGATTATTTGGTACCACTGGTTGAACAGGTTGTGGTTCAGGATTGGTTGGAATGCTTGATTGTTCAGAATTTGGTTGCGGTTCTGGCGTTGGTTCGGGTTTGTGGATTAGGGGATGGTTGAGGCTTATCTGATTTAGTTAAATAAACCATATATTCTACATAATCATCATGAGGAAAGGTTAACTGAGGTTCTTCACCAATTTTACTAATAGGTGTTTCACCAGTCTTTACTTTACCATTTGCACTTTTTTCTATGACATTATTTTCATCTTTAATTCCCTTATAGGTAACATAATTTGTTACTGGTGGAATATAAATATCATCAAATGAGCCTTCTGCTTTAAAAGTACCGCCTTCTACTGTATCACTAACAAATTTTACATACCTATTTACCTCAGAAATTGGACTATTACTATCGTTCATTTGGTCTCCATTTTCATCTGGCGAATTTACAATTGAAATGCAACACAAAGTAAAAAAATAAACCCATACCGGGTAGAATATGTTTAACGACCAAATCAAACAATTCGAGGTACCCGGTATGAGCTATAAACATCTTACTATAAAAGAACGTGAAATGCTTATGTTTTTACGAGCTAAGGGTTTATCTATCCGGGCTGTTG
>NZ_CALPCW010000017.1:0-27004 GCF_943193105.1 Limosilactobacillus agrestimuris
CAAATTAATTAAGCGAATTGACTTCGCAAATGTTTTTGCTTCAAATCATAATGATTGAAGACCCTACACATTTGATTTGTCGAAACTTTGTTCAGTTTTCAAAGGTCTACCTCAGCCAGCAATTAATGCTGACTAACAATTTAATTATATCAGATGCTTGTTTTGATGTCAATAATTAATTTGAAGATTTTTCAAATTAATTTATTCATTCGTTTCAATAAGCAGCTTTTATAATATATCATCTTTTGTTTAGCAAGTCAAGAATTAATTTTAACATTTTTATCTCAACCAGCAGATACTATTGTAACTTCTTTCAAGTTGATTGTCAACATAATATGATAATTTTTTCATATCAAACCACAATAAGCTAAAATCACAATAATAGAGCTATTCAAATTGGTATAGTTGATTTGAAGAACTCATTTATTAAAGACAACAGTTAAATACTATATAGGTTTTCCTTCTAATTTGCAAGAGAAAATTCAAATTAATTCTAAAAAAAATTGACGTTACGTGTTCTTTCTGCAATGATGATCTCAAATCTCAAGTCTAAATCTTACCGCTAATTAAGAAAAGAGATGTTAAATATCAAAATTGCAATTAGTAGCGACAATCACCTAGATGTTAATAGAATAAACATTCAAGAAGCATTGACGTTTCAGGCAAGCTGGCTCAGACAAAATAAAATTGACTACTACCTGTACGCTGGTGACCTCTTTAATGATTTTGCGAAAACAAATCACTACTTTAATCAGTTGCAGCAACTAATACCCAATACCAAAATTTACTATGTTGCTGGCAACCATGATCTGCTAAACAATATCAGTTTCGTTGAAGCAGAAACTCTACATTCTCCTTTATATCTTCATAACCGGTTTATCGACATTCCAAATAGTAACTGGCGAATAATTGGAAATAATGGTTGGTATGATTATTCCTTTTCAAGTTACCACGATCGGACTAAAGAGGTTCAAAGATGGAAAAATGTGTTTTGGCTTGATAGTTCTATCGAGCAGCCTATTTCCGATCAAGAACGGATGCAAAAGGTTCTTAAACAAGTAAAGCACCAGCTCCTTCTTACTAAGCAGGTTCAAAAAAGAGTAATCCTTATCACCCACTTCGCACCCCGACATGAACTCCTTGCACCTAAACCGCAAGTCGTTAACACTCCACGAAAAGAAAAAGTTTACCAAATGGTCAATGCAATGATGGGGAGTGATCGTCTTGGAAAGATGATAGAAGATTCTGACATAGTTAGATTCGTTTTTTATGGTCACCTCCATGGAATTCATCCCCCGCTTACTCGTCATAATGTGACCTACCTCAATCAAGCAGTTGGTGTTAGAAATAAACGAATCAATGAATGGCAAGAAAATAACTTCTTTGAACAGTGGACGTCAACAATTCGGATAATCGAACTTTTATAATCTTTATACTTAAAAACGCTATTCTCAGATGCTCACCTGAAAATAGCGTTTAATTAATTCTACTTTTGGGTATGGACTTAGACATTCATTGTCTTTCCATATTCATCATTGATTGTGTCGACAACATCTTTCATGGTCATGTCATCTTGAACAACCGTTTCACCGTCGCGAAGGGTGTACTTAACATCTTCACTTAAATTACCAAAGTCAACATCGTTACCCTTTGCATCAACAAAATCGAACTTACTTGCTTGGAAGTTCTTAAGAGCATCTTGATCAATATTCATGATTAATGCTTCCTTTCACTTCCTATTGTAGTCTTCTTTTTAAAAAGTGAACGATCTTTTTTGAACTTTTTGGCTACATTTCCATTCCCATTTTCTTGTACGATTCCATTCCACCGAGCCATAGCTTATCCATTGGCACATGACGTTCCTCAGCAAAAGCCTTCATTAAGGTCATGTGGTCTATCAAATGATACTTCTTATCAGGATCAGCCGGATCAACTACTTGAAGTTGGGCCATCATTCCGCCATCTTCATGTTCAATGATGTGACAATGATACATAAAGACACCCGAGACATTGAACCAAACTTTAATCACAACGTGCTCGCCTGGATTAATCGCAACTGTATCCTTTAACCCTAGTTCATTAGGGTATGGAGCATGACCATTACGGGACATCACTTCAAAGGCCGTTCCGTGCATGTGATAAGGGTGGATCATCCCTGGCGCAGGGTTTGTATTACAGATATCCCATAGTTGGGCCTTACCCATCGGCATCTTGTAGTCGATCCGATCCATCTTAAACTTCTTACCGTTCATGGCAACCGCTTCATCCATCCCATCAAGGGTAACATGGTGAACAGGAAGGTCAGTGTCAACTGCTGGATCTGGTGTTTCAAATAATGTCTCCGGAATCGAAGTATTGTCTGGCTTAAATTCATGAATCCTGAACTTAATTAGTGGAACATCGTCAGAGTAAAGTGTTACAACGTCGCCTGGTTTGTATTTTCCAAAGTCAACAACGATCTCTTGACGTTCAGCACAAGTAATCAACAACTTAGTCATCTTAACTGGATGAGGAAGCAAACTTAAATCACCAGCAATTTGTGTAAATTCCAGATCATCGCTAAAGTGCAAACGGAATTCACGGCGGTTTGCCCCATCAAGGAAACGAAGCCGAACCTTTTGGGTTGTAACATCAAAGTACGGATTAATTGTTCCATTAATCATTGGTGTTGGTCCAGCAACGCCATCTGGATCATAATCTTTCCGGTAATTCCATTGGTTTCCTTTATGAAAACGACGATCTTGTAAGATTACCGGAATATCGTCTACCCCATAGTTACGTGGTAGTGGAAGACTACTTTCGTGTTCATCTTGAACAATTGCACCAGCAGCAAGGCCATGCCAAACTTGTTCAGCAGTTGATGGACATGGATGAGCATGAAGCCAAACAAACGCAGCAGGTTGATCAATTTTGAATGTAACGTCACGACTTTCACCTGGATATACTGGTGCGTGACATCCCCCGTCCTCAATCGGTCCTGGGATTGCAAGGCCGTGCCAGTGAAAGGTAGTCACTTCCGGCAAGTGGTTAACTAAGTGCAAGTGGATCGTTTTTCCCTTCTTAAACACAACCGTTTTTCCTAAAAGCGGCGCATTATAACCCCATGTTTTGGTTTTCTTTCCGGGCATTAATTGGACCTCACCCGTTTGCGCTACGATAGTGTAGTACATATCAGTCGCCGTTTCTTTATCCGGTTTTAGAATTTCTGGAATATTCAACGGCTTTTCCGGTGCTTTTGGTTCTTCTAGCGGTACATAACCACCATCATGGTAGTCATACGCTGACTCATCATAGAAATAATGATCGATTACTTCGGCTTTACTCATTATAAAAGACCTCCGTTGTTCTTTATTCGCCATTATCATAATCCTTTTTTAACCCAAAACAAAAAAGAATAAAATTATAGCGTTTCTATATGCTATAATATAGCCGTTTTTTATTACCATTTATAGAGGAGCGTTTATAATGAAAGACTTTTTCTGCCCTAACTGTGGGACAAAATTAAAAGCTGGGACAAAGTTTTGTCCTAACTGTGGAAATAACGTATCAAATCTAACATCAAATAATAACATTTCTTCTACGAACAGTGACAATATTAGTAGGCAAACAAACTCAAGTATCGACTCAGCTAAACGAGAAGCAAAAGCCACAACTAATACAATTACCGAAAAATGGAATTTAAACAAGAAACGAAACAACACTATTTTGGGGATTGTTGTTTTAATAATTATTTTCTTGATATGGGGACATTTCTATTATTCAGTGGATAATCAAATGACACGGGCAACTACTGCTATTGGTGATCCTACCAAAAATGCAGGCAAATACGTCACCTCTACATCTTCAGAAGTAAAAATTAACAATAAAACTGTTAAGCCTATTCAAAAATACTTCCAAAAATATCCTGGTGACTTAACTACTATGAAACAAAAATTTGAAGATGGTAACAAATGGTCTGATTACCAATTTGTCCAAAAAGGCCGAGCTTGGTTGATCTGGCCACGTTATAAAATTCAAGCTGAGCCCACCTATATTACCGTAAATACTGATCAAAAAGGCATGAACATTAAAATGGATGGCCAAGAGCTTGGAAAAGTCACTTCTAATAGTGATACAAGTGATAATAATACTAGTGACGTTAACCAATCTAGTACATCTAATGCAGCCTATTCAAAATCATTTGGTCCATACTTACCAGGACTTCATACTTTTGTCGGTACTAAGAACGTAGGTAACCACAACATTAAAACAACGGTTACAAGTTCAGATGATAGTATTACCATGAATAACGGTATTTCTAATGATACTGCCCAATCCATTCTAAGTAGCGTTTTCCAAAGTGGTGTTGATGATAATGACGAAAGCTTCGTCAGTGGTCAAAATAACACTGGTTACAAGCAACTCGTTAAAATGTTTGACGGCTTTAGTGACGACGATGGAATTTCCAGTTATGATGCTAAAGTAAATGTTAATAGTGTTACTCCTGTTAGCGATAAGAAATTCAAAGTTAACTATCAAGTTAAGTTTACTTTCTATAATAAGAACAATGACGATGACGATAGCGAAACTAAACGAATTCAAGTATTTAAGTATACTGGTATCCTCGTTAAAACTAATGATCAAAATAATAATAATGGATTTAAGATTCAATCCTTAGGTCATGCTAAGAAAGTTAGTGAATCTAACGAACAAAAATAATATAAAACTATAAGAGTCCTGACATTCTATAATTTAAATGTCAGGGCTCTTTTCTAATTTTAAATCACAAAATACTTCTGGTATCTCATCGTCGAACCCAAATAATAATTAATTCCCCAATTTGGCATCCCCGATTGCGCAAGGTGGTTAATAAATGCACCATATACTTTTTCACGCTGTGCGAGTGGGATCCCTTGCCAGGCTCTAACGTCCTTAATTTTTCCCGCCCTAATCAAATCCGTAAATTTGCCACCAGCTCGATAACTTTTTGGTGCTCGGTAAATCTTCTTTGCCCGTTGACGAAGGGCGTTATCGCGTGGTTGCTGGATATCAAGGTAGCGGTGAGTTTTTTGAAAACGGGGATACACAAAGTAATTGCCATGAGGAATCCCGTAATTAAATGACTCGGTGTTAGCTACCACTTCTAATTCTTCAACTGAATAATTTGCTGGATCACTATCGATCCTTCCTTTTTCTGTCAGCTTATACGTATTCCACTCACTAACAAATCCCCCATTATCAATATTAACGATAAATTCAATCATCCGGGATGGATTGTGATGGAGACGCCATGAACTCCTTGTCAGTTGGATTTTCATATTCTTTGGGTACTGGTACTGACTTTGCGTCCGATTATGGTAACCACTATCAGTTTCATAATCCAATCGCAATTTATGCTCTTGGGCAAAAGTTAAAAGACGCTGAAGGTCGGTTCTACCAGGATACTGCCGAATATAATTTAGGTAAAACAGATCGAGGTAGCTCCGAAAAAGGTGAAGTTTTCTCCCTAATTCATCTTCTTTTAGCCCCTTAGATGTTGAGTAAGCATCAATTACTAACTGACGAAATCCAGTAAAGAACGGCGATGCCGGTGAGATCCCTAATCCAAAGTACGCTGACTCTATTTGAAGGAAACCATGCTGGTCAATTTCCGCATTAAACTCGTCGTCGATTACCCGTTGGAGTCGTTGTTTGGGTGACATATTTGAATTCAAAATTGTAATTAACTGGTTTACTTTCCCGTTCACCTGGTCCACCTCCTGATCTTAAAAATAGTAACTTTAATTTAGCGTTAAAATAAGAAGATTATGTAGCTAAGAGTTAAAATAATTAATAATATTAAAACTAATTGATACTTTTATATTGGCTATTAAAAGATATAAAGTATAATTGTTTACAGGAGGGGATTAGAATGTCATTAATGCAAAATACTTCAGAAATTAGCAAGACTGACCAACAGGTTTACTCCATTACCTTAATTCGGAATAGTCCTGATTTGCCAATGTACATTGATAACATGATTTACGAATCAACCCAATCAGGTCAAAAATTCATGGAGAAGTTAGTTGCGGCCTTTTCACGTGCTGGCTATCGTGATACGAAGGTCGATGATGACCATTACGAACTCACTAACGGTCTTGACAAGATTTCATTATCCGGAAAATTAGAAGATGTATTTAAAGATTAAATCACTAAAAGCTTAGGAGATTGATATTATCCCCTAAGCTTTTAATATTTTTAGGTAATTTAACCTAAAGTATTAATGGTCAACCGAATCAATTAATCATGCAATTAATTTATCACCTTCCCCGCGGGATATGGAGAAGTAAAATTTGCGTTACCCCTTTTCAAAAACTTCATTCTTGAAGATGGTCAATACATGATTTAACATTCTCATTCCATAAAGTGCTAAATTCAGCCTTTCACTCCTCTTTGATGTTATAGTAAGGGCACAAAGTTGTTATTGTTTCATTTAAGGAGGGATACTTATGCGAGCCTTTACTCATGATGAATTAGCAAAGTACGACGGTCTTGAAGGACGGCCTGGTTACATTGGTGTCAACGGAAATGTGTATGATGTCTCCGAAGTTCCCGAATGGCAAGGTGCCGAAGTTCACGGAAGCGTCGTTGGACACGATTTATCCAGCGTCACCTACCAAGAAGCGGCCCGGAAATACTCACCAATTTCCAAACTTCCTTTGATTGGAAAATTAGTTGATTAAAGCAAAAAAGAGCTCCAAAGTTTGATTTCCAAGCTTTGGAGCTTATTACGTAAGCCATTACTTATAGTCTCCGAACTTATAGAGTCTAATCGTGGGAATCCATAGGCTAGCTGCGCGTCGTAACCAGAGCCTTCAAGACTAACGCAGTGGAGTAAGCCTATTTGGCTACGAACGATTCTGATGATTTCATCATCATTCATTGTCCTAGGTTAGCCAACCAGTCTCTCGAGGAGGTTAATTCCCAGCTTCATTATTTTCCCGTGTTAACCACGGTAAAGCGTTCATGGTGGAACTTAGGAGCAACAATTTCACTAACGACAATTTCTGCTACTGTACCGGTTGTTACCTTTGATTCGCCCTGATCGTTAAACATTAATTCATCTTTACCAAGTTTATAGTCAGAAACTGGACCAGGTTCAAAACTAGCAGCAGGAGAAATACCAACCCAATCAACGTCAGTAATTGCTTCCAGGTATTGGAGTTCCTTTACTTGCTGCCGCGGGGTGTTAATCCACGATCCGGAATCAGGTAGCTTTTCAATATCTTCAACAAACAAGTGTTGATCGCCACCAGTATGAAGGCTACCTGCACCAAGAATAAAGATCAACCTAATCTTATCTTTTCGTGCGAGATTGATTAGCTTTTCAGCAAGTTTAAGGTGTCGTTCTGCATCCGCTGGGTTAGTCCCAAACGCATCAACGATTACGTCAAAACGGGCTAATACACTATCAATCATGGAAAAGATGTCACCACTGATGAGTTGTGCATCATCGCCAAGCACTTTCTTCGCTTTTTCTTCGTGACGAACAATTCCAGTTACATCAAGTCCCGGTTGTGCTGCAGCTAATTTATATATTGCACTACCGGCCATTCCGGAAGCACCAATTATTCCAACCTTGATCATCGTATATCTCTCCTCACTTTATAATTATTTTTATAATAACTGTATCATGTGGATTGAAGATTGCCAAAGAAAAGGCATTACTTTAATTTCTGTCCTTCTTCCTGAAGTTCTCTCAACCACTTGTCATGCTTCTCTTCAAATTTCCGGTCACGCTTAATAAAGAAGTAAGCAACTGCAGCAAGAACAGCAATGACTGTGCCGACGAGGAGTGTCTTGGAAGTAAAGTTAGTAATCATGTAGCAGGAAACTAGCAGTGCTAAACCAGGAATCCAATACTTTCCAGGCAACTCGAAGCCGTGCGTTGGATACTCGTTACTATGTTTAAACTTAATAACTGCAAGAATTGTTGGCACATACTGAATGAATGATGCCAGAACGGTACAGTTAACCAGAAAGAGGTAGCTTTGGGTAGAAAACAGGGCTGAAAGAATTGAGGTCAGAATGATCCCAACCCATGGAGCATCGTGCTTGTTCTTTTTACCAACAAATTTTGGTAGCATCCCATGTTCGTTCGCCATCGATGCAATCAAGGAAGGCGTATTAAATGAGGCAGAAAAGGCAACACCAAAGATACTTACAAGCATCCCGAAGATAATAATCGCATAGCCCCACTTACCGATTGCAGTACCAAGGGCATTGGCTAATGGTGTTGAGTAACCACCTAATTTAATCCCTGAAAGACCAACGGCAACCGTCATCATCAAAGCATCCAAGATAGTAACACTTACCATAACCGCAATCAAAACTCGGGGAATATTCTTTTCTGGATTATTCATCTGCTGAGCAGCGATTGGTAAGAAGGAAAATCCCGTAAATAGGTAAAAGATCGGGGTAAATGCTGAACCAAAGTGGTGAAGGAACGGCATTGGCCCTTTAAGTGCAGCTTGCGGAATAATTGGCGTAAAGTTTGCCTTATGGATGAAAAATACCCCAACTACAATGAAAATAATCAGTGTTAGGATCTTTGCGGCTGCTGAAATGTTATTAACGACCTTAACAATACTTCGTCCATAAAAGTTGATCAGAGCAAACAATAATATCAGCCCTAACGCACCGACTCCATAAACAACGGGGTTCTTAAATACCGGCAAGAAACTCTTGAGCGTCGTCAACAAGGCAACAATTTCTGCCGACAAGGTACAACACCCCAAGAACCAAGTAAAGATCCCTAATTCATAACCGGTAAAGCGACCAAAGGCATGGTACGAATAAAGCCATGCAGCCCCTGAACCAGTAAACCGACTCGACATATCAGCGTAACATAACGCAATTAAGGATACTGTAATAGCGGTACAAAGAAGAACCGCTACTGCGGACAAATTCATATACCGATAAATTACGGATGGGAGTAAGAATGTTCCAGACCCAATTACCCCATTAATTCCTAAAAAGTAAATTGAAATAAACGATAACTTCTTAGGTACTGAATTCTGACTAGCGATAATTATCACCCCATAACAATATAACTTTATTTATATTGTAGTCTTTTTTTAACAAAATTGTAGTCTTTTTTTAACAAAAAAATGATTTATTCCCCTTGCAACAAGTTCACCACTAGTAATTGCGGCCTATGCAGACTAAAATTTGCATATAAGGGGCATTTAATCTGAACATTACATTTAATAAGTAGGAGGCTAATTCAATGATCCATAATATCAAAACCGTTTCTAACTATATTGAAGAAATCGAAAAACTCATCAACAATAAAAAGCACAACTACTATTTTCGGGGACAAGATGATGCTTTTTCTAACACTCTCCCCGCTATTTTCCGGAGTCGCAAGTTATTAGATAACGAAGATAACCTTTTTAATGATTTTCTAATGACCGATCCTCAACTATTTGAAAAATGCCGGACCAACTTCGAACGACTAGCCCTAATGGAACACTATCATCTACCAACGCGATTACTCGATGTTAGTTCTAACCCTTTAATTGCTCTTTTCTTTGCGGTCAAAGGTGGTAAGGGGAATGGTGAAGTATACATTTACAAGGATCAACCAAATCCAGATAAATTAGCCAAAATGTTGGACGAACGTGGCTGGCATAACCTAATCGCTGAATACAAAAGCAAAAATAAATTGACAAGTCATAATTATTTCAAGAAAAATGCCTTTAGTAACGAAATGCAGCTAGAGTCGTCCCTTGCTCGTCAGTCACTTGCTGATAAGGCGGCTTTCTTTCAATCAATCAAAAACTTCTACAAACTGGATAATGACTACATTGCCCAACAACATAAGCTCTGGAGTCACAGCTATGATAGCTACTTTAATAACCAGGATTCAGATTATTTTGCGGAATTTAAACGAGATCTCCAGACGCTACCTTTCTTACGACTATTTGAAGAAGCCAAACGAGACATCCCCAGTTTTTCAAACAAGTTGAATCCCCTCGAATTAATTGTGCCTAAGATTGTCACCATTAAACGAATGAGTCGGCGGATGGAGAATCAACAAGGGCTCTTCCTCTTCGTTCCCTTCATTGGTGAAGAATACGATCCTTCCGTAGACATTGATTATTCTGAAGTCGAACGACGAGCCCAACTAGCAATTGATATTTTGAGCCTTTATAATCCGGATAACCCCGACGAAAAGGAAAAATACATTATCCCTGCTGAATATAAGCGATCGATTTTAGACGAGCTGGCTAAACTAGGAATCGATTATAGCTTTATCTATCCAGAAGATCATGCCAAGAAGGCGGAAATGATCAAGGCAAAGTATCTAGGATTTTAGAAAGCAACTGAGCCACCAGAATTTGCTTTTTCTTCTTCTCTCTCCATATAATTATTATGTTATTGAACAAAAAGCAAATTATTGTAAAGGAGGTTGCTAACGTGTCAATTACGCAATTAATTAATCAGGTTGGCGTAATTTTTCTGTTGATGTTGCTAGGAGCTGTTATTCGGAAATTGGGTTCTCTCCATCCCCAATCAATTAATGACTTAACTAATATCACGCTTTATTTTCTTTCTCCGCTTGTTATTATCAAGGCCTTTGAACAGCCTTTTTCATCTGCACGCTTTTGGCAACTACTAATCATCACCGGTAGTGTCTTCATCGTTTACTTTGTTTCAATTATCCTTGCTAAACTCCTTTTTGCTCGTGAATCCGATCGAAATCTTCGGCGAATTGCTATTTACGGGAGTAGTTACTCCAATAATGGCTTTATGGGAATTCCGCTTGCCCAGGGTTTATTTGGTAGTACTGGTGTTTTTTATGCCGTTGCTTCAATGATCGGGTTTAACGTTATGTCATGGACTCAAGGAATTGGTATTTTCCAAACTCATTCAGCAGGAAGTCTTAAACAAAGAATTCGGACGGCCTTAATTCCTTACAGCACCATGCTCAAGGAGAATAGTCGTAAATGGCAATCCGATGATCGAAAAGTTATGAACTGGGAATACCATGAAAAAGACGATTTTTATATCAACCCTGATGGAGTACGTTTCAACTTCAAACGTTATGCCTATCGTCATGATAGTTATGGGTTCCGCCGCGATTTTAAAGTCTATCAGGCCGAAAGATTTAATGAAAATCACTGGCTAATTCCACAAGCATTGACTCCACGGGGATATATAAAACAGATCATGGTCAATCCACAGTGGGAATACTTTAAAGTCGCGATGGAACTTATATTTATCGTTTCGGTAAGCGTATCGTTTAAAATTAAAGCGGACTCCAGCTGGATTGACATAGTAATCATCGTGCTATAAGAAATTAGGGCGGTGCAATCAGGCAACTCATCTTCAAGATATTTATAATTACGTTCAGACCCATAACCAGCATCGGCTACAATTTCTCGTCCCAAAACTTCGTTCTGGGCGAGCTGCTTAAGAAATGGAATTAGTGTTCTCGTATCAGTGGGGTTTTGCATTAAGTCATAGCCAAGCGTAAATTGCGAATTAGTCATAATTTGAAGATTATATGCCGGCTTAGTTTGTCCATTACGCATCGGATCTTCTTTAACGCGCATAAAAGTAGCTGCGTGATCTGTTTTAGAGTAGCTATTCCGTGAACCAGCGATCTGCATTTAAGTACGATATTCTAAATTTTTTTGGCGACAGTATTCTAAAGCGCGGCGATATTTTTTGGCGTGGCGTCGTTCTTGTTTGGCCGGATTAGGGGAAACCTTAGCGGTTTCGCTTACCTGTTGATTCAATTCTTCGATACGTTGTTCAAGAAGCGCAATAATAGTATCGAGCTGATCAACGTCAAAGTTATTCTCGTCAACGGCGATTTTAACTTCAGCTTGCTTGATTTCTTGAAGCAGTTTACTGGCTTTTTCAACGTTTAATTCACTATACTTGATCGTACGCTTCTTCCAAACAAAGGAGTACTTATTTGCGTTAGCCAGAATTTTAGTGCCATCAATAAATGAAGCCTCATCAATCATTCCTTGAGCTTTCAGGTAGTCATGAAACTCCTTAAAACTGCTTTGGATCATTTCTTCTAAGTCCTTAGAAATCACAAAGCGAGCGATCGTACGGTAAGTCGGTCGCTGTTCTTGAGTTAACCACATTGCGACAATATTTTCACGAGCAACGCGTTCAATTTTCCGACAGGAAATAATACCGTAACTGTAGACTAAAAGGACCAATTTTAATAACATTCTCGGATCGTATTCCCTTGGTCGCCCCATAATATTAGGCTTGCAGATCGCAAGGCTTTCAACTAATTGGTTAATATAACGAGCAGGATGGTTTAATTCAGGTTCATAGGCAGTAGGTATGTTCAAACTAAGTTGATTCATGTTATAATTAGTTTCCAATGTTTTACATATCCTTTCGAGGGTATTTTGAAGACATCGACGAGCTGGTCGGTGTCTTTTTCTTTTACTAATACATATTTTAAAGGAAAACGGAGTTAGATGAAATCCGAAGATTTCATCTAACTCCGCTTATTATTAGGGACTTATGTCACAGCCCCGTTTTTGGACGCATAAGCTCGTTGAGTGTTGAAATATTTAATAGCTTCTTTTACCGATTGCTTCAATTCCACCAATGTTTTAGGTCGTGACCATTTAGCTAACCAAATGAGTGGTGAGTTCTCCCAAAGATGACCTGGATGCGACATGCTGTGAATACAGTTTTGATCGGCTAAATAATCATTGAAAGCCATTGAACAATATGCCGATCCGCGATCCGTATGGATCAGCGGATGGGCATCTGGTTCCACTTTGAAGGCACGCTTAAATACTTCAATTGCTGACACTGCTGTTTCTGTAGGTGAGATATTGTAGCTCAAAGCGTAACGTCCATACAGGTCCAAAACCACATGCACGCGAGCCGTCTTTACTTGATCTATCCCGTACAGAACCTCTGTAGTATTGCTTACCCAAACTTCGTTTTTACTCTGACGATCAAATTGTTCATTGAGTAAATTGTCATTAATATATTCTTCATAATGCTTAACACGATTATGTTTCTTCTTCCGGATATTAGCCCTGATTCCATGATTTCTCATACAATCAGTTACCCGCTTTAGTCCCGCCTTGAAACTTAGTTTATTTTCGAAGGCTAGTTGCGTTGTCATCGCTAAGTACCCCAGTGTCCACTTATGCTTCTCCTCCAATTCTAGAATTGCTTCAAGCAGCTCTGATTGTTCAACTTTATAATTACTTGGCTTTCTATGAAGCCACTTGTAATAAGCATCTCTAGTTATGCCAGCGATCTGACACAAGATACTAATTGGCCAGTCATGTTCTTGACTCAGTTCTTTGATAGCTTGTTGTTTGAGGAATCGTTCGCCATTGCGTATTTCCATTACTTTTTTTGAGTAGGCATCTTCCATTTCTTTACGAAGAAGTTGGGCCTTTAATAATCGATTTTCAGCTTTTAGTCGATCAACTTCTGTCCAGGCTTCCTTCGACTTGGCTTTACCCCGGCGATCACGAAGTGATTGCGGGTCATTACCACTTTTACGGTATTTTCGATACCAACCATAAATTTGTTGGTAACTAACATGATATTTGTTCACTGCCCAGTTGTAGTTAATATCATGTTTAATCAGTTCTTCAATTATCAATAATCGTTCTTCAAAAGTAGTCTTACGTCCTGGCATAATTGAATCCCGTCTCCTTGGCATATAAGCCTTCAGTTTTGATTCATTATACTGGATAATCCAATTTGCTAGTTGCCAATCGGATTTTAAACCGTGTTTTAAGGCAAAATTTTCTAAAGAGTCCATTGATTGCTCAAATTCTACAACCAATTGTCGTTTGAACTCGATAGAATAATTTTTATTATGATGGATATTTTCAAGCCCATCAATTCCTTGATATTGAAAGATTTCTTGCCATCTTTTGATGGTATGAGCGCTCACACCAAATTTCTTAGCTACTTTTTCAGTGGATACTATTTTAGCTTCATTAATAATACTTAATTTTTGTTGGAGTGAAAATTTAGATCTTCTTCCCATATAGAAATACCCTCCAAGTATCAGATGAATTTTCTATTTCACCTGTATACTTAGAGGGTATTATAGCCCTCGGTGTTTTCCAACATTTTATAACCGGTGTGGACATTAATAAATCTTTTACCCATATAAATAAAAGCCATTAGCATCCTCGGGAATATTATTCCTAGCAACTAAACCTCCAGACTTTTCTTGAAAAAGTGCCAGTAATTGTTGCGTTAAGTTAGCTAAAGGCAATTTTAAAGCGTCCTCAATTGAGAAAAAGTCCGCGGCCATTATCTCATCCTTCTGTAGTTGAATTTTCCCACTCAGGTAAGTCAACCGAAAGACAATGTATACGTCATGCTCTTTTACAGAAGGTAGTTCACCAATTGAAAATATCTTTTGTACTTGGGCGTTAATTCCCGTTTTTTCTTTTATTTCTCGTTGTATTACTCGATTGATTGTTTCCGTCTGTTCAACGAAGTCACCAGGAATCGTCCACTTTCCTTTACCTGGTTCTTGAGCACGCTGTACCAATAATATTTTTTTGCCTTTCATTACAAAGCCACCAACACTAATCTTTTCCACATTCCAGTGAATATAATTACAATTAGGACAAATTTGACGCTTCTTTTTATAATCTTTCGTTCAATTAATTTACTCCCACATCGGGGATAGTAATTAAACATTATGTTCTCCCTTTCATATACTATCTATTAACAACTGCTGCAATTGTATTGAGAAAGATAGTAACAAACAAGTACGCAGTTTTTTCATCCTTAAAATAAAAAATATCCTGTTATAACGATGCATTTTATCGCTATAGCAGGATATTATTTTTATCCTTTCAATCACATAAGGCCCATTTTGTATGACGTCAGTTAGTATGTTTTGCAAATACACGAGAATTCTAATTTTTAACTTGATGTTGTTTTAAATACTGAGCAATTTTCAACATTACTTCTTCAGAGTCAGGCGAGTTAGTAACGTTTAACACCATTTGCCCCGCTTCTATTTCTTCAAATATAACATCGATATCATTCAACATTAAAAATATTTTGCTGTTTCTAATGCTGCCCGCCTGTTGCCATCTGCAAATAATAAGCTGCTTTTAGACAAATGTTAGGATACGCTTCATGACCAAAAAATATCTGAAAAATAAGCGACAATGAAAAAACAGCTAATCAAAAATTGATTAACTGTCTAATTGAATTGTCTGAAATAATTGACTTAAACACACAAAAATATCACGTTAAAACGTTGATATATCAACCTATATGACCCCTTATATTTTCTCTCAAACACACAGAACACAATTTTTAATTCTGTGTGTTTATTTGTGTGTTTGAAACAGTAATTCAGAATATTTCATAATCATTCACTTTACTTCTTAAGTATACAAAAAAGCCCACAGATTAAGCTTTTGCGGCTTTTTCTGTAGGCTTTTGAATTCTATCTAGTGCTGACTAGAAGCACGGAGGTTAATTCCTTTCAGTACCTCTACATCAATGTTTTTAACGTCTTCTGTATACATTTGTGTGTCAATCGTGTGTCAGGACATCCAAGCGTCCATCATCTTCTTATCCATATCACGATCACTATGAACATAAGTCCTCATAAATACAGCTAAACTATGTCCCATTCGCTCCGCTGCCCATGGATAACTGATCCCTGGTTTATTAGCAAGTTTAGTGCAAATTGTGTGCCGGAATGAATACATTGATAATTGTGCATCCCCACCATCAATCCCTAACTCATTACATATCTTATCCAACATTAGATTCATACTACGTTGAGTAATGGGACGCCCTTCAGTTACTGACCTATAGTCATGAAGATTAACAAGGACTAATTCATTATCTAAAGGAAGTGCTTTCTCTTTAAGAAAGACTACTACTTGCTTATGATATTCCTCTAAAAATTGAACTAGCTGATAACTAATTGGAACAGTGTATCGGTAATACCCATGCGGCCTGGATTTTAAGGCACCATTGAACGACTTTGTATAATCGGACCAACTATCATTGATCTTAAATACAGAATAGCCATCTTTATCGGTAACATTACTAAATTTAACCGCCTGAATTTCCCCCGGGCGCATCCCCGTCTCTAAGGCAATCCATATAGCTAATCTCGTACCAATGTTATTAATAGAAGCGCGATTGATTTCCAGTAGTAACTGCTACCGGATTAACTCTAATTCTTCATTAGAGAAAACATATCTCTTCTTACCGACATCAAACTCATTTTTCTTAAAGAACTTAGATAGAGCCTTTTCCGGAACAGGATTGATTTTTACAGCTGTACCCTCAAGTGGCTTAAAAAAGTTCCTCATATGCGTTAATCGATGGGCGATTACCGTTGCCCGACCAACCGTTGAATGATGATCCTTAACGAACTGACGAGCAAACCGCCCAACTGACTGCTCAGTTATATTACTAATCTTAGCATTACCAAAGTACTGCTTAAATACGGTGGCTGAATAGTGCCAATCACGAAAAGTAACTGGCGAAATCAAATCCTTCTTTTGATTCACAAAGTTATCAAAATCCTCACTAAAAGTATCAGAAGCCTTTCCAATATCAAGGCCTGATTTGTATTCAGCCCACATTTGACTTTCAGCAAGTTTAGCTTCTTTTTTTGTTGCAACATATTTAATCGGCCAGCTAATTTGCTTTCCGGTTACTTTGTCGCGCGGCTGGATACGAACCATCCATTGGCCTTTATGAGCACCAACTGTTTTCTTTTTAATCATAGTTATAACCTCTCTTTACCGTAAAAAAGAGAAGTTGCAAGCTACTTTATCCAGCTTACAACTTCGTCACTATTTTGTCCAAGTGTTTTGAGTACGATAACCATGTTTCATTAACCACTCTATAATTTCTTGGCGGTTATAATACTTGCGACTATTATTCGTTAATTGATGGTAGGGCAATCCTTCCCTAATAAGTTGATACAACATGGTAGTGCTGATATGAAGATAACCTCTTAATTGTTTCCCATTCAAAATATCGGTACCAAACATTTTAATCACCACCCTGCTTATGTAATTGTTCAGCATACTTATTTAAATCATAAAGACTAAAGTTTTGTATTTGTATCTTAGTTTTATGGCGATATTTATTTTGAAAACCTGATAGTTTCCTATATTGCCATTCACCTGTTGTCGCCTTACAGAAATATTGGATCTCTTGAACTTCATCGCCAGTAAAAAAAGCTATACTTCCTAAACGACGATTTAGTTGATCAAAAGTATCAATCTTCTTATCGCTAACCTTCAATTCTTTATAAAATTCAAAAGGACTATAAACACTGGTAACCATAATTATGTTCGATCTAAAAAGAACATTGTGATACCGAGCGGATAACATCTTTTCAAAGTTGTACGGATCTAGTAATTGTAAAAAATCCTGATAATTCACGGAATGAGGTCGTATTTCGTCTAAGATAAGTACTTTTTGCCCATTGTACTTTTCAAAAGGATCCCGCCAACCACTTGTAATGAAATATGACAAATCATTATCCCGCGCGAAATCAACCGCATACCGTGTTTTACCCAATCCGCTTGGCCCCGACAGCCATACTGTCTTTAATGGCTTACCTACTTGCTTCTTGATCCGGACCCAGTCTTCATATTTACGCTCATCCAAATCGTCTTTAATGTCATCCAATTTCTTTGAGAATTGCAGAAATATCTTGGCACCTTTAGCTCTTAAAATATCCTTTGCCTTCTCATAACTCAATAATCCACCGCTAACCTGATCTAATAGCTGAAAGCCATCATAATTTTTTTGTGCATTCTCAATAAACTTCACATAATTAAAATTGGCATTAACAGTGTTTAAATCATATTGGTACTTTTTTGCCGAGTTCTTTGTAAGGTGGCATAAATACAGCATTACATTAATAGCTGCCATCTTAGTACTTGTTCCCCGCTTAGTAAAAATCTCAAAATGTTCTGACGAATCATGAAAAAATTTAGCAGCTACGGATACCGAAACTCTTCTGTTAAATACAAGCGCTACGTGGAAATGTGGCTTTACCATGTTACCCTCAGTATCCACATCACGATCATGCTTGATAATCGCCCACTGATATAGATCATGTTCCTTCTCCAAAGTTTTACAGCACCGCCGCAAGTATTCTAACGGGTTATTCTTGTCCTCAAAATATTCTTCCTGCTGCACAAACATCATCACAGCCGAACGAGGTGTCTTCTTGGCTGCTCCCATTTCTAACCCTCCTATTTCTTGATACATCAACGTTTTAATTGATTTTTTGTCTTAATCAACAATCCGACAAACAAGCCCCGGATTGTTGTTACTACGCTATTTGAACGTTTATTTTGGCTTTATTTTTACCATATAGATGTATGGAGAATTTAGCGTTCTGCCTTGGACGGCAGAGCCAATTCTCCATACATTACTGGCGAGGATAGCCAATAATCACAATAGCTCTATCACCATATTTTGGTTGTCCAAAAATAAAATTTGGAAAGTGATTCGTCAAAAAATTGCTGAACGATTTACTGGTAAGTAATTCGTCAAAATAATCTTCTAACGAGATAGATGATCTAAAGCAGAATAAAAAATTAAGAGGAATTACTAGTTTCACTTGCTTTCTAGAGACAAACACTCTAACAAAGTTCGCACGGAAATTAGCCTGCATCTTGATATAGTTCCCAGCATCATATACATTAGCTGGTACTTTGAGCTTGTCACGTAACGCTCGATTTAAATAATGGTCGCTACCGCAGAAATAGTAGTGTTGAAATAGTACCCAGCCTACTAGAAGTAATACTACACACAACGTTATTCCAATGATGAAATTAGAGATTAAATTATTTAACCAACTAACCCCATTGGTCTTATTACTAGAGATAATACCCAGCCGTTGTAATTCTTCGTTCGTTTGTGAATCCATAATTTAATCTCCTTCCAGATTCAAAATTGTAGGCATTAAAATCGGTGATACCCCAAAATGGTCCATTTCTCCGTCATTAATTGAAACTATTCCGCTGCCCTTTCCACCAAGTGGCAAGGGTATACCACCATCTCTGAGTTCTGGGAAGAGTTGGACAATGTTAGATCGATCTAAACGACCCAATTGTATACGTAGGGTCATCTGAGCTCGCGCAGAACTACTCAATGTGGCGCCAGTTACACCGTTGCCGACGGATGCAACTTGTGATGACAGCAGCAAGTGCCACCCAGCTTCACGCCCTGTTAGTGCTATTTTTGTCAGTAAGCTTTGAAATTCGTTAACCAGAGTCCGCTTCACTCCTGCCGTAATACTCTCAAGTTCGTCAATTACCAGGAAATTTTCAACCGCATCTTTACCTAAAATACGGTAATCACAGTCAGGATCTGGCGATTGTTCATATAATTTATCTTGAATATTACTAATATCATCCAAAACTTGCTGAAGTTTGGTGTTAACTCTTAGGATAAAGTCTTCAGCACGCTCACCAGCTTGCGGCAATAACAACTCAACATCTTTTGACGTTTTAAAAGTTCTCGCAATCGTTGACTTCTTTGGATCAATAATACTTACTCGACGCAATGGACAATATTCCCTCTTACTATTCATAAATAGTAAAAACCGAATAAGTGTTAAGACTGCATATGTCTTACCTGACCCTGTATTGCCCGCAATAAAAATATGTGCCACTTTGCTTGTATTTATAGTTAGATTCTTTTCTAAAGGTATATTCATACCTTCAACGTCAGCCATAATCTGGTCGACAGTTCCCACCAGCCTGGTTGGGATCCCTGGATGGAGCATGAACCAAAAACCTCTTGTAAGTGAAAAATCATCACCTGGAAAGGTTCGGATGATCATTTGGCTACTGCTCAATGTATAGGCTGGTAACAAGCAATAATAAAGGATTGCATAAATCTGGCGGTACAATTCTTCACTTGGAACTAAAGGGCTTGGTGATTTAATGAAAACCCATAACCCTCGTACCTTTGATTGAGAATCAAGCTTAACCTGTATACTACTTCCAACTTGATTATCCGAAGTTGATAGGCACATCGCTAATGCCTGCTCACAGATACGTTCCAACTTTTCATCTGTTGGTTGATTCATTTAAACTCAACTCCTTTCGCGCGTAATGTTAAATTAACAAACGATTTTCGTGCCCAAAGAGTAATTAATGGAGCCTTAATAAGAGCGTCTCGGTTAATCACAAAAGATTCTTGTAGTTCAATACCATCCACATTTTGCAAAAACATTGCAAAACGTTGTCCAACATTCTTGCCATCAGGCGTTTCCTCCACAACAAACGATACACGTTTGGGATAAGTGGCTACATCTTCTTTATTATTAAATTCAGTGTGAGCTGTCCGAGCTGAGATGCTAAGTGGCTTGATCTTATATCCATCTAAGCAATCAGCGTTTTTCAAAATCAAATTCATAAGCTAACATCCTTTCGTCATCTTAGTACATCATCATTTTCCTTTAGTTTGAACAAAAAAAGTTGCAGATTAACGACCTAATTTTGGCCTAAAATCTGCAACTTTTTTATTAATCACTTTTCTAAAATTAGAAATTTCGCATTTATGAAGCGATTGCCACAAAAGACTAATACTGTATGAAAATGAAGTTAATTCGAATTAATACTTAAGAAAGGAAAAAGTGAGCTCATGAATACTATTAAATGTCTGCAATCTCCGCACTCCAACTTCGCTCCTTTATGGCAAGACATTGCCTTAAAGGCACTAATGTTATTAGTAAAACCGAACTTGCTGGTATCGGCTTATCAGCATCTAAGTTATCTAGAATAATTTCTTTAAAAACTAACAATAGCCCAACTAGTCCTACTACTACCAAGGCTATTGAAGCTATTCTTAAACAACCATATGGAACAATATTATTTCCAAATAATCACGTTAAAGACAACTATATTTCATTAACAGCAACAGAATACGCTGCTATGGCTATCTGTGATCATAACCAATTGGATGATCCAACTGGCTACTTAATAGAACATGTAAACGATCTTACTCGTGTTTCTATCAACAAAGCTGAACAGGTACAATTATTTGGCTCATTGTTAGAGCTTTACAATGCAGACAGCAACCAAAGCGTACCAGTGCAAATTAAAAATGGATTGCTTAAATTTTTTACTAAGAAAAATCTTCTTTACAATACTCTCGACTTGTCATTTAGCGCAAATGTGGATAGTGAAACAGATCAATTACGATCGCTAGTTAATATGGGATATTCTCCCGCTAAAACTAAGAAATTAGCCATGCAGTTAATCTGCCATTCACTTTTCAGATTGATAATAACTAATGATAGGCCCTAAATAAACTTGGCAATCATAACGTTTTATCGTCTAATAATTTCATAAATTGCTCTATCTTATCAACAATTCGCTTTTGCTCTGATAATGGCGGAAGTGGAATTAATTTATCTTTTATATATTTAAAGTGACGAGAATATCCTCCTAATCCTGCCACACCTATTAAATTATATTTCAATACATAATACAGGTACATTGTACTTACACCTGGTAATGTCTTAAACACTTTTACACCATCACCACCAATAACAAAGTTAAAGTCTATATATTTAACTAATGCAGTATGATCTCCAAAGACTATACAATCAGTTTGTGGAGAGAGTACTTTACTGCTTTCATTAGTAAAACCGATAAATTTTTTTTGTGACTGGCTAACTACTTTATATTTTCCAGTTGCCAAACTATCTTTTTCCCTTATCTGATTAGATTTTCCCCCAATCAAATAAGAAATTTCGTCTAAGTGAACCCATTCCCAGCTATCAGGAATATCAAATGGCTTTTCATCGTTCGTAATCGCTGGTAATTTCTTCGTCCGTTTAATCTTCTTTTCTTTAATTAACCGGGCCTTTTCATCCGTGATCTGCTTTACTAACACGCTAGCAGGCTCATCATGTAGATCTTGCTTAACCAGCTTACCTTCCATGGCATATTGCAAAATTGACTGTTTCATCCGGTCATTAAAGTTAGCGTCTATCTTGGTAAGCTGATTGTATGATTCAGCATATTTATCAACCAGCGGCATCAGTTTTTCAATCTTAGCTACAATTCGCTTTTGCTCATTGATTGGAGGTATTGGTAGTACTACATTCAATATAGAATTTAATCCTAGTTCTTTTTGTTTAGTAGTTCCGGTTAAATACTCGTCTAAATTATTTTGAATGATTGGTGAAATAAGATAATAATATATAAATTGCGGATCAACATTGCGATTAACCCTTATTAATGTTACATGCGAGTCTACTGGAACCTTTTCAAATGCCTCTCTAACTACATTAGCTCTGCCTACTGTTCCTGTCCCGGTCGAATTCCATAAAATATCATTTTTTTGAACAAACCGATAATTTTCTAGCTTTTCAAAAAATTCTTGTGTAATAAACTTTGCATCCTGTAAAGTAATCCCACTCCACTGAATGCATTTTTGCGAAATAATAGGGTGATTATGATTCACCTTATCATATTTTGGGGATCTTCCTCGTTGAATATAATTTCCAATTTCACCTAGCTTTACCCATTCCCAGCTATCAGGGATATCAAATGGCTTTTCATCGTTCGTAATCGCTGGTAACTTCTTTGTCCGTTTAATCTTCTTTTCTTTGATTAACCGGGCCTTTCCGTCCGCAATTTTCTTCACCAATACGCTAGCTGGCTCATCACGTGGATCTTGCTTAACCAGTTTACCTTCCATTGCCTGCTGTAAAATCGAAGCTTTCAATTGTTCCGGAGTCATTAGTGATCCTCCTCTAACAATTGTTTGATTGCACCTAGCGTTTTATCAATCTGGGCGTTTAACTGTGCTCGTTCTTGACTGTACTGTTGCATTAATTCTTGAGGTGGCAATACTTCTTCCGTTTCAGTTGGAAAGCCGCACAAGTCAAAGTTATAATGGTTATCTTCTAATTCTTTGACTGTATAAGCACGTGACTTATAATTGTCGCCTTCCTTAATTTCATGACGATCGTTCCACCATTTACGGACTGGATCAAAATGTTTTAACTCCATCGGCCGGGTCTTTGAAAAGTGCTTATACCCCTTTGGCATGTCTAGGCGATAGAACCATGTTTCTTCTGTCGGCTTAGTCTTATCAAAGAACAAAATATTCGTCGCGATTGGCGTATAAGGCGAGAAAATACTCCCTGGTAGCCGAATAATGGTGTGCAAGTTAAAATCATGCAACATCCGCTTCTTAATATTAGTCTTAGCACCATCATCACCAAATAAGAAACCATCCGGCAAGATAACCCCTACTCGGCCGTTATCTCTCAAGCGATACATGATTAACGCTAAGAATAAGTCGGCCGTTTCACTACTCTGTAAATCATTTGGGAAATTCTGTTTGATGATTGGCAGCTCAGATCCTCCAAATGGTGGATTCATCATGATAATATCGAATTTCTCGTCATCTTCATATTCTGTGACCCGGCGTTCAAGTGAATTTCCGTGAATAATATCCGGATCATCAACATCATGTAATAGTAAATTCGTTACCGCCAAAATATAAGGTTGTCCCTTTTTCTCAATTCCAAAGACGGCATGATTATATTGATCGCGATCCTCTACCGTTTTTACCTGTGGACGTAGTAAATTAAGCGTACTAGTTAAGAAACCACCAGTCCCACAAGCTAAATCGGCCATCTTCTCGCCTAGCTTAGGCTTAAGCGTTTCAGCAATGAAATCAGTTAGTGCCCGTGGGGTATAAAATTCCCCTGAATTACCGGCACTCTGCAGTTCTTTTAGGATTCCTTCGTAAATATCATTGAATAAGTGCCGATCTTTGGGATCTGTAAAATCAACATCATTAACTACATTCAGAACCTGTCGAAGTAAAATGCCGTTTTTCATGTAGTTATTAGCATCAATAAAGGCATCCTTTACAATGGCCTTACTAATTGGTGTATCTGGAGTCACTGTAATTTCCTTTAATGCTGGTAATAACTTGTTATTTACAAAATCGAGCAGCTCATCTCCGGTTAGGCTCTGTCCGTCTTTATTGTCAACTGCCCACTCATGCCAATGGAACCCATCAGGAATAATTGAAAGATAATTATTCTGACTAATTTCCCAAATCATTTCTCGATCATCATAAACTTTTAGAAAAAGGATCCATGATAACTGCTCAATCCTCTGTGCATCCCCGTTGATACCGGGATCATTTCGCATAATGTCTTGTATTCTTTTAACAAACTGTGTATTTGCTCTTGCCATATAAAATATTCACCTATTAACTATAAATTTCATCCTTAACAGCTTTAACTGCGTCTTGATATTGGTTCTTTCCACCAAAGATCTTAAAGATGATCTTCACTGGCCCACCAAATTTTTCAAACTCTGGTAAGTTTAGCACTTCATTACTTTCTAAGTCCTGGATCCCATCAATTTCATATTTATTTAGTAAAGTATCTAGGACCTCCCGAGCGGCCCCTTGGTACTGCTCTAATTTACCTGACTGCTTAACATGGCTGATCCGTTCAGCTTTTGTCAACGGACGTTGATTGTAAGCTAAATGAACTAGCACATCGAATGGATCCATATTTTTGAGCTTCTCACCATTGATAATCTGCTTATAAAAAATCCCATTCTCTTCCATTTCATCTAATAATCGTTGCTTATTGTCAGCATTACGCCACTTCTTAGTAAAATCATCTAAAGAAGCATACTGGCCTAACATATTCTTCTTTGTAAAGTCACGTAACGAAGTAGTTATTAAATCACCATTTGCATCCATATAACTAACCTGATCGTTAATCACTTTAACTTTCTTGTTAGTTACCAAATAAACTGGCCGTGATTCTGCAACAACATCACCAGGGTCATCATCAGAAGGGGATGTTGGAGCACCACTACCGGGTCGGTGTGTGACTGTCTGTGAGCCATTCCCATCAATCTCTTCAATTGGTTCACCGTCAAATGCTGGATCAGCAAATAACCGTGAAGCACCTTTGAAATCAATAATGGTAAAGAATTGCTTCCCGTGTTTCTCATCTAATCGTGTACCTCGACCAATAATTTGCTTAAATTCAGTCATTGAATTCAAATTTTGGTCTAACACAATGAGTTTACAGGTCTTAACGTTAACCCCTGTTGTTAATAATTTAGAAGTCGTAACAATTACAGGGTACTTACTAGCAGTATCTTCAAAATTACCTAGTTGGGCTTTTCCTTCCTTATCGTCACCGGTAATCTTCATTATATAATTTGGATTTTCAGCTACTAAATCGCTATTTTCATTCACTAAAGCCTGCCGCATTCGCTCAGCGTGATCGATCGTATCACAGAAGATTATCGTTTTATCAAATCGCGCATGATTCCGTTTTAAGTAATCACTAACATATTTAGCAACCTTTTTTGTACGGTCATCAATCACAATATTACGATCAAAGTCGCGTGTAGTATAAACTCGGTCTTCAATTGTCTGACCTAAGGCATCTTTTTCATTTTTAGTTGGGCGAAATCCATTCACATCCACATCAAGATTTACTCGAATAACGCGATAAGGAGCTAGGAAACCATCATCAATTCCTTGTTTTAACGAATATGTATAGATTGGCTCCCCAAAGTAATCAACGTTCGACGCTTCTTTATCATTCCGCGGTGTAGCTGTCATCCCAAAATGAGTAACTTTCGGTCCATCGAAGTAATCTAATATCTTCCGCCACTGGCTATTTTTCTTTGCTGATCCACGGTGAGCCTCATCAATCACTACCATATCAAAGAAATCGGGTTTTAATTGTCTAAACGGCTCGTGGCCCTCGTCTTCATCATTTCCTGCTAACTGTTGATATAAGGCAAAGTGAATCTGATAAGAACTATCCATCTGTCCACCTTGTACCTTAGTTGACTTATCTAATAACGGTGCAAAATCACCAACCATGGTCTGATCTACCAGGATATTCCGATCAGCTAAGTATAGTACCCGTTTCTTAATTCCAGCTTTTAACAATCGGTAGACAATCTGAAAGGCTGTATAGGTCTTCCCTGTTCCGGTAGCCATAACTAACATAACTCGCCGCCTACCGCTTGCAATTGCTTCAACGGTTCGATTAATCGCAATCCGTTGATAATAACGGGGAGAAAAAACATCACGAGAAGAATAATATGGTTCATTGATAATCTTAACTTGGTCTTCCGTGAGTCCCTTCTCTAATTTCAAACGATCCCATAATGTTTCCTTAGAGGGAAATTCATTCATGGTAATGGTCCGTTCTTTTCCGGTAATCATATCATGTTCTAAAAACTTTTCTCCATTAGTAGCATAGACAAATGGTACCTCTAAATTTTTAGCAACTTTTAGTCCTTGAGCATAACCAATTCCCTGTTGCATACCATGACCATAATCATGATTTAAGTCCTTTGCTTCTACAATGGCAATTGGCACATTAGGCTGATAATTCAACAAGTAATCTATTTTCTTTCGTTTACCCTTTTTGACACTATTTCCGATAACATTGATCCGCCCGTCTGTATAGGCATATTCCATCAAGTAATCGGTAGATTTCCACCCAGCTTTATTAATGGCCGGAGTTATATATCTATTTTTGACATCTTCTTCAGACAAAGAACTATATGTCATGATCATTCCCTCCATTATGTATAACTATTGTTATTATACAATATTGAAGTATTTCATGGACACACAAAAAAACAGGCCTAAAGCCTGTCATATCAGTAGTTTGCAACTTCTCAAAGTTAATTCCAGACACACAGAACTAAATCGTGTGTCATATCTGTGTCAAATAGTATAAAATCTAAAAAATAAGGCTTGATATATCTACGTAAAACATTGATATATCAAGCTTTATCAAACACTGTAAATGTTTAATTATGCTGACTAGAGGATTCGAACCTCCGACCTCATCATTACTAATGACGTGCTCTGCCAACTGAGCTAAGTCAGCATCAAGCGTGGCAACGTCCTATCCTCGCAGGGAGCGATCCCCCAACTACTTTTGGCGTGTTGAAGCTTAACTTCTGTGTTC
>NZ_CALPCW010000018.1:0-20344 GCF_943193105.1 Limosilactobacillus agrestimuris
CACAGAAGTTAAGCTTCAACACGCCAAAAGTAGTTGGGGGATCGCTCCCTGCGAGGATAGGACGTTGCCACGCAATTTGAAAAAGACTAATTCAACTTAATGGTTGAGTTGGTCTTTTTTTATTTATTAAATCCTTGAAAAACGTTGAAAACGGTTTCATATAGATTATACTTAAGCCATATTAAACAGATTGGAGGCTTAAGTATATGAAAAGCCATCATTATTCAAGATTTATCCGTCTTGTAGCAACTGGAGTACTGTTAATTGGTAATATTAATTTAGCAACGCCAGTACTAGCTGATAGTAGTATAGAAAATCAAGTAACAAATAAGAATGGACAGACACCTTCTCCAACGATGTCTGGAAATTCTCAAGTCGCAACTGATCAGGCAAACACAACTCAATCAGAAGAAATTTATACCACAAATCATCAATTAAGGGAAACAACTCAACAGGTTAACGCACAAGTGAGTCAAGAGGTAACAGAGCAACCAGCAGGTAAAATTGCTCAAGATGTGAAAAATGGCACGATTGACAACCATCAATTAATTGATCATGTCTATCAGAAAATCCATCAGAGTAATCAACAACTCAATAATGTAATTTACGTTGATCCAGTAAATTCTCAACAACAATTAGAAAAATTGAAAAATGAAGAGAAAACCGGAAAACCATTTTATGGAGTCCCAATTTTAATTAAGGGACTAGGACAAGCGTATAAGGGTTATCCGAATACCGAGGGACTTCCTTACTTAAAAAATAATACGTATCATTACACGAATAATTTTGTTAAAAAACTTCAGAAAATGGGATTTATTATTGTTGGTTCGACTAATTTTCCAGAATTAGGTTTAATTAATATTACTAACTCGAATTTAAATGGGGTTACACATAATCCATGGGATCTTACTCGTAATCCTGGTGGTTCATCAGGTGGGGCAACAGCAAGTGTTGCTGCAGGAATAGTTCCTATTGCTACAGGTAATGATGCGGGTGGTTCACTAAGAATACCGGCATCTTGGTCAGGAGTAATTGGATTAAAACCCACCCAAGGATTAATTACTGGTGATTCGATGACACCTTCAGTAGTTAACTTTACTGATACGCGGAGTATTGATGATACGGTTAGCCTCCTCAAAGGATTAATGGATAACAAGCATGCACAAAAGTTACTTAAACCATTGCCAAAGGATCTAAAGAAGGTAAATATCGCTTATTCATTAACTTCACCGGTTGGAACGCCAATAAGCCAAGATGCGAAGAATGCGGTCCTCAGCGCAGTTGTTTTTTTACGTCGTCAAGGATTTAATGTTGTTGAACAAAATAGTCCGGTAAGCGGTGTAAAAATGATGCAAGCTTATTACTTAGGTGCGCTTGATGATGGTTCAATGGCTAACTTTCTTGCTCAGCAGAAGTTACACCGGAATCTAACTGCTGCTGACGTAACGAACGGCCTGATTAGTCCGATGACCTATGCGTTGTATGAGGCAAGTAAGAAGGCGCCAAAAAATGTAAAGCAGATTTTTAACGATGAATTGAAACTCGTGCACGAGCAAATGACAGCTTTTCATAATCAATACCCTGTATATTTAACACCGACAACGGCTACGGTAGCACCACTAAACAATGATCCAGCATACTTGCCAGAATATGTTATGAAGATGTTGAAGATTAAGGACCTCTCTTTTGAACAACAGATGCAGTTGATCTATGATTCGTGGTTACATGGGCTGAGTAAGACCCCGTTTACACAATTAGCAAACCTTGCGGGTGAACCGGCATTAAGTTTGCCAACTTATGTAAGTGCTGCTGGACTTCCACTTGGCATTCAGTTAGAGGGAGATCAGGGGAGTGATTTCTTACTTTTAGAACTTGGAAAACTTTTTGAAGCTCAACATCAATTGATTTTTCTAAATGAATACCGTTCACACGAAGTAAAGCAAACGAAGAGTGCACAGTTAGCTGTAATAAAAGATCATAATAAAATAGCTAATGGCATTCAAAATATTAGAGTAATAAATCAAGATGAAGCTACAGTGATTAATAAGAGTAACCAAAGGAGGAACAATGATAAAGAATTACTTAATCAGAAGGAACAAAAAGCGTTGCCTCGGACTGGGAGTGACAGAGAGTTGCCATTATTGACTTTTGGACTAATTTTTGTCGTTATGCTTGGTTGCTTGGGAACCATAAAGCTAAATAAGCAAAAGTAGAATATAAAATCGACCATGGGTTAGCTTTATCATGGTCGATTTTGAGTTACTGTAATAAACTGGTTATAAAAAGGGGATGGTGTGAATGAAACTTGACCAGGTAAGGGTTGCACAGTTAGCTGATTTGCAAGAGGTCGTAAACTTGTATAAAACAGTCTGTGATCACCAATCGATAGATCAATTTGGTGCTGATTGGACGTGGGGGAATTACCCAAGCGTCGAAGGACTTTGCGATTATATTTTACACGCTACGTTAGTAATTGGCCTTAAGGGTGATCATGTGGTGGCTGCAGGAGTCTTAACTACTGGTGAGGAGTATCCAGATGTAGACTGGCCGACTAAGGTAAGTAACAATGAAATTGGTGTTTGGCATCTAATTACTGTTCATCCGGACTATCGGGGAACTGGGATTGCAATGCAGCTTTTAGAAGCATTGATGAGTGTTGCAAGACGGGAAGGAAAAAAGGTAATTCACTTAGATGTTCTAGCTGGTAATATTCCTTCCGAAAAGCTTTACTTAAAGGTTGGCTTTCAACTTGTTAAAGAACTAGTTATTCATTATGATGATATTGGTGACCAGACGGCTAAGGTAATGGAATATCAAATATAAGATAACTAACTTGAAGTAGTTATTCTTATAGGATAGGATCATTTTATTTTCATATAAAAGTTGTCTAATTTAAATAACAATAGTAGCAACTGATAAGTAATTATCTACATTTATTAAACAAAATTAGTAAAAAGTTATATTTTTGTCTAAAGTTAGTTCAAAAGCCCTATTGGATTATTGAACATGAAGAGTATAGTAATTGGGGCAATTGAGTAATTTAGATTCAATATAAATGATGATTATTTCATTATATATTTTTCGTGAAAAAAGAAAATTTTAGTTTTTTATTTATAATAAGCGTCTCTGAATATTTATCGGCCGAAAGACAGACGTGGGTACTGTCACACCAACAATTCAACTTCAAAAATAATTAATTTGTCTAATTGGTTTCTTTTATTTTTCAATTGATTAATCTAAAGGATAAAAAATGTTTGATAAATAAATTTATTGAAACTACAATAGTATTTAGCATTAAACGATTATTATGGAGGAAGTTGGTATTGTGAAAAATCGGAAGAGGATAAGTAATAAAGTGTTAGTCGGAACGGTGGCTGTGACTGGTGCCACCCTTCTTGGAGCTTCCACTTTGAATGCTCATGCTGATACTATCCAGCAAGATGTAAAAAACAATGATACAAATGTTAATCCACAAACCCCACAACAGGCGGCACAACAACGTGTTAATAATGCTCAACAGCAAGTTACTACCCAACAAGAGGTGGTAAGTTCAGTTGTTCAAACGGTTAATAGTGCCCAAAATGTAGTTAATTCTGATCAGGCGGCTGTTTCTGCCCAGCAAGCAGTTATAAATAACGCTGTAGCTGAGGCAAGTTCCGCAAGTGTTGCAGTTGATAGTGCAGTTACAAGTGCTGCTCAAAGTCAGAGTAATGTTCAATCAGCTGCTAATGCTGTTAAAACTGCTAATAGTGTTGCATCTGCCCAACAAGAAGTTGTAAACAGTAATAGTACCCAGGTAAAGAATGACCAAGATGCCGTAAATTCTGCTGAAGCTTTGCAATCAAGTGCAGCAGCTCGGTTAAGTGATTATCTTGTTGCATCACAAGCGGCAGCAACATCTGCCTTTAACTTTGCACTAGCGAATGCTCAAAAAGCGGTAAATGATCAACAACAAGCTGTTAGTGCTGCTTCACAAGCTGTAACTACTGCGCAAACGGCTGTTCAAGCTCAGCAAAATGCTGTTTCGGTTGCTCAACGAACTACTTCAGAGGCTGCCCAACAAGTTGCTAAAGATGCTTCAGCAGTTAACGAAGCTCAACAACGTTTGGATGCACTGAAAAATAATAGTAATAATGATAATGTGACGGCAACTGCCCAATTACAGTCAACAATTTCACAACTACAAAAGCAGTTAGCTAACGACAAGCAAGCGGCTCAAAATGCTCAGCAAATGTTTGAATCGGCTCAACAGAACTTTAATCATGCAACGGCCACTCAAAAAGCAGCTGAAGAAAGGGTTAATCAAGCTAAGATCGCTTTAGCAAGTGCCCAACAGGCAGTTACAAATGCTAAGGCCAATGCAGCAGCTGCCCAACAAAAGGTTGACCAAGCGAAGGCTGATGCGCTAAAGGCTCTAGAAACCTATAATAATTATAAGAATAATAATGGTGTACCAACAATTCAAACACCAAGCGATATTGTTCAACAATACGAAAATTACCTTAACAATGGTCGGTACAATACTGCTCAAATTAAGGCTGATTGTGCTGAGGGTCTAGCATTGAATGGCGCTGATCCGAAGAAAGGCTTAATGGTTGTAAACTGGGTAACTACTGATGGTGGGACCTATCAACCGAGCTTACACACTAACTACCAAGCAACGGCTCAGGATAAGGCCGAAACGGTTAACCCAAGAAATATGACAGCGGCTCAGCAAACCGAAATTACAAAGTTCGCTGCCCAGATTATTAATAATTTTCGGCAAAGCTTCCAATCTACTGCTGCTGGTGCTGCGCATAGTTACGGTAAGGTTAAGGTTTCGCCATATGCTACACAACTTGGTAACCAGGTGATCGCGAGTGCCTACAATAATAGTGGTTGGAATAAGCTAAATAACGGCAGCGGCTCACCCCACAATGAAGCAGGTTTAATAACTGCTGCTAACAAAGCCGGGTTAAAGAATGGATTTGTAGGTGAAAATCTTTCGTCAGGATTATTGCTTGATCCGGCGGCTGTTAAGATCAATCAAAAAATGACAATGGCCGAGGTTAAGCAAAGTATTTATGCTGGTATTTTAGCCATGATTTACCAAGATGTTGAGGTTAATGATGGTGATAGCCTCCATTATGGTTTTGGTGGACATACTGAGGCTTTCCTGAATGATCCTAAAGGAATGAATGCTATCTCCAACTTTGATAACGGTAATCAATACATGACCGTTACAATTGATAAAGATGGTTGGGTTCACTACAATTTCTTTGATGATGGTCAATCTAGTCAAGCAATGAAAGATAAGCTTGCACAGGGTGCTACTACCCCAGAAAATACCAATGCGAGTGAAATTACGGCTGCTCATAATGCCTACCTACAAAAGGAAGCAGCTGTTACAAGTGCTCAGACAGCGGCCACAGCTGCACAAAATGGTGTAATGACGGCTCAAGCAAACTTAGCTGGTGCTCAATCAGCAGTTAATACAGCAGTTAATGCTCAACAAAAAGCTGCTAATGAAGCCCTTAACCAGAAGGAAATCATGGCAAATGCTCAAGCGGCTGTTGATATCGATAATGATAATATTAGTAGTCTCCAAACAAAGCTGGATAGGGCGCAGACTGATCTGAATGCTATTAACGGGAGTGTTCAAGATAAGGCTCGTCAGCTTGCTCAAGCTGAAGCAGACTTAAACGCTGCTCAACGGAAACTAAATTCTTCAAAGAATACTCAAGTAAGTCGGAATGCAACTGTTCAGGATGCTAATGCCAAACTAGAACAATTACAGCAGACTGTTCAAGATAAACAAAACGAGTTGCAACAGGCTCAGAATGAACTTCAAAATAAGAAGAACGAATACGCACAGTTAAATAGTCAAATTCGGTTGGCACGAATCTTTGGAACATCTCTTAACGCTGTATCACCACAAATTAATTATGAAAAGGCAATTAGTGATGCCAAGAAAGCTGTTGCGGATGCTCAACAAAAGCTTACGGATGACACTCAAACTTATAAGGCTAGTCAGACCAAGCTTCAAGAGTTAACAGCGAAGGTTAGTCAACTTCGGACTATTTACCAAGCTACCCTTTCAAATGCTAAGAAATCTGATGCGGTTCAAAACAATGCTTCTGTTAAGAAGGCTAAGGCTACTCTACAGGCTGCACAATTGAAGGTTCAGGTTGAAAACGGTAAGCTAACGCAACTTAAAGGTACACTCAGTGCCGATCAAGCAAAACTTGATCAAGCTAATGGTAATTTGACCAAGGCTCAAGAAGAATTGAATGGTTTCCAAAGCGAATTGAAACGGGCGCAAATTACTCTTGATGGTTTGAATCATCCATATATTCCATTAAATACCCTTAATCAAGAAACTGTATCTGAGGAGAAGAACGCGACAGCTACAACTACTCCTGAAGCTAACTCAGAAGCTGAAAGTCAAACTGAAAATGGTAAGACTAATAATGCTGAGACTACATCTTCAGAATCAGCAACCGAAACTTCACAGACTAATACTCAAAGAGTAGATGAAGCTGCTGAAGCTAGTCAGGACGAACCAGCTCAACAAGTTCGTACTAATGAGGTTCAAAACCCTGGTAGTTTAAACCGGGCATCTGAGGAAGCATCAATTAAGAGTGAGATTGCTGCTCAAATTGCTGCTCGGAATGCCCATGCTGCTAATGATAATATGATGGCAGGCTTTGATGATCCATATGATAATTACTATGATCAACAACAAGAGGCCGCAAGTATTCCATCTGCACCACTTGAAGGTTATACTCGTCAACTAGGTGCTCTAAAGAATGGTGGAATGATTAATGCTAAGCTTGAGGCTGCCATTAAGAGTGGCCAAATTAAACTGCCATCAAGTAATACTAAATCTGAGAAGCAACAGCCAAAGGTTAATAAGGATGGCCTTACTGCAATGAGTGTTATTGCTGCTGGTGCTGCCCTTGCAACTGGTGCTTCCTTAAATAAGAAACGGAAGAACCAAGTTGTGAAGAAATTAAAAGATAATAAATAGTTAAATAAGCTTTAATACAAAAGAGTGAGGATAGGAAATTTTTCGATCCTCACTCTTTATTTTTTACTCACAAACTAATCCTTTGCAATTCTTTTAGGACTAAGGGGAATTTAGTATAGCCATCACTGCTAAGAAAATGGCCACCGTGATCTTGGACGATTAACTTGGCGTTTAAGTTATGGGCCACCTTAATTGCATCCTGATAAGGGGCAATTGGATCGTCCTTGGCAGTAATAACAGTTGCTTTACCGATTTTTGGGGTAACCTGTTGGTAGCTTGGTTGTGGCTCCATAAAGAGATCAAGTTGAGGGTAACTAGGGAGTGGTTGGTCAAATGCAACAACCAGAAGGAGGTTTGCCCGTTTTAACCGGTGACGTTCAACATAACGAATAGCAGCGATTCCACCAAGACTGTGAGAAATAAGGGTAACTTCATCGCCGGGATCGATTTGTTCATCAATAGCTTGTTGCCATTCCTCTTTATCAGGATTGAAGGGATGAGGAAGCCATAGTCGGTCAACAGAAAATTCTGGTTGGGCGGCTTTCTCTAGCCAAGGAAACCAGTCATCGTCGCGGGTTGAGGTTCCATGAATTAGGTAGACTTTTTTCATTTAGTGGTTCTCCTTTGTTTCTTGTGATAAGTTATTGATTAAAGCAAATAAAAACGGGAGCAGAGCATGACGGAAAAGACGACAATAAGAAATGCAATTTTAAATGGGTTATATGATCAACGATACCAAGGTCACCAATTGTTAGCCCCCCAGTTAGTAGGAAACGTCGACGGAGCAATTTGGGACACGCTCCGTTCAGAGTTAACAACATGTAAGTCTTTTACATGGGTGGTTGCTTTTATCACTGCTGATATGGTAACGCCATTGAAGGTGGCGATGGCTGATCTTGCACGTCAAGGGATTAAAGGCACCCTTATTACTAGTGACTATTTAGGCTTTAATTCCCCGCAGATGTTTCGTGAGTTGCTTAAAATTCCTAACCTTAAAGTTTTGCTTGCGGATGTCGCTGGTTTTCATACTAAGGGATATTACTTTACCCATGATGGCTATACGACGGCCTTAATCGGAAGTGCAAATTTTACTCGAGCAGCGTTACTAAAAAATTATGAAACAATGTTAAAAGTAACCTCAACGCGGAATGCAACATTGCTTTCGCAAATAACAGACGAGATTCAGCGACTTCGGCATCAAAGTGAGCCACTAACGGCAGGGTGGATTACAAAATACGCTGAAGATTGGCAACCGCCCAAAGCAAGAACCCGGGGAAAGAATGGTGACCAGAGAATAGTTCCTAATAAAATGCAAGAGGCTGCACTTAAGGAGCTTCAAAACCTAACTTCTCGTGGTGCCGGGAGAGGACTAGTAATCTCAGCTACCGGGACGGGGAAAACATATTTGGGTGCCTTTGCAGTTAAAGAGGCCTGCCCACGAAAATTCCTTTACGTTGTTCACCGGGAACAGATCGCCCGGAAAACAATGGAGAGCTTTCGGCGGGTTATTGGTGGCCTTCAAAGTGACTTTGGCTTAATTAGTGGTGGTCATCATGACTTTTCCCCGCGTTACCTCTTTGCGACAGTTCAGACCCTCGCTCAGGAAAAGCTGCTTCAGACTCTCTCATCTAAAATGTTTGACTATATTTTAATTGATGAGGCTCACCGGGTGGCAGCACCAAGTTATCAACGGTTAATGAATCATTTTCAGCCAGCATTTTGGTTAGGGATGACCGCAACCCCTGATCGGATGGATAATCAGGATGTTTATGGGATGTTTGATTACCATATTGCTTATGAGATCCGTCTTAATGATGCATTGAATAACCAAATGCTAGTACCCTTTCATTATGTTGGGGTTGAGGACTATGAGGTTGATGGCAAGGTGATTAGTGAGACTACAAAATTAAACCGTTTAATTGCTAGTGACCGGGTAAAATACGTTCTGACCCAGCTTGATTATTATGGTTATTGTGGCTCGCAGGCTCGAGGCTTGGTCTTTTGTAGCCGGCAAGAAGAGGCACGAGAACTGGCTCAACAGTTCACTGAAAGTGGGCATCCTGCTGTAGCATTAACAAATCAGGATAGCAACCAGCGTCGTCAAATGGCTGTTCAGCGCCTTGAAAATGGTGAGCTTGAGTACATTATTACGGTTGATTTATTTAATGAAGGAGTTGATATTCCATCATTGAATCAAATCGTGATGTTACGCAACACCCAGTCACAGATTGTCTTTCTTCAACAGCTTGGTCGGGGATTAAGAAAGTACCCGGGAAAAGACTTCGTAACGGTAATTGATTTTATTGGTAACTATAAGCATAACTATATGATACCTTTGGCCCTGAACGATGATACTAGTCGCGATCAGGATCGGGCACGTCGGGAAGTTCAGCTCCCGCAAAATATTGGGGTTTCCACAATTAACTTTTCACGAATTGCCAGTGAACGAATCTTAGCCTCGATTGAGAAAACAAAACTTGATTCGATGGTGGAACTTCGCCGGGCCTACCATGAACTTCAACAACGCTTAGGATGTCGACCACTGTTACTTGATTTTCTCCATCATGGTTCAGTTTCGCCAATTGTATTCGCACAGAATAAGCTTTTGGCTAATTACGGAACCTTTTTACGCAAGGTAGGTGAAAAGATAACCCTAACCCATTACGAGGATCAGGTTCTCTCCTTTGTTACTAAGGAATTGTTGAATGGAAAACGAGCACATGAATTAATTTTTCTCTCGATGTTACAAAAATATCAAGAAATTACCGAAAAACAAGCAATTGAAGTATTTCGGCAAAAAGGTTGTTATGTAAATAATGAACTCTTGCAGTCCTTGATGAAGGTTCTTAGTTTACAGTTTTTTGATGTTAAAGCAGGAAAACAGACGAAGAAACAACAGTACGGCGATCAGCCACTGGTTATTTTTGTAAATGGAAAATATCGCTTAAATTCCCAAATAATAGAGGCATTAAAACAAGATCCAGATTTTTATAGTCTCTATATTGATGCGATTAAGACCGGGTTAGCTTTAAGTAAAAACTACGATCAAAGGCACCATTTTACTCTTTATCAGCAGTATGACCGGAAAGACGTTTGTCGATTATTAAACTGGCCGTTGGATGTCAGTGCGCCGATGTATGGTTACCGGGTAGCGGAGAATGAATGCCCAATATTCATTACCTACCAGAAACAGTCTGCTAAGGAGCGGAATGCAATCTATGATAACCAGCTCCAGGATGGACAATCGCTGCGATGGTATACGCGGTCACCGCGCCGTTTATCATCAGCTGAAGTACAAAGGTTGCTGGCAGGAGTAAATGACGGGAAGCCAAAGGTAAAGTTGCACCTGTTTGTAAAACAGAGTGACGCTGTTGGTAAACAATTCTATTATTTAGGAACCGCAAAGATTGATCCTAAGTCTGTAAAAGAAGAGCTCCTGGGAGAAAAGAAAAAGGCGACAGTGGGGATGAACCTTGTTTTGAAACACCCATTATCGAATACAATGAATGAGATTCTATTTAAAAAATAAGATCTAGAAAGGGACCGGTAAAAAACTTTTTACCGGTCCCTCAGAGTAAGTAAGATAGGTAGTTATCGCTACCTATTATTAAGTCTATCATAACTTTTTTAATAGTAAAGTAATTATTAGACAATTTTAATTAGATTGTTAAGTTGCTTTCAATGATTGCTAGTTAAAACTAGGCAAGTAAACTAGTCTGGGTTAGAATTAATTGAGTAAGGGGAGAGAAGAAAAGGGTGACTAAAAACGAAAACAGTAAAAATTGGTAATACGAGTTGGCAAGCATCAAATATTGCACTTGGTATTATGCGGATGGGGACTTTAGAAGTTCCTAAGGCTGTAGATGCGTTACTCGCAGCTCATGAAGCTGGCATTAATTTTATTGATTCAGCAGATATTTACGGAAATGATCCCAAATTGGGCCGGGGCTCATCCGAAATCCACTTTGGTGATGCGTTTGTGCAAAGTGGGTTAAAGCGAGAAGACTTTTTTATCCAGTCCAAAGTTGGCTTATTTGCTAATGATGAGAACCAAATTACTAGGTATGACTCATCAAAAAAGCATATTTTGCAAGCGGTCGACGGGATTCTTCAGCGAATGAAGATTGATTATTTAGACTCTTTGTTGATTCACCGGCCTGATCCGTTAATGGATCCGGAAGAAGTGGCTGGAGCGTTTGACGAACTTCAGTCGACAGGGAAGGTTCGTCATTTTGGTGTTTCAAATTTTAATCCGCAGCAAATTGAACTCCTTCAATCAGCAGTTAACCAACGACTCTTAATCGATCAACTACAATTTGGCTTGAAGCATACGGAGATGATCGATTACGCTCTTCACACAAACATGACGGACGAGGGCTCAATTAACCATGATGGTGATCTTCTTGATTATCTACGATTGAAGAAAATGACTATCCAAACTTGGTCCCCATTTCAGTACGGAACTTTTGCGGGAACCTTTATTAATAATAAACAGTTCCCACAATTAAATGCTGAGTTGGCTAAACTAGCTACTAAGTATGATGTTAGTAAAAATGCAATTGCGGTCGCCTGGATATTAAAGCATCCGGCTAAAATGCAGGTCCTCATTGGGACAATGAACCCCCAACACATTCAAGATAGTGCTGAAGGGAGCAATATTACATTGACCAATCAGGAGTGGTATGACTTATATCTTGCTGCAGGAAATACTTTGCCATAAAGATTATGAAAGCACATCAAAATTACCAACAGTTTTATCAACAAATTACGAAGCCGTTTAGCCACTCTCCGTTGTTAATTAGGGGACTTTGTTGGCTGAATAAGGCAATTGTTGTTTTAATGTATGTTTCATATATTTGTTTACTGCTATGGGTTGCTCTTTTTGACGGCGGTATTTATCAGTTACTTCCCCTTGTTTTTATTCCGGGTGCAGGATTTCTCCTTCTTTCGTTAATTCGAAGTTATCTTAATTACCCACGACCGTATGAAGAGTGGCCGATCAAGCCATTGATCCCACGTAAAGGTAGCGGGGATTCATTACCCAGCCGGCATGTTTTCTCTGCTACCGTAATCGCGTTGAGTGTAATGAGTGTTTCAAAGGTTTTAGGGATAATTTTATTACTTTTGGCAATTGCCCTGGCTGTTGTTCGAGTGATTGGAGGCATCCACTATCCACGAGATGTCATTGCCGGTTTCCTCTGTGGGGTAGCGTGTGGTATTGGAGTATTATTAATCCCATAAAAAAATATGGTAGAGAACCAATAGTTGGTTCTCTACCATATTTTTTTAATAATGAAACGTTATAAATAATTGCTTTATGCCCGATTATTCATTATGTGGGCGCTTGTCGCAATAATCAGTCCTACAAAACCTACAATAGCGATAACATTACTCATAACAGACATCATATTGAACAACTCCTTTTAACATAACATAATTTTAACGGGATTCATTAACCCCTCCATAAGTATATTAACATGTTTTAAAGCCCACGATGATAATATTTAGATAAGCTTTTACTAAGCAAATTTCTTAAAAAACAGGGGACTTTATTAACAAATTCTTAGTTTTTGTCACCGCTTACATAATGCTCATTTAATTTATAGAATTTAACTTAATTTTTTAAATTGATCGCCGGTGAGTTAAACAGAGATAACTAAAAAATTCTTAAAAGATCTTACTAAAAGGGGCTGAGATATAAGCTTCATTAAATTTGAACAACGTGATTGATAAAGAGAATTCCTAATTTTATCTTAAGATATCGATCAGGTTTTTATTAGCAGCTTGCCGTGCGGGGAGGATTCCGAAGATCAGTCCAACAGCTGCTGAAGTACCAAACGCTAGTAAGAAGGCATTAATTGAGATATGGGCGTGAATGTGAATACCATCCCCACCGATTGCACTTGAGAGCAGGGGTGCAAGGAGATGAGCTAAACCTGCACCACCAAGGAATCCGAGTAACCCTCCAGTTAGGGTTAAGATCACTGCCTCTACTAAGAATTGCATCATGATATTAAGAGGTGTAGCCCCGACCGCTAATCGGATCCCAATTTCTTGAGTCCGTTCTGATACTGAAATATACATCATGTTCATTACGCCAATCCCGGCGATAAAAAGGGAAATGGCTGCAATGAAACTGATGAAAGTCGTAATAATACTCATTTGTGATGAGAATTGTTTGAGGGCTTTTTCCATATCAATATATTCATAACTACCCTGATTGCGTGTTGAGCCGTTTTTCTGGAGGTACTTTGCTACTTTTCGTGAGATCTGGCTAGCATTAACTCCTTGACTGAAGGTTAGTTTTACCGTGTTCCCTTGAGTAGCACTCTCTCCGTGATAATAGAGGAAATCTGGCAGTAGCAGTGATGCTCCGTAAGGATTTGGCATACCGTCCCCTGTATATTGGCCCTGTGCCTGATATACACCAACTACCTTGTATGTCACATCATTAACCGTTACCGTTGTCCCAAGAGCATTTTGAGTAGTCCCATATTGCTTTTTAGCAACCTTATCACTCATTAGTGCAGTTGCTTGTCCAGTAGTTAGATCATTCTCGGTGATATTTTTACCAGTAATTAATTTAAGCTTATTGGTGGGCTTCTTCAAAAGACTGACACTGGTGTTTTTGGTGATACTACCTATTTGGGCTGGAGTTGATATGTTGTCTGTTTCTCGCTCAATTGTAGCTTTCTTAACTTCACCACCAAATTGGGTCTTAATATCTTCAATTTCATCTTGGGTAAAACCATAAATGTTGGAGTCAATGTTATTTGCATTAAAAGCAATTTCAGTGGTTTGCTGTCCTTGTTTGGCATTATTCCCGTACTTGTCATACATTGTTTGGGTAATTCCGTCCCCAATACCAAGGATTGCGATGACGGCTGCAATTCCGATCATGATCCCAATGATAGTTAAGAAACTGCGCTTTTTATTGGTCTTTAAGGATTGAATTGCAGTCTTGAATAATTCAATTACTTGCATGCTATTCACCACCCTTACTATCGCTAACGACACGACCATCGATGATTTTAACTATTCGGTCACATTGGTCAGCGACATGTGGATCGTGGGTTACCATGATAATTGTCGTGTTTTCTTGTCGATTTAGACGTTTAAATAAGTTCATGATTTCTTGGCTGGTTTCAGTATCGAGGGCCCCGGTTGGTTCATCGGCGATTAGGAATTTGGGATGAGTGGAGATTGCCCGGGCGATAGAAACCCGTTGTTGCTGACCACCGGACATATTCTTGGGGAGCTGGTTTTCATAGCCACTCAAGCCTACTTGATTAAGAACTTCTGTTACTCGAGTGCTGATTTCTTGCCGCTTTTTCCCCGCATAAAGTAACGGTAAAGCGACGTTATCCGCTACGGATGATTCCCGGAGTAATTTAAAATTCTGGAAGACAAAGCCGACATTTCGGTTTCGTAACTTTGAAAACTGCTTCCGGGTATACTCATGGATCGGCTGGCCCTGGTAAAAATAAGTTCCTTCAAAATCATCATCAAGAAAACCAATAATGTTGATGAGGGTTGATTTTCCTGATCCCGACTCACCGATAATCGCTACTAGTTCACCCTGATTAATTTTAAGATTAATGTCATGCAGAACATGGAAACGGTGTTCACCCTGTTGGTAATACTTATTAATGTTTTCTAATGTGATCATCTTAATCAACCTTTGCGTTATTCTTTAGCTTATTGTTTGGATTAGTAATGATTTTATCGCCAGCATCGATGCCATCCGTAACAACGTACGAATTATTAACAGCATGACCGCTAATTCGGGTTTTTCTGGCATGACCAGTAGCATCGACAACGAAGACTTTTCCATGAAGAACCGCTGATTTAGGAATTAAGAGTCCATCTTGCTTGATTGACGCTTTGGCAGTCTGTCCCGCCATAAATTGACTAGCATTAACACTTGCTGTTACTTCATAGTGGGTATTATTTCCGGAACCCTTTGTTGGGATTACAGCCAAATAATTAACTTGAGAATTAGCTGTATGATTTGTGGCTAATGCTTTAATTCTCAGATCGGTACTTTGGTGGAGCTTGTCATAGTCATATTCGGAAACTTGACCAACAAATTGGAGTTTATCTGAATATAGTGTAATGACTGGATCATTTTCTTTTGATTGGTCAACCGTTACGTAACCAGAATATGGGGCAGTGAGTGTCTGGTTAACTTTATTAGAGATAGAATTTAGCCGTTGTTGAGAAGAGTTATTATCAGATTGTTCTTCTAATGAAGTGTTTAGTTGGTTTTGTAATTCAGCAATGTTATTCTCCAAGTTATCATTATGCATGGTTAAAATTGCTTGTCCTTGGGTAACGTGATCTCCATTCTTAACGGTAAGGGATTGAAGTTTTCCTGAGGGGAGGGTTAATACCTGTGTTTTGACTGGTTCAATCTTTCCGGTAAGGTTAAAGTTCGGCTGGGAACTAACTTTCATCGTAGTGAATTGTGGCTTTGTTTGTTCCTTTTTGTCAGCGGAATGTTGAATGGCGACAACAATTAGGGTCAAGATTACAAGACCACTAATAATTAGTCCCCACCGGCGACGGCGAGTAGCGAGTAACTTTCGTAACCGTGATTTCTGTTGATGATTTTTATTGGTAGTCATCTTACTTCCTCCAAGCATACTTAGTCAATTAGTTATGCAACTAACTATACAAACTAGGAGGTTAAAATACAAGATCTTTTTACTTAGTCGTCATTAAATATGGGCAGCTAACCTTAGAAAAACAATATAAATTGAGTAAAATATTGGTAAAAATTAAAAATTGTTATTTATTTTTTCTAAGTAAGCGGTTACAATATTGATGTAATTTGTTTTCACTAGATTATTTATCTATTTTACTTAATAAGGGAGTGTTTCAGTTGTTTAAGTTTTTGAAACCATCTCCGGACGCAAAGACACTTGTGCCCAAAGATAAGGTAGCGAGTGTTTACCGGCGTAAACAGACGGGGGTTATCTTAGCGACGTGTTTTACTTATTTGGCTTACTACATTATTCGGTTAATTTTTACGACTGAACAAAAGCCAGTGATGAAGGAATACGGATTTGACATTGGCCAGATCGGGTTAATTCTTTCCACATTTGGGATTGGTTACGGAATTGCCAAACTTTTCATGGGTGGTTTGGCTGATAAGTCAAATACCCGGGTATTCCTAGCGCTAGGACTTTATCTTTCCTGTATCTTTAACGCCTTCTTGGCATTTACCCGGAATTTCTACATTATCTTGTTCCTAATGCTTTTAATCTCAATTACTCAGGCGATGGGTGCTCCTGCATGTCAACGGGAGATTTCACTGTGGTTTGCTAAAAAGCACCGGGGCGTGGTATTTGCTATCTGGGCTTCAGCACATAATGCCGGGGCATTCGCCTGTGTTGCCTGTATTCAAATTGCAACCTTCCTCTTTTCTGGTTCATTGCCAGCTGTATTTTTGACTGCATCTGTTGTTTCAGCAATTATTGCGACTATTATGTTATTGATTAATTCGGAACGCCCAGAAGCAGTTGGTTTGCCAAACATGGCTGTTTATTCTGGTCACGTTGAACTTGATGAAAACGGGAATTCAACCGCTCAAGAGTTGTCTAACAAGACTTTTTGGCAAATTCTTTATCAAGATATCCTCTGCAATAAGGTCGTTTGGGCTGTGACTTTAACGTCCATGTCGATCTACATTGTCCGTTATGGGATAATGAGTTGGATCCCAAGTTATCTGCCGACAAAGGGCTTTAGTGTTGACTGGGCTAAGTGGTTAGTTGGTATTTTTGAACTATCAGCAGTTCCTGGCGTTATTATTCTAGGTGGTGTTTCTGACCTGTTGAAGGGACGCCGTTCACTAGTTTGTTTAATTTGTGTCATCTGCTTAATTATTTGTTTAATTACCTACTTTACCAGTACGAGCCATGCTGTAATCGTTGCCGTTCTCTTTATTATGGGGAGTTTAATTTATGCGCCACTTTCATTAGTTGGCTTAATGGTCAACGAAGCTGTACCAAATTATGCAGTTGGCCTATCGACCGGGTTTATGGGCTTTTTCCAGTATGTATTTGGTGAAACTGCTGCAACAGCATTAATTGGTCAATTGGTTAACCACTTTGGCTGGGGAGCTTCATCAGTTACAATTTATGTTGCTGCTGGGGCGGCATTCTTGCTTCTTGTTTACCTTGTCTTTAAGGAACGTCACATTCTACAAATGGAAGCACAAGTTAACGCGGCAGATCATGATAAAGAAAAGGTCGAAAACTAGAATTTCTTAAGGGACACCTCTCCTTCGTAACTTGAAGGAAGGTGTTTTCTTTATGCTATAATTATTTAGTGATATATAAGAGGAGCAATTATGGTAGAAAAAAAGACAATCAAGTTAGATGACGTGGCAAAATTAGCCGGAGTTTCAAAGACGACAGTTTCACGGGTCTTGAATAATCGGGGATATTTAAGTGAAAAGACGATCAAAAAAGTCCATGAAGCAATGGACGAGTTAAATTACCGGCCAAATGCAATTGCCCGTCAATTATTCAAGCAAAAGACTAACTTGGTTGCCTTAGTTTTCCCTACAGTTGATAATCCATTTTTTGCTGAGCTTGAAGCCGAATTAGAGAAACGATTTGATCGTTTGGGGTACCGAGTATTAATGGGGAATAGTCAGAATAATCCGACGAAAGAAAGGGACTATTTAAAGCTATTATTAAATCACCAAGTGGATGGCTTAATTGTTGGTTCACACAACCAGGGGATTTCTGAATACCAGAAAACAACTAGACCGATCGTGTCAATTGAACGATTTGTGGGTAAGCAGATTCCGGTTGTTTCTTCTGATAACTACCAGGGGGGGCTTCTTGCTGTCCAACGGTTATTGAATGATGGTTGTAAACACATTATTCATACAAACTACCCAATTAATTTAGTCTCGCCAAATGAGCTACGGCAACAAGCCTATGAGGATTTAATGAATAAACATAACCGGAAGCCAATCACTTATAGTGTTTCTTTTGACGTTTCAGATGAAGAAAAGGAACGGGTTTTCCGTAAAATGTTCCGGGAACACCCAGAAGTTGACGGTATTTTTGCCGATAATGATACCAATGCTAGTCTGATTATCCGGATTGGAAAAGAGTTTAACCGTCATGTTCCGGATGATCTAAAAGTGGTTGGCTATGATGGGGCGAACATTACGCGGATGCTATCACCAGAATTAACGACGATCCAACAACCAATTCCTGAAATGGCCACTAAAGCGGTCGAACTTCTTTTACAATTAATCAACGGAAAGACCGATGTTAAGTCAGTGACTCTCCCAGTGAAATTGATTAATAGTACAACGGCATAAAAATGACGCTCTGTTAATTTGACAGAGCGTTTTTATTTAATTAAATAGTGAACAACCTAAGTGAAATAACCATTTTTTGCTATTATTTTAATTATTTTTTCTAAAAAATTGGGCTTTTTTTGAAAAATTGTTAACCGGTTGCGCGAGTAGTATATTATAGAGATATTTTAAATATTGGTATATTATAATCGCTTACATTGATTAAGGGCGTCAATGTCGAAATGTTCCCGTTTAGCAGGGAAAAGAGTGAAACTAATCACTAAATGTAAGCGCTTTACTAAACTGTGACTACCGGTTACCATAAAGGTGTTAAGTAAATTTAGATATAAATAAAAGATTTGTTATTTTGTATTAGCAAGTTTGGAGGTTGTTTTTATTATGAAACAGAGTCAGTCGATGGCAACTAAACTTGCGTTCTTGTCCGCATCTTTTATGGTTACGAGCGCCTACGCAATTCAAAGTGCCTTGCCACAGATTAAATCAGCATTGGCGGTTAGCCAACCACAAGTTGAATACTTAGTTACCGCACCATCATTTGCGGTCATGTTCTTTGTGGTTCTGTCACCATTACTTCAGGACTGGTTCAATATTTCTGATAAGCATATTATCATGGCCGGAATTACGATGGTTGGAATTGCCGGGTTAATCCCGTCATTTGTTAGCAACTACATGGTAATTTTGATTTCACGGCTTTTCTTGGGAGGGGGGTATGGCCTTTATAATTCACAAGCCATTTCACTAATTTCCGTTTGGTATCAGGGACACGAACGAACTAGCATGCAGGGATGGCGTTCAGCATTTGAACAGATCGGTAATGCTTGTACGTTGACAATTTCAAGTTTGCTGCTAATCTATGCTGGATGGCACGCCGCATTCTTAGTTTATGGTCTTGCCTTTGCGGTAATGGCATTCTTTGCTTGGCGAGTACCAAATGATTCTCACAGCACCACAGCAACTAGTGATAATCACGAAGCAACTGAAACAATCTCACCGATCACTAATGAACCGGTTACTAAGATTAGTCCGTTAGTAATTGCCATTTTGGCATTTGTTCTTTTAATTAAGATGGATTTTATCGGAATGGAAGACCGCTTTCCTGGTCTTGCTGTTGCAATTAACGGAAAGACATTTACTGGAACAGGAACCTACCTTTCGCTAATGCTAATTGGGGCAACACTTGGTGGTGCTTGCTACGGTGTCCTTCAGAAGCACTTTGGTTATGTTGGAACAATTTACATTGGTTTAATTTTATTGGCAGTTGCTAACTTCCTGTTTGGCTTCGGTGGGAATAACTTCCCAGTTATTGCTGCTGGTATTTTATTAGTTGGCTTCCCAATGCAAGTTCTTACACCATTAATCTTCAATATTCTCCCATTCATGGCACCAATGAAGCTTCAGACTAAGATCACTTCATTCGTATTAATTGGGTTTAACTTTGGTGCATTCTTCTCACCAACTGCTGATGCCTGGTTTAATCACCTCCTTAGTCAACCGTTAAATGGGCTAGGATTAGCTGCACCATTCCGGATCTATGGGGTAATGAGGTTAATTATTGCTGGATTACTCTTTATGGGAAAGCATTTATATGAACTTAAAAGTGCAAATAGTAATGCCGAAGAAAAACAGGCGGTGACTGTCTATGTATATACAAAATAATTAACTGAAAAACGAAAACTTAGGACGTGATCAAAGCCTTTAGTGGCTTGCGATCGCGTCCTTTTTTGTATAGAGATAGTAATAGTAAATAGAAAAATTAAAGAAATTTCTGTCAACCGATTGACATAGAAAATAGAAAGCGCTAACATAATAGCTGTTGAATAGTTATGCACTTCCAAATAAATGAAGGTAGCTAATTAGTAAAAAAGGGGACTTAGGATTATGGCTCATATTTCATTTGATCAAACTGGCTTAAAAAAGTTCGTTAACGATAACGAACTTGGTGAAATGCAAGCAATGGTAAATGCGGCGGATGATGAATTACGGAACGGTAC
>NZ_CALPCW010000019.1:0-19059 GCF_943193105.1 Limosilactobacillus agrestimuris
CGGTGCAGTACTTTGCCTTAGACTTCTTTCAGATTCCACCTCACAGTGGACACCCTTGTCCTCAGCTCATGGTTCCGGCTACTACGGCCCATAGCGGACTTTCACCACCTAGCTAATACCCATGCCGGGCGCACCATTAAAAAGGGGATGAGAAAAAACTAAACGTTTTTTTCTCATCCCCTTTCCATATTTAGCGATCTCCGAACCTATAGAGTCTAATCGCGGGAATTAACTGAGGGACTCGAGCCTAACGCAGCGAAGCAAGCCTATTCGGCTACGAACGATTCTGATGAGTTTATCATCATTCATCGTTCTAGGTTAGTCAACCGTCCCTCCGAGAAAGCTAATTCCCAGCTTGTTTTTTGCTACTCAAATTTTTTACTTTAATACCAGTTCCGCTTTACAAAATTTTCTCATATTGTTCCAATCAATTTCGTAGCCTAGCCCGGGACGATGAGGAACATTGACGTAAGTTCCATCCAGCTCAACTACTGGTTTGATAATATCTTGATTATAATAACGAGTTGAGGCAGCAATATCATTAGGAAGTGTATATCCTTGGAGAGTAGCAATTGCAATATTTTCCGCTCTTGCCACTCCAGAATCTAACATCCCGCCACACCAACATTGAATACCATGCTTACTTGCGTATTCCTGAATTTGTTTTGCTACTCCTAATCCGCCAACCCGAGCAACTTTAATATTAATAATACGACCACTACCCAATTGAATCATCTGCTTAGCATCAGCTAACGAAAGAATACTTTCATCCAGACAAATCGCTGTCTTTAATTTGGATTGAAGTTGTGCATGATCGACTAAATCGCCTGGTTCCAACGGCTGTTCAATCATGATTAACCCCAACTCATCAAGCCGTTGTAGCATCGGTAAATCTTTTAAGCGGTATGCCGAATTGGCATCAGCCATCAGCATTGCTTCTGGGAACTCGTTCCGGACAGCTTTAATAAACTGATAATCGGCTCCCGGTTTTATTTTCATTTTTATTCGCCGATAACCATCATTGAGATAGCCGCGAACCGTTTCAACTAATTTCTCCGGTGAGGATTGAACACCAATACTAACCCCAACTTCAACTTTTTGTTTGTCTCCGCCCAGTGCTTTTGCTAATGGAAGCTGAAGCTGCTTAGCATATAAATCCCAGAGTGCACAATTTACACATGCTTTGCTCATATTATTTCGCCGAATATGACTAAATAGTTGATAAATATCATCTGGATGATTAATGTCATGGCCAACAACTTTGGGTAATAATTGTTCTTTTAATAGTTCCCATGCTCCTGAGCGAAATTCTTCATTATAAAATGGAACATCAAAAGCTGAACACTCTGAATATCCACAATTACCATCCTGATCCGTCAACTCTAAGATAATCGTGCGCTTATACTTAATTACACCGAAGCTAACTTCAAAAGCGTTCCTTAAGGGTAAATCAATTTTAAATAATCGTGCCTTTTCAATTTTCATCTCATCACTTTCTCCCTACTAATTTGCCTTTTTACCATGGATAGTTAATGAAGCAACAAATGCCAGTAATGCAAAGAATGTTAATACCAAGAAGGCTGCAGTATAGCTATGAGTACCTTGGATAACAAGGCCAATTAGAATTGGTGCTAAGAAGCCCGCGAGTTGCCCACCAAAATTAACTACCCCAATTGACGCCCCGTAATTTGTTTTTGCAACTAATTGTGCCACAAAAGCATAGGAGGCAGCGAAACCAATTGATTTAGTAAAGTAGGCTAATACTTCAAAGGTAATCACCCCGGTCAAACTTAGTGAATGAAACATCCCATACATGAATACCATAGTTACTAGAGCTGAAAGAGAAATTAGCCATTTCTCGTGACCGGTAAAGAACTTGACCATAATGAATCCGGCGATAAATGATCCGATTCCTGCCGTGATGGAAGGAAGAGGAACTAGCCAAGCAATTCCTTTTAGATTAATATGACGTGCTTGAAGAAGGTAAGTAGGCATCCAAGTATCTAATCCCTTTGTAATCACGCTAAAGCCAAACACAACTACCGAAAAGCTTAATACTCGCCAGTCAAACTTTCCTTTAACCTTTTGATCTCCTGTATCATAATCTGGAATTTCACGATTTAATGGTCGCTCGAAGAAATAATAGAATGCCAAATAAACAAGGCCTAACACCCCAACGACATGAAATGCACCACGCCAACTTAACAAGGCAATCAAGGGAGCTACAATAAACGGCGCTAGTGCATTTCCAATATAATTAGATGAAATAGCAACCGCGGATGCTTGACCACGTTTATTTTCTGGGAATGCCAAGCGGACCTGTTTCATTGCTGCCGACGGATATGATCCTTCACCAATTCCAAACAAAACCCTAATAATAATTAGCGAAGTAAATGACCAAGCAAATCCTGTCATCACGGTAAATACTGACCAGGCCAAAAGCGAGATCACCGTCATCCATTTAGTACCAAACCGGTCGACAAGCCAACCACCTGGAACCTGCATTAATGAATAACTAAAGAAAAAAGCAGAGCCGACTACTCCTAATTGAGCTGGAGTTAACGTAAAGCTTTTTCCAACATAAGCAAGTGCAATATTCATTGCGGAACGATCAATAAAGCAAATAATAAATCCTAAAAAAACTAATACTAATGTTCGATACGACTTTGGCCTTTCATTCTGGCTCATTAAATATTGTGATTCATCCATAAGGTAACCTTCTTTCCACTATTTAGAATTTAAATTTCGACAAAGATAAGCAATAATCTTTATCCCATCAAGAAAAGCATCAATTGTTATATTCTCATTCGGTGCATGATTATGCTGATCATAATTTGCTAAGGGAATAGTAAACGGCGGAATCCCGACAATATCTCTCCAAATATAATTAGGAACACTGCCAGGCATTACCGGCTCAATCAATGCTTTACCGGTGGCTTCTGTAATTGTCGAAACCAGCCGAGGGATTAATGGGTTACTTGCTTCAATTTTTACAGGATCAAGCTTAACCAAGTACTTAATTTGGATTTGTTTCTCATCTAATTCCGCTTTAAGCGTGTCATTAATTAATTTAACTGCCTCATCACATGTCTGGTCAGCAACCAAGCGGCAATCAACAATTGCAGTTGCTTTACCTGGAATAATTGTTTTTACCCCATTTCCCTCATAACCACTACTCAAACCGTTAATTGTCATTGATGGTTGAAACATCAGCCGATAGTAATAATCAAATTTATTCTTATAAATTGGTGCTGGAATATTGTCCGGACTTGGCAGAGCATTTAACCACTCTCGTTCTTGACTGCTTGGCTCAACGACTCCTTTATAAAATTCTTTAATTCTACATTGACCAGTTAATGGGTTAATTAACTTATTTAAAACCCGCATAAGTTCAACAGCCGCATTCTTACTAACATTTCCAAAATTTCCTGAATGCAGATCACTTCCGTTAGTCCTTACTCCTAACCTAAACGATAAGACACCCCGGTTTCCTAATCGTAAAACATGATCTCCTGATTGACTTATTGATCCATCCATTACAAAAACTGCTGAAAGGTTATTTAGGTACGGATCTTTCAAGGTGCGGACTGTTTGAATAAGATGCGGACTTCCAATCTCCTCTTCACCCTCAATGAGAATTCTGGCTGTAAAAGGTAACTCCCCATATAATTGCTGATAAACATAAAAGCCACATATTTGTGCAATTAATTGGCCCTTATTATCGCCAGTACCACGACCATACAAGCGACCATCACGCTGAGTCAATTTGAATGGCTTTACTTTCCATTCAACCAATTTTCCTGGTAACTGAACATCATAATGCCCATAAAATAAATATTCATTATCCTTCCCTGGAGAAAGGGTTGCGATAATAATTGGATTACCTGCCGTTTCAATAATCTCCACTTTCGCATGAATGAATTGTTCTAAAAGTTCTTTCAAGAATTTAACCGTTGCTTGGATTCCTTCTCCTGTTTGACTAAGACTTTTTTGACTTACAAAGTTAGCCAATAGGTTAATAAACTGCTGCTGATTTTTCCTAACATAGTCATCAATCGTCATTTCATCACCTCCGAAATTATAATATAATTAGAATATTCTCATTTATTTTTAAAATCCAATATTACTTTTTATGTAGCTAATAGCAAAATTGCTATGAAAGAGGTAACAAAGATGAACTTAACGCAATTGAAATACTTTACCGAAGTCGTCAAAACAATGAATATGACAAAAGCAGCAACTAAATTACATGTTGCACAACCATCTATCAGTCGCAGTATTCGGGAGTTGGAGAACGAATTAGGCGTTTCGTTATTTATTCGTCAAAGGAAGAAGCTAATCTTGACCGCTCAAGGTAATTATTTTTTTACGGTAGTTAATCGGTCATTCAATCAACTACGGTTAGCAAAGGAAAATGTAAAGGCAATTCACTCACTTAACAATAAAAAGATCACTATTAAGATGTGTGAAACTACTCCCTTACTGGTTTCGTTTCTCAAAATAATTCATAACAAATATCCACAAATTAATCTTCAATTTATCCAAAGTAAAATCGATAACGATCCTCGGCATTATGATTTTCAGCTTGTGCCTCTACCGGTTCCTGAGCAACATAACGAATTATTACTATCCGAAGAGGTCTTTTTGGCAACGAGTAAGGAAAATTCACAGGCAACATTTCAATTGGAAAAAATTAACCAACTACCCCTAATTGAAATGAACGAGTCACCATTTGCCGACTTTATCCAACGCTTTCTTTCTGCACAAAGAATAGATCCTCAAGTTGTATTACGAACAGGCGATCGTAATCTCATGATTAATTTAGTAGCTCAGGGTTATGCTTCATGTTTTGTTCCTGAATTATCCTGGAACTCTACAACTAATCTTGAAAAAATTTCATTACATAAAATTGGGAAGAATGGCTTTCATAGAAGAATTTATCTCTCCTATCCCTATGGACCAAGGACAAGCATTCAAGAGCAAGTTGCAACGCTCCTTCTTAATTACTGTCATTCTTTAAAAAAGACATAGTTCCCCCGAGCTAACTGAGAAAGAGACAGTCAAATATAAGCGGTTAATCCTTATTACTTAAATAAAGGACAAACAGTGAAATACACAAACGGCCCCCAGTACTCGGCAAATCCGAACTCTGGAGACCGTTTTTCATTATTGAGAGATTAAAATTATTGTTGCTGAATAGATGATAATTCCTGATATTGTTTCATCATCCAGTCTGTATAAGTCATCTTTTGACTTGGCTTTGTTTCAGTTACCTTTAAAACGGGAACATGATTCTTTTTAGCAAGCTTAACGAGATTATCTACAACATGATCACTTGCTTGGGTATTATCAACAAAGGAAGCAATTTGGTGGTTCTTGATTGCAGTCTGAATTTGAGCAATATCTTTAGGCGAAGGATCGGTTCCCTCTTCAATTGCCTTTTCAAAGTGTTGATCCATTACTTTATAACCAAGGCTTTTCAGCGCATAGTCAAATACCGGTTCACTTACCGCAACTTCCTTCTTTTGCGGATTTACCTGGCTCTTAACTTGAGCAATCTTTTGGTCAAGTTGATCCAATGATGCGATATACTTTTTAGCATTTTGCTTGTAGTAGTCAGTATGTTGAGGATCGATCTTACCATAATCCTTAGCTAACTTATTAGCGAATTTCTTCATGGTATTTGGCTGATACCAAATATGTTCGTTGTCACCAACTTTTTTACCCATCAAAGAGCCAACGTTAACCACCTTAATGTTCTTCTTATTATCACTAGACTTAACCAGCCTATTCATCCAATGATCATAATCGATCCCATTTTCAATCACGACATTCGCTTGTTCGACCTGTGAAGCCTGCTTGATTCCTGGCTTATAGTCATGGGGATCAACCGAAGAATTATTAATAAAGGAAGTCACCTTCCCTTGATTACCAGCAACAGCCTTAGCAACTTCACCGTAAAAGTTAAGCCCTGTGACTACCTTAATTGGTTTTTGGCTACTAGCACTTGCTGTATGAGTCATCCCTAACGGTAAAATTAATGTTAATGATAACCCAACTATTACAAGTCTCTTAAAAAATGCTTCATATCCCTTCTTCTTAATCGTAACGATTACTATTTACGACAACGAATATATTAAACACTCCTTACTAAAAATGCAAGTCTTTTTTTAAGTAACAAAAAAGTCTTAGCACTAGGACTTTCCTAATACTAAGACTGCTTAATCTTATTGGACTGCTTTAATGTTAATTACCGAATTATCACCGTCATTTGCCTCCAAGCGAAGAAGGTTCGCTGCTGATTCATTTTGCTGAAGGTCTTCAGTTCCATGGTCAACCCCATCGAGTTTATTATCACCGTCGTCAGTATGGAGAATAAAGCCATCGGCATGTGAAGAAATCACTTTATTGTCACCGTCATCAGTTTTCACCGTGTAGTGTCCCTTAAAGATTACTCTGTTACTGGTAAAGTCACCGTCGCCAAGAGTTGTCTTTCCTCCAGTTGCAGTGAGATTATTATAAACAACGTTACCATCAGCAACGTTAATATCCATGTTCTCCAAATCAACATTTGTAATACTCAAATCGCCATCAGCAACATCAAGTTTTCCGGCTAATTTAGTCCCCTTAGGCACTGTAATAATAATGGTATCGTCTCCATTATTGTAGGAAAAGAATGTCCCATGACCCTCACCTTGATGAATGGTTGCGGACTGATTAGTTACCATAACCTTAGGAAGTCGTGCATTACTACCTTGGTAACTAATTGAGAATTTTGATCCTGTCTTGATTAAAACATTAGCACTTGAGCTAGTAAGATTAACTCTATTAAACCCTTTAGCTGTACTTAATTTTTTAGTAACTTGTTTCTCAATTACTGGGGTAGCTCCCTCAAAACTAACATTTTTCATTCCGTGACCGGCAAAGCCAACTACCATTAAAACAATCCCAATAACAAGTATTCCTAGACCAATCTTAAATGTTTTTTTCATGCTTCTCAGCCTTCCTTTGAAGTAGTTTTTGGTAAATATACTTAGCTAAATTAGCAATTGCCTGTGCTAACCAGCGAATAATCCAATATCCTACGGGGATACATAAGAGTAAAAAGCCAATCATTGTTACCCCAATTCCGGCATACAGGATCCCCGTCATTGGTGCAGCAGCAATAACTCCAAGTCCTGAATAGATCATTACCCCGCTACCAAAAATCAAGCCAACTAGAGTTCCTAATATTCCCACACTGACCCCAAAGACAGCTGCCAAGGCGCAAATAAGAACAATTAATGCTCCCAGACTTAACACAAACGTAATTGGCGATGTAATGATTGCAATAACTACTAACCAAAAGACCCGCCAGTTGGAACGGGGTGATGCTGTATGGCTGTTCTTAATTTCCTCATTATTTGCCTTAATTGAGTAATCCGCCAGAATCTTATGACTTAATTGTCGAGGATTTCCTAGCTCCTTAATAATCTGCTGGTAATTATCATAACCAGCATCCTCAATATATTCATTATAGAAATCTAACGCATCCGTTCTTTCTTCAGTAGTTAATGACGCTAAAAATTTTTTCAATTCTGAAATATACTTTTGGCGAGCATCCATTATTTTTTTCCACCCTTCTGATAAAAAATCTGATCCAAGTTTTGCTTATACCCTTCCCACATTCGCAAGATTTCCTGTAATTTTTGTTCACCAATTTCTGTTATATGGTAATAGCGTCGATTTCTCCCTTGAAATGGCTTATCGTAAGTTGTCAAATCGCCATTCTTTTTTAAACGGCGAAGGACCGGATACATTGTCGACTCTGAAACATCAATCACATTTTTTACCCTTTGCGTTAATGCATAGCCGTAATAATCGTCTTGTTTTAGAATTGCTAAAACAAGTCCATCAAGGAGTTCAGCTGTTATTTGAATCTTCATTTATTCTTCCTCCTTAATACATCTAATACTATACCTTATATAATATTGGATGTAAATATAATAATGAATATTCTTAAATTTAATTAAATTCATCGTTAATTATCAGATGCTCTGTAACCTAGTTTGATAAAATATAATTTACCTAATAAGCAATTAATAAAAAGGAGGACCATATGATTAAAGAATTTAAGGACTTTATTGCGCGCGGCAACGTTGTTGATATGGCCGTCGGTATTATTGTTGGTGCTGCGTTTACATCGATTGTAAAATCATTAGTGAATAACCTTATCAATCCACTACTCGGTATCTTTGTCGGTAAAATCGATCTCTCAAACCTTACCTGGACAGTTGGTGAAGCTCAATTTAAGTATGGAAGTTTTCTCAATGCAGTCATTAATTTTTTGATCATCTCCTTTGTAGTTTTCCTGATGGTTAAAGCAATTAATCGTTTTCGAATAAAGAAAGATGAAGAACCGGCTGAACCAAGCGAAGAAGTTCAGTACCTGAAAGAAATTACTGAACTGTTAAAGAAAAACGAAGGTAAATAACTAAATAGATTCCTGCTAATGGATTTATTATTTTTTAGCAGGAATCTATTATTTTTATTATCTACTTATCATTGGATTTACGCCGTTTTTTCTGTTAATATAGTCCAAAGGGGGTAGAAGTAAGTGAGGTGATTACAGGCAGAATTATAAGTAATAATCTACCTATATCGTTAACTGCAGAGGAATCTTTTCTACCCACACTGACTTACTAATTAAATATTAGCAATTATTTTCTAAGCCTAGTTCTTATAAAATATGAGCGTTTAATTAGTGTCTATCGTTCCCTTCACTAACCGGTATCGGCTAAAATTTTCTTGTTTAACATGTGCTTGCTAGTCTTGTTTCATTCGAATTGATTATAAGGAGAGATGCGTTATGTTTAACATTATTTTCTGGATTTTAGCTATTTGGTTTGTTGTTAACGTTATCTGGATGTGGTTCCAACTCGACAATCAAGTTCTGCAAAAGACTTTTGCCTGGATTAATGTTTGCGCAATCTTCATTGGATTCTGGGTTTACTACGGTGTAACCCATGACGCAAGCATGTTAAACGGCTGGTTCATTGCTTTGAATTGGATCAACATCGTTCTTGCTGCTATTCAATTCTACTTTGGTTACCGGGTTATTAATACTACAACTCACCACACTCACCCGGCAAACTAACCTAAATTGATAACACGAAAATTAGCGTATTCCATACACTAATCATAACCACCCGTAAAACGGGTGGTTTGTTCCTCGGCTAAAAGCCGATAAGAGAAGCCAGCGTCTCAAGGCGCTGGCTTTTTCTTCGTCCAAGCCAAAATGCTCTGACTACTTCGCTACTACTTTAAGCAGTATTAGTATTACTTCACCTTACCCTTAAAAGGGTCCGAGTATTCTATCGTTGTTAATTTATCGACTACCATATCATGCTTCTCTTGATCACGAATATATTTCTTGATGGTGGACTCATTTAATCCTACTGTGCTGACATAACAACCTTCTGCCCAAAAATGTCGATTGCCAAATTTATACTTTAAATTGGCATGATGATCAAACATCATCAATGCACTTTTTCCTTTCAAATATCCCATAAATTGCGAAACGCTTAGCTTCGGTGGAATACTTACTAATAAGTGAACATGATCAGGCATCAAATGTCCTTCAATGATCTTTACTCCTTTATACTGACATAGTAATCTAATATAATCTCGTAAATCTTTCCGATATTGATTGTAAATTATTTTCCGTCTATACTTTGGAATGAATACGATGTGATACTTACATAACCACTTCGTATGGGCTAAACTATTTAGTTTATTAGCCATATTAATTAAACCTCTTTTCCCTTACTTGATTTTGGTTTGAACACCTACATCTTAAGGCAAAAGAGGTCTTTATTTATATAATCTTATCCCCCACCCGCAAAGCAGGTGGTTTTTTGTTTCGCATACTCACTACGTTCGCATGCTCAACTAGGCCTAAAGGCATTAAATAAAAAGGGCGCAACAAGAAATTAACTTTTCTCATTACGTCCTTTTTATTTAAGTTCTTTTACCATCCACTGAATTAATTTCAAATTATCACCAATTTAAGTCTATTTTTGTGCTCGCGCTATTGCTTCTTCATAATCTTTGGTTCCAACAAAGATTTCGTGAGTATAAGGATTGATTCCCTTATTCATAGCACGCTTCCAAATAATAGCAAAGACAACCACATTAATAGCAAGTGATAGGATAGCAATTACTCCCATCATCGTTGGATCAGTCGCTCCAGGGTGAACTACAGGGTTCATTGCACCATTCTTATAGAGAACTGGAAGAACGGCAAATTCCCCGCTATCTTGGAATTCTGGAATAACTTGGGCAAACATACACCAAATTGCCAAAGTGTTGGCCCGGTCACCCTTATTCCATATTGCCGCTGCAAACGTTAGTGCAAGCAAGAGGGCCACACCACAATACCATGAATGCGTTGGAAGATTACTGTAAGTATATTCAAAGTTCCAAACATCATACGCTAAGATAAACAACCAGATCATGTCTGGCCAAAGCATATCATCCTCATTCTTTGAGGAGTAGATACCCCACCATCCAGTCATACAGAAAAACATTAATAATTCCAGCAATTCCGTTAAGGATGTTCCACCAACCTCCATAAAGCCAAACACCCTCAGACGAAAGCCACCATTGACTACCAGTCGTTTGCAATGCATTCATTCCACGAATAGCCGATTCAAAGTAACTCCCCACAGCGATAAAAATATTAATTGCTACAATGACAAACGGGAAGCATTTAAACCAGTATGCCTTACCTAGTTTGCCCCAATGATACTTAAGAATCATAAATCCAATACAGCCAAACGTTGCCGCATAAAGCTTTGCGTAGTGGAACCAACTATTCATGTGGACATATGTCTGATTATGCAATGCCCACGCCTGTCCCTGTGCAGCACAAATATAAATCGTTGCAAAATAAATTGTCAATGCAATCGGTAGAATCACGAAGAAAAAGAGTCCACCAGCTTTACTTCGCCGTGCTATTTCATTTGTAATAATCAAACAGGCAAATACTAATATACTAATATCCAACCAAATAATTGCCAGCCAGATTGGCTACCATAAACTTGAAATAACATGATATCTCCTCCTAACATTATTGTTATCGGTTACATTATCATTGGTTTTATTTTAACGGTGGAGAAAAGAGATATCAAACTCATTTTCGTACATTTGTCTTATAAAAAGACACTTATAAGCAATGATCGGATTTAACGATAAATTTAAAAATAAAAAGCCGGGAATAATCCCAGCCTTTTATTTTTATATTTGAAGTTAGACTACTTAAGGGTAACAGTAGCACCAGCGGCTTCAAGCTTTTCCTTGATGTCGTTAGCTTCGTCTTCCTTAACGTCTTCCTTGATTGCTGAAGGAGCACCGTCAACAAGGTCCTTAGCATCCTTAAGGCCAACACCAGTGATGTCCTTAACAGCCTTGATAACCTTAACCTTAGCAGCACCTGGTTCAGTCAATTCAACAGTGAAGCTGTCCTTAGCAGCACCGTCGCCACCAGCAGCACCTGCAACTGCAACTGGAGCAGCAGCAGAAACGTCGAATTCGTCTTCGATAGCCTTAACAAGATCGTTAAGGTCAGAAATTGATGCTTCCTTTAATGAAGCAATGATAGCATCCTTATCAAAAGCCATGATTATATTCCTCCAATATTTAGGTAATTAAATTTGATTTGATAGTATATGGTAATACAACAATTATGCGGCTTCGTCTTCCTTGTCGGCAACGGCCTTGACTGCACGAGCAATCTTCCGCATTGGGTCTTGCAATGCAGATGCAAGCATTGACAACAGATCTTCACGACTAGGCATAGTAGCGTATTCGTTAATTTCATCGAGAGTCTTAACACTCTTTTCGATGAAGCCACCCTTAATTTCAAGAGCGTCGTGGTCATCGGCGAACTTCTTCAAGATCTTTGCTGGGGCAATTGGATCTTCGTTAGAAAATGCAACTGCAGTTGGGCCAACAAAAGTGCTCTTAAGATCTTCGTAATCAGTACCTTCAACGGCACGTTCAAGAATCTTGTTCTTGATAACTGACATCTTAACACCGGCGTCACGAAGTTGCTTACGTAAATCAGTAACTTCAGCAACAGTTAAACCACGGTAGTCAACAACGATAGCTGATTCAGCATCGTTAATCAAATCAACAGTTTGCTTAACGATTTCAGCCTTCTTAGCAATAGCTGCTTCACTCATGAATTTTCACCTCCTGCAATGTAGTTTGATCGGATTTATAAAAAAATCCCTATGACCGCAGACATAGAGAAGGAACTTAATTTCTTCCTCGGCAGGCATACAAATTAAGGCTTTCGCCACCTGAGTCTTAGGCAGAGTCATATTTAATCAACTTCGATAGTATAACATCTTCCCGAATCCTTGTAAAGAATTATTCGAGGATTATTTATTTAGGACAGCTAGTCCCCTATTCTATTTGGTGTACAATTAATTTATTAACTTCATTTAAGGAGTACGAATCTATGAAAGAATACGGTCTCTTACTTGTTAATCTCGGTTCACCTGCAAAGCCAACAACTTCTGCCGTTAAGGAATACTTACGTCAATTCCTCGGTGACCATAATGTTGTGGAAGTACCGGCAATGGTTTGGAAACCAATATTAAACGGAATTATCCTCCCAATGCGTTCTTGGCGTTCAGCAACGTTTTATCGAGATTGCTGGCTACAAAATGGTTCACCCTTGATAGTCAATACGACCAACCTTACCAAAAAAGTTCAATCACTGCTTCCTCAATGGTCTGTCAAAATGGCAATGACTTATGGTAAACCAAGTATTGAAAAAACTTTGCTCCAAATGAAGCAGGAGTGCAAAAAGATCATCATTCTTTCGTTATTTCCCCACTTCACCCAAAGCACTACTCAGTCAATAATTGACCAAGTAAAAGCAGTTGACCCAACCTTGCCAATTATTGATCGGTTTGCTGATGATCCACGCTATATTAATATTCTTAGCCGTCATATTCAAACCGCATGGAATAAAGGAAACTACGATATGTTAATTATTTCCTATCACGGAATTCCTGTTTCAATGGTTAAACATGGTGATCCTTACCAAGATGAAACAGAACGAACAACTAGGGAATTACGAAAGCATCTAGCCATCCCTCAAAATAAGATTAAAATGGCATACCAATCAAAATTTGGTCCGATGCCGTGGTTAAAACCTTACCTAAAGAATACGCTCCTACAGCAAGTGCAACTCGGTAATCGAAATATTTTAATTGCTACACCATCATTTGTTACTGACTGCTTAGAAACTATTGAAGAAAATTCAATCCAAAATTATCAAGCATTTCGCGAAAGTGGCGGGAATAATCTTGAGATTGTCCCCGCACTAAATGATAGTACCCAATTTGCTAACTTCATCGCTGATCTTGCTAAGGAGCACCTAAAATAATGGAAAAAAAAAGCTTAGATGATATTAACGGAAGTGTTAATGTTCCTACAGTTTATGAAACAGCATTCTGGCAAAAATTCCTTGCATATAGTGGTCCCGGAGCACTTGTAGCTGTTGGCTATATGGATCCGGGTAATTGGTTGACCTCTCTCGCTGGTGGTAGCCAATATGGCTATTCACTACTTAGTGTACTTTTTGTTTCTATTATCGTGGCAATGATTATGCAGTCACTTTCAATTAAATTGGGAGTTGTCACAAGAACCGATCTAGCGCAAGCAATTGCTAAACGAGTCCCTAAATCGATCAGAATCGGACTCTGGTTATTAAACGAACTTGCAATGATGGCAACCGATTTAACGGGAGTAGTTGGCACATCGATTGCGCTCTACCTTCTTTTTCGCTTACCACTCATTATCGGAATCTTCCTCACTATTACCGATGTTTTTATTGTCCTTGCCTTTCTTCGCTTTGGAATTCGGCGGGTTGAGTTTATTGTCCTTGCAACAATCTTAATAGTAGGGACAATCTTTGCGGTTGAGGTATGCCGAGCCCACCCAAGCTGGACTGCCATCTTAAATGGTCTTATCCCTCAATCACAAATCGTTATCAATCACTCAGAGCTTCTTTTAAGCCTGGGAATTATTGGTGCAACAATCATGCCCCATAATATTTACCTTCACTCCGCATTAGCGCAAAGTAGACGTTATGATGAACATGATCCAGCTCAGGTCGCTGAAACCCTTAAATTTGCTAATTGGGATTCAATTATTCATCTCATCGCTGCATTAATTGTAAATGCCCTTTTGATTATCCTGGGTGGAACTCTTTTCTTCCACACTACAAACTTAAACAGTTTAGCAGACGTTTTTTACGGACTTAAAGATCCGCAAATTGTCGGTTCATTATCTAGTTCAATCATGAGCTGGCTATTTGGCTTTGCACTTCTCATTACAGGATTGATATCATCCATAACAAGTACACTGGCTGGACAAATTGTCATGGAAGGCTATATCAATATCCGGCTTCCTTTATGGAAACGCCGGTTATTAACCCGATTTGTAACATTAATTCCAATCATTATTACCGGAATTTTTATTCGCTTTAACGAGCAACAATTTGAGCAATTAATTATCTACGCCCAAGTTATTCTAAGTATTGCCCTCCCGTTTACTCTTTTTCCGCTCGTTAAAATTACGAATAATCAAAAATTAATGGGAAAATATGCTAATCATCGCTGGCAAGCAACCATTGAATATGCCATTGTGATCTTACTAACTGGGCTAAATCTTTCGGCATTATTCTAAGGAGATAATTATGAAGAAAAAATCACAACTGGCTACCGGTATAATTTGCTGGTTATTATTCGGTATTCTCTTAATCAACGTTAGTCATAACTCACACTGGATTACCCGTCTTGACCAACTTGGTTATCAATTAACACAGCAGACTTCTCCGTTGAAAACTCAGGTCATGATTATCCTGACCCATTTTGGGGATCCAATCATCATCCAAGCCCTCACAATCCTGATCGCACTCTACCTTTGGTGGCAAAGCAAGTTCAATCTTAGCCTCTGGTATATTCTCATTCAATTTGTCGGCTATTCACTGGTTATCCTTGTTAAGTATAACGTTCTCCGTACTCGACCAAGCAATAAACTCTTTCCGGCTAACGGTTATAGTTTTCCTAGCGGCCATACCTTTGCGACCGTCATCTTTGTGTTTACCATTCTCTCGTTAATTCTTCCTTACCTTCATCACCAAAGTTGGAAAATTACGTGGCAAGTAATTGGCGCACTTTGGATCATCACAATTATGATTACCCGAGTTTACCTCCGTGACCACTTTACCAGTGACGTTATCGGTGGCCTTCTTCTCGCTAGTGGCTGGTGGTTAATTACAGCTGCCTTTCGCCACCAGCTTTCTCAATGGTTAATTAAACCAATAACAAAGATATTTTAAACTAAATACCTCATAATTATTAGAATTCTATCTAATAGTTATGAGGCATTTTTATAATCTATCTCTGGAATTTTATTCTTAATTAAGAGTTTTTGCTTGGCCCACTCAACATCGTAAAATGATGATATCAATCTAGGACATTATTAGTGTGTAAATCCATACTTCTTCAATTCGGTTGTCTTATGGCCAACCAAAGCAGAATTATTAAGCGCTTTAATATCACGTTTCATATCACCGATAAATTCGTGTGCACGGCTCATTCCAAAGTCAGCCCGACAAACAATCCGTTGAACTTCAACTGTATCCAAATTCTTTGGTAGTGGATATGCTGGCACTTGCCATCCTTGCATCCGAAGACGATCGGCTAAGTCATAAAGTGACCAGTTTTGAGCAGTCAGATCTTTCAATTTATAGCAAATAATTGGAAGCTCGGTTCCGCCATTTACCATCTCAAACATACCCATCTTTTCAATTTCAGATGCCAAATAAACTGCTACGTCATGCGTACGCTTTTGAATCTTCTTGTATCCATTAAAACCAAAGCGAACAAAGTTGTAGTATTGACCAATAATTTGAGAAGCACTCCGTGAGAAGTTAATTGCCATTGTTGGTAATTCACCGCCAAGATAACTTACCTTGAAAATCAACTTTTCTGGTAAGAACTTCTTATCACGCCAAAGTACCCAACCAATACCAGGATAAACTAAACCATATTTGTGACCTGAAGAATTAATCGAAACGACATTCTTTAATTGGAAGTCCCACTTAATATCAGGTTCCATGAACGGAGCATAGAAACCACCTGAAGCAGCATCAACGTGAATATATACTTTATAATCGGTTGTTTTGTTATATTCTTCTACCAAGTCATTCAATTTTTCAATATCATCATAACGACCTGTATAGGTAATTCCCATAATTCCTACGATACCAATTGTGTATTTATCAACATAGTCCATAACAGTATCCATATTAAGGGATTGATGTTCTTCATCCATCGGAACCGTCCGTAATTCTACATCAAAGTATGTTGCAAACTTTTCCCAACAGACTTGATAACCAGATGAAATTACTAGATTTGGCTTATGTGCATGAATATCAAGTCCTAGTTTCTTTGCACGTTCACGCCAAGCAAATTTCATTGCCAAGCCACCAAGCATACAACCTTCAGAAGACCCAACGGTTGATGTTCCCATGTAATCTTCATCTTTTTGGCCATGCCAAAGTTTAGCAATAATATTTACACAACGATTTTCTAATTCAGCAGTACGTGGATATTCTGACTTATCAATTGCGTTTTTTTGCATCGTTTCTGCCATGATCTTCGTAGCATTCGGCTCCATGTACGTTTGACAGAATGTTGCTAAATTTTCACGCGCATTTCCTTCGTCAATTAATTGATCTTTAACAATACGGTATGCAACCGCTGGAGATACCGGTTCTGGATTTAATTCATATTTTGATAACGCATGGTCCGATGTATAAGAACCAAAGATTGGATCAAGCACATTATGCTTTTCTTGACTATTTTTTCCGTATAATCCTGCCATAAAATAGGACCTCCTTATTAATTTTACGAATTCTTAGAATCAGTTATATGGTGTTCACCACGTGCAATGGGCGGAACAGCTGCGTTAATATCCTTAGCTAGTAAGTGCTTTGGAGTACTCAACTTATGATCATGATGTTTAGAATAGAACTCGTAAATTGCGAATGGTAATAGTACAGCAACTATAAAACTAATTATTAAAACACATAGGTAAGCATGATGTGAACTTACTGGAAGATTGCTTGGTGGAACAAATGAAATAAAGAAGGCAAAGAGTGATACTAACAGACCACAAATAGCAACGATTGCCTTACATACTGTTCCTCCAGGAATCGAATAAGTTCTCTTAAGTTGCTTCTTCTTAAAGACTAAATCAAGATACCCAATAAAGAATAAAAGATATCCAACAAGGTAAATTACAACAGTTAATGAAATAGCAGCAAAGAATGAAACATTGTTGCTTCCACCACCGAAAGTTAGGACACCATCCCAAATAGATACGATAATTCCTTGCGTAATAATTAGCGCAATTGGAACATTATGTTTATTAGTCTTTTGGAAAAGCGGCGGAAGAAGCCCTTGCTGAGCTGTTGCAAATAATCCACGCGATGGACCAATAACCCAAGAACTAATTTCAGCCATTACCCCTAGCGCAATCATTAATGCAATTACCTTAACAATCCATCCAAAATGTGCGTTAAAGTGAAGCAATAAATACTTAAATGCCTGGACAACCCCAGCACTAAGAGACAATTCACTTTGAGGAACAACTGCAGCAACAGTGAATCCCCCAAAGGTATCAAGACAAATTGCTAAAATAACAAGAATGAACATTGCTAGTGGATAGTTACGACGTGGATTTTTTAATTCATTGATATGAGAAGCAGACGCTTCAACACCCATATATGCCAAAATAAATGATACAAAGACAACTAATGTGTTTAACTTTGTAAAGTTTGGCATAAATGCACTTGGTGAGAAGCTAACTTGCAATTTAGCACCACTAACGACATAACAAATCGCTAGAATAAATAGGATTAGTGAAGGAATTAAAATGCCAACAGCAAATCCAATTTTAGCAATGTATGCCGTATATTTTGTTCCCCAAAATTGTGAGAAAGTTAGGAACCAAAATACTACTAGCACTCCAAAAAATTTGATAACTGGCTGTTCATCTAGTGCTGGCCAATCAATAACGTATGAAAATGCACCAAGGATAAAGTAAATCATTGTTACAAACCCAACAGTGATTTGAAACCACTGAAAGAAGATTGCAGCAAATCCCCAGCACTTACCTAATGTATGAGATACCCAACTAAAGATCCCACCACCATTTTGATTCCATCCTTCAACGGTAGCCATTTCGGCTGCACATAGAGCAACTGGAAGGAACCAGAAGATTCCTCCAAGTATTAAGAAGAATACCAAGTGGAGCTTTGAGGTAGCAAAAGTAGGATACTCATAAACGGTAAGAACCATTGAAGCAGTCAGTGAGAAAAAGCCAAATAATGTCAAATTCCTCGTAACTTGCTTATTATGAGTCATATTTTTAACTCCTTTCAAAAGAAAGAGAGTAATTAGCGCTAATTACTAATAAGTAACCTATAAACAATAGCTATTATTTACGGTTATAAGTATATAACTTTTTTTATTTTATTTAAAATGATATGTTTTGAATAATTTAATATCATATGACAATTAAATATTATTATTTTTTATTATAAGCGTCTTCATATTAAGTATAATACTATTTAAATAAAGAAATAATAAGTAGCATTTATTATAAATAATTTAAATATAATAAATCAAAAAGGCTGAACTATAATTTCAAATTACAGTTCAGCCTTTTATGGACTTTAGGAATGATAATTTCCCATCTTTTATTTAGTTAGGGCGGTATGTGGGATTCGAACCCACGCGTGCCGGACCCACAAACCGGTGTGTTAACCAAACTTCACCAATACCGCCATAATAAGTCCAGAAATAATGATAACATATATTCACTAGTTAATACAATAAAATCGAGTAGGAGGTAATTGATTAGTTCAATTACCGACCTCTCACACCACCGTACGTACGGTTCCGTATACGGCGGTTCGACAATTTAATC
>NZ_CALPCW010000020.1:0-4348 GCF_943193105.1 Limosilactobacillus agrestimuris
CCGCCAACAAAGCCAATAGTAGCTTGCGTATCAGATGATTCAGCTCGTGCGAATACCGAGAAAGTATATGTTCCTGCTGGATAAGCCTGTTTCTTACCAATCAGTCCTCCAGTATTCAAAAGAGCAGTTACTAATCCATTCCATAGATTACCTACTTTAGATACATTAAAAGCTACCCAATCATTAGCTGGGTAACCATCAAAGCCATCTGAACCTTCAATAAGATTAGGATTAGCTTTAGGCGGCGTTACTAGACTAACCATATCTTTAATTGTCAGCCGATCACTTGTATTGAATCGTTGCCGAAAGCCGTCAGCCAACCGTGATAAATCTTCAAATAACATTTACATCACCACTTATGATTTTCAATTGCATCCTCAAGCCATTGTTTAATTGCATCTTGGTCAGCTTTAGTCCAGTAATCAACTCCCCTAATCGGAGTCTTACCATCCTTGCCCGGTTGACCTTGAGCCTTGATGTTCAGGTTAATATCACTCGGCAAATTAATTTGTTGTGCCATCGGGGTTCACCAACTTCACATGCCAATTTCCATCATCAGCAACATATGGTTGGTAAGTATAGCCAACCGGTCCACGCTCACCTTGTGGGCCTTGTTTACCTTCGGTTCCCGGCTCACCTTGTGGACCAGCTACACCTTGGTCTCCCTTATCACCTTTAATCCCTTGTGCCCCTGACATATCAGTTAGAAACTTCATCTCATTGCCGGAACGAATAAACAATTTTGCATTATCTGGATCATCAGCATTACTTGAAATGATTGCCATATCGCCTTCCTTAATATCATCGGCAAAGTGAGCATTCATTTCTGCAATACTAGGGTAAGTCTTATCGACATTAAATCCCTTACCGGCGGGGCCTTGTAATCCTTGTGGTCCCCGTTCACCTTGTGGACCACGTGGGCCTTGTTCACCCTGCGGACCTTGTTCACCAGTTTTTCCGGCAGGGCCGGTTGCTCCTGTTTCACCCTTTGGCCCACGAGCGACAACTCCTAAGTTAATATCACTTTGTAACATTATGCATCTTCTCCTTTATCTTCTTTAATATGCCAGTAACCATCAGCAGCAATGTAAGGCTTCCACGTCTTACCGTCTTTCCCGCGAGGGATTCTATAATTGATAGTCACTGAACCGTCTTCATTAGTTAACATTTCAACAGTTGCGGGTTGATCCGGACTAACACTTTCTACTTTGCCAGCCTTAAACCTTGGCGCATCAACCTGACCAGTCGATACTCTCTTCGCAATATCGTCAAATTCTTTTTTAAATTCGTCTAGTGTTAATGAACTCACTTTTCCTGTTGGTAGATCCAATGAGTTCGACAATACTCGGAACTTCATATCACGATTTGATGGATAAATGGCATGAATAACATCATCTACCATTTCCCAAAGTTCAAGTCGATAGGTACCAGCTGGCAAATCTAGTATTTGATTGGAATTAAATGCTAGTAATCCATCTTCAATCTTCATATCAATAGTCATTACAAGACTATCCTCAGTGGCAAATGAGGCTTTATAAATATACTTTTCCTCTGGAATTACCGGAATGTTATCCTGCAAACATTGAAAAATATAATCTTGTACACCTTCAGTGCGCTTTTGGACGAGGGCAGAGAATACTTTAACATCATTCATTTAATCCCTCCTCAACTTAGAGAGCTCATCCTTTACTGCGTTTTGAATGTAAGGCTTCAGATCGTTTTCGATTACCTGACGGTCAGCTGCCGAAAGCTTAACTGTTGTGTCATCCTTAGCTGGTTGAATATCGTCCGGCTGGTTTGCAATTGCTTCTTGAAGGGCACCATCGTCACCAAAGGCGTACAATTTACCATCAATTTCTTGTCGTCCAGTTAACATCCAAGCATTTTCTGGGTCAAAGTAATATTTCTTTCCGTTGATGGTTTGCCAACCTGTGAGACACCAAGCATTGTCAAAATCCATGTAGTACCAATGACCGTTAATTTGTTGCCAGCCAGTCAAAGCAGCACCAAACGTTCCGTCATGGTTAACATCGAAGTAATACCAATGATTATTAATCTTTCGCCAACCAGTAACCGTCTTCCCAGACTCATCTAGGTAATACCAACGATTATCAACCTTGCGCCAGTCATTCTTAACTGCGGAACCATTTTCAAAATATTGCCAATTATCACCGCTGCCTTGCCAGCCATTAGTGTTACCACTTGGGTTAGCAATTTTCATCCAGGCTTCCTTAGTGAGGTAGAAGATACTCCGGTCCATGTCGCCACCGGTAAACTGCCAACCAGTCAAGGCACCAAAAGCACCAGCACTGACGCTCATGTTTGGCAGTGTCCAACTATTCCAAGTCATCGAGGCATATTTAGCTACCCAGACACCGCAGTATTGAGCACAGTTGGCAACCTGCCACAATGCTGATTCCTGCACATAAATTAAAGGCCATACTCCAGTAAGTCGGTGAACTTCAGTAACGAAGCGCAACGACCATGAAGCATCGCCCCAGGATGAGTTTTGGTATGATTCCCAATCCAGAATTAGGATTCCTTGACCGACGTAATTCTTGATGTTGTTGATGAAGTATTGTGCTTCACTTTCGGGATTGCCACCACCTGCATAATGATACAGCCCCCGTAGCTTGCCTAATTGTCCGGCTAAGTCCCATTGATGATTGCAACGGGGATTAACATAACTGGTACCTTGAGTAGCTTTAACAATGACCCCATCAGCGTGTGAATCCCGAATAATACTATCGGAACTTCCAGAATAAACATCAACTGTATACAATGCCATTGCTAATCAGCCTCCTTTGTTAAATCATTAGCCCGGTTAGGTGCGGTTTGAATGGCAACCTTAACAGGGTCAGTAGTATCATTACCAGTTAAGTCTGACTTTTCATAAGCCGCTTGGACGGCTGATTCAATTGATTTGACATCAACATTAGTAAAGCCACGCTTAGCTAAGACATCCTGAACAACCGTAATTGCTTGATTGAACTTGTCATTGCCAGACATCTGAGCATTAACCAGTGAACTAACTGCTGTGTCAGCTACTTGTTCAATAAAGCTCCACAGTTCCTTTGACTGAATTGTCTTTGCATGTAATGTCTTAGCGTGAATTAAGTTCTGTAGGTACTTAAAAATGTAAACAATCGCAGTCGAAACAACCAACGTAATTACATATTCGGGAATTGCATTAATAATCTCGTTCATCTTCGTTCCTCCAAATTAGTAATTCTTCGTTCATGATCTTTTAATTCCTCGTCGTGGCGAATAAACTTCTTGTCACCATTTTCCAAGCGTAATTCTGCTTTTTGCTGGCGTTGATTAAACTCTTTTAGCCCAGCGTTAACATCACTTAGTTGCTCTCGGATTGGCCCAAAAAGTTGCACATCAGCTTTACCAATTAACCAGCGAAGAATTAATGCAATCGCCGTTAAGATAGCAACGATCGAAGCCCATTCATCCCAATTAAGCGATAAGAAAGAATGTGGTGTAATCCAATTCATTTTCTCACCCTCTATCCGTTAGCTTGTGAGGTGCTAGTTGAAGCGCTGGCTGAAGCCGATTGACTAGCACTAGCGCTTAAAGAAGTGCTCAGACTGGTACTGGTAGAAGCGGAAGCACTAATTGATTCTGAAGTTGATAAGCTGGTACTAATAGATGAACTCATACTTTGCGAAGCACTAGCACTGGTTGAGGTTGAAGCCGAGATACTGGAACTCATCGACTGACTTTGTGAGGTAGAACTACTAGAACTAGTTGATTTACTCTGTGAAGTTGATGCAGAAGTGCTAGTTGATGCAGAAGCCGATGCGCTAGAAAGACTACCAATTAAGCTGTTGAGTTTGCTTAATGTTTGACCGTTAGCATCTGCAACAGCTTGCAACTGATCGCTAGTAACTCGTGACTTAATTGCAGTATTAATTGTAGTTAGCTGATTATTGAGCGCACTAACTTTAACAAACTGGCTCATGTCAGGCACTTCTCCGGCTGGTCCTTGAGCTTTTACCATCGTGTCTAAACTGCCAACGAACCAATCACCGGTAGCTTTATCAAGATGAGGAGTAACCCCGTCTTCTCCTGGATCACCTTTCTCCCCTTTGATGCTGTCTCCCTTATCACCTTTTGGCCCGCTTGGTAATCCTAAGTCAATTCGATATGAATTAGGGTCGTCCGGTAATGGCGTTAGTAAGAATGTTGGTTGAGCGTCAGACGGTAGTTTAGTAACCGTACCCGCAACTAGTTTAGGGGTTATCCCATCTTTACCAGCTGCACCTTGTTTAAAGGCGTTAACCTTTTGGAGTAAATCAGCGTAGACGGCTTGCAAGGTCTTATTGGAGATGTTACTAAT
>NZ_CALPCW010000021.1:0-3213 GCF_943193105.1 Limosilactobacillus agrestimuris
TTAATTAACAAAACAAACCGAGAACACCGCGTTATTTTGAGTTTTTTAGAAATAATCGCTAACTCAATTAATCCGATAATCACTTCGTGATTATCAAGGTTAAGTTATGAAGGGCGCATGGTGAATGCCTTGGTACTAGGAGCCGATGAAGGACGGGACTAACACCGATATGCTTCGGGGAGCGGTAAGTACGCTTTGATCCGGAGATTTCCGAATGGGGAAACCCAACCAACTTAGTCGTTGGTTGCTTGACTAGTGAATCTATAGCTAGCAAGCGGTAGACGCAGTGAACTGAAACATCTCAGTAGCTGCAGGAAGAGAAAGAAAAATTCGATTCCCTCAGTAGCGGCGAGCGAACGGGGAAGAGCCCAAACCAACGAGCTTGCTCGTTGGGGTTGTAGGACTGAACATTTGAGTTACCAAAGAGCGACGTAGTCGAAACAGTTGGGAAGCTGTGCCAGAGATGGTGAAAGCCCAGTAGACGAAACGTCACTCCCTCAGTTCAGGATCCTGAGTACGGCGGGACACGTGAAACCCCGTCGGAAGCTGCGAGGACCATCTCGCAAGGCTAAATACTCCCTAGTGACCGATAGTGAACCAGTACCGTGAGGGAAAGGTGAAAAGCACCCCGGAAGGGGAGTGAAATAGTTCCTGAAACCATGTGCCTACAAGCTGTCGGAGCCCATTAATGGGTGACGGCGTGCCTCTTGCAGAATGAACCGGCGAGTTACGATTGCATGCAAGGTTAAGGTGGAAAAACTGGAGCCGCAGCGAAAGCGAGTCTGAAATGGGCGTATGAAGTATGTAGTTGTAGACCCGAAACCAGGTGACCTACCCATGTCCAGGTTGAAGGTGCGGTAAAGCGCACTGGAGGACCGAACCCGTGTCAGTTGAAAATGGCTGGGATGAGGTGTGGGTAGCGGTGAAATTCCAAACGAACTTGGAGATAGCTGGTTCTCTCCGAAATCTCTTTAGGGGGAGCCTTGGGATAAAGAATCGTGGAGGTAGAGCTACTGTTTGGACAAGGGGCCCGTCATGGGTTACCAACTTCAGATAAACTCCGAATGCCATTGATTTATGCCCAGGAGTCACACGATGAGTGATAAGATCCACCGTGTAAAGGGGAACAGCCCAGATCACCAGTTAAGGTCCCTAAATATATGCTAAGTGGAAAAGGATGTGGAGTTGCATAGACAACTAGGATGTTGGCTCAGAAGCAGCCACCATTTAAAGAGTGCGTAATAGCTCACTAGTCGAGTGATTCTGCGCCGAAAATGTACCGGGGCTAAGCATATTACCGAAACTGTGGATGTGCACTAGGTGCACGTGATAGGAGAGCGTTCTAAGGGCGGTGAAGCTAGACCGTGAGGACTGGTGGAGCGCTTAGAAGTGAGAATGCCGGTATGAGTAGCGAAAGACAGGTGAGAATCCTGTCCACCGAATGACTAAGGTTTCCTGGGGAAGGCTCGTCCTCCCAGGGTAAGTCGGGACCTAAGCCGAGGCCGAGAGGCGTAGGCGATGGATAACAGGTTGAGATTCCTGTACCAGTTAACTGCGTTTGACGATGGAGGGACGCAGGAGGCTAAGCAAACCTCACGATTGGAAGAGTGAGGCCAAGCAGTAAGTCAGGATGTGAGTCAAATGCTTACATTCGGGTTGACAAGCTGTGATGGGGAGCGAAATTATAGTAGCGAAGTTGCCGATGTCACACTGCCGAGAAAAGCTTCTAAGGAGCATGTTAACTGCCCGTACCGCAAACCGACACAGGTAGTCGAGGAGAGAATCCTAAGGTGAGCGAGTGAACTCTCGTTAAGGAACTCGGCAAAATGACCCCGTAACTTCGGGAGAAGGGGTGCTGGTCGCAAGACCAGCCGCAGTGAATAGGCCCAGGCGACTGTTTATCAAAAACACAGGTTTCTGCAAAATCGTAAGATGAAGTATAGGGGCTGACGCCTGCCCGGTGCTGGAAGGTTAAAAGGAAGGGTTAGCTTCGGCGAAGCTCTGAATTGAAGCCCCAGTAAACGGCGGCCGTAACTATAACGGTCCTAAGGTAGCGAAATTCCTTGTCGGGTAAGTTCCGACCCGCACGAAAGGCGTAACGATCTGGGCACTGTCTCAACGAGAGACTCGGTGAAATTGAAATCCCTGTGAAGATGCAGGGTACCCGCGACAGGACGGAAAGACCCCATGGAGCTTTACTGTAGCTTGATATTGAGTGTTTGTACTGCTTGTACAGGATAGGTAGGAGCCATAGAAGTCGGAACGCTAGTTTCGACGGAGGCGTTGGTGGGATACTACCCTTGCATTATGACCACTCTAACCCGCAGCACTAAACGTGCTGGGAGACAGTGTCAGGTGGGCAGTTTGACTGGGGCGGTCGCCTCCCAAAAGGTAACGGAGGCGCCCAAAGGTTCGCTCAGAATGGTTGGAAATCATTCGCAGAGTGTAAAGGCACAAGCGAGCTTGACTGCGAGACAGACAGGTCGAGCAGGGACGAAAGTCGGGCTTAGTGATCCGGTGGTTCCGTATGGAAGGGCCATCGCTCAACGGATAAAAGCTACCCTGGGGATAACAGGCTTATCTCCCCCAAGAGTCCACATCGACGGGGAGGTTTGGCACCTCGATGTCGGCTCATCGCATCCTGGGGCTGTAGTCGGTCCCAAGGGTTGGGCTGTTCGCCCATTAAAGCGGTACGCGAGCTGGGTTCAGAACGTCGTGAGACAGTTCGGTCCCTATCCGTCGCGGGCGTAGGAAATTTGAGAGGACCTGTCCTTAGTACGAGAGGACCGGGATGGACATACCGCTGGTGTACCAGTTGTTCCGCCAGGAGCACCGCTGGGTAGCTATGTATGGACGAGATAAACGCTGAAAGCATCTAAGTGTGAAACTCGCCTCGAGATGAGATTTCCCATTCCTTCGGGAAGTAAGACCCCACAAAGATGATGTGGTAGATAGGATGGAAGTGGAAGTGCCGTGAGGCATGGAGCGGACCATTACTAATCGGTCGAGGACTTAACCAAGTTAAGCGGAAGTACGGTTTGGAAGAAAAGATATTATTTAGTTTTGAGAGCGCAAGCTCTTGCCCAAAAGGGTAAGTGTGGTGATGATGGCTTGAAGGATACACCTGTTCCCATGCCGAACACAGAAGTTAAGCTTCAACACGCCAAAAGTAGTTGGGGGATCGCTCCCTGCGAGGATAGGACGTTGCCACGC
>NZ_CALPCW010000022.1:0-2776 GCF_943193105.1 Limosilactobacillus agrestimuris
ACTACGCATGGAAAAACAAGTTATTTTACAAGATCAAATTAAAGATGCAACTGGTCACACCGTTGCTACGATGCGAGCGGTTTTAAGCGGCGATGGTTCAACACCTAATGTGATGACGGTTGGCGCTGATAATCCAATCGGTTTTAACGATGATGGTTCACCTATTTTCCCAGAAATTGATGATAGTTTACTAAAACCAGCTCAACAGCAAATGATGGCACAAGCAATCAAAACTCAAAAAGAATTGACTAAAGAGAATGGCGGTGACCCGTCCAAAGTCAATGTGATTGGTGCTGAAACTGAAGCGAAGACAACGCCCACGCCACAACAGACGATTCAAGCTTCGATGATGAAGAGTATTGCTTCATTGCAAATGCAAGTAGCGCAATTAAAGAAGGAGACCAAAGATAATGGAAACTAAGGGTGTATTAACTAAATTAGCAATTCGTAATGCTAACCTTGAAATTGAGGTTGCTACATTACAAGCACAGAACGATGAATTAAAGCAAAAACTAGCTGATTTGCAAAATAACAGCAAGAAGAAGTAGGCGATTAGCATGAAGATTATTATGTTGGGTGATTCAATCACTCAAGGATGGAATGGCTATCAAGTCACACCATACACGTTAGCCAATACAATTGAAGCAAGAACCGGTAACACAGTAACAAACGCTGGAATTGGTGGAACTTTGGTCAATTCTGGTAACAATTGTTTTAGTTCCGTAGTCAACAACTATAACTTCAAAGATTATGACATGGTAATCATCATGTATGGGACTAATGATTTTGGAGTTCAAGGCGAATCGTTAAATACTTTAAAAGATGGTTATCAGCAAGGATTGGATAAAATTAAGTCTGATAACCCTAATATTCAAATTCGTTTGGTAACGCCAATTCGTGATTATGCCGTTGGCGGTGGTGACATGACATGGAAGAACAATGTAGGCGTTAGTCAGAACATGATTAATGATGCAGTAATTCAGATTGCTCGAAATAACAATGCTGAAGTCTATGACTGGCGAGACAATCCAGTTGTTACCAGTCCTTCACAATTAGCACCGGATAAGATTCACCCAACTGATGCAACATACAAATCTATGGGTGAGGCATTAGCTAGTTGGATTGGCATTAGAAGCCAAGCGGCAAACACTGAGATTGATATTTTGAGCGAGATTGAACAGTATAAGTTCATCTATTTTGGCTTTGATCCAGCTGGAGAAAACAGTTCTAATTTGTGGAAGGCTACTCCAGTATTGAGTGGTTCAAATGATGCAATTAACTGGAATGTAATTGCAGAGTTCCCACAATTAGGTAATTTACGTGATGGTAATATCGCTAAGTACAATGATTATTACTGGATTACGGGGACGACCGGGTTGTATCGCACTAAGGACTTTCAGACGTTTAAGTCATTTGACGTATCGTTCTTACAGAGAAATGGTTATACCGACATCTGGGCCCCAGAATTTTTCACTGATTACAGCGATAACTGGCACTTAGTTTGGGGTGCGGTATCCGATTCTCGACACGTTTATGTGGCAGACTTTGACCCCGAAACAGGCGAAGTTACTAATTCGTGGCAGATGGTCAATGAAGATCATGGAATGGACCCGCATATCTGGAAGATGAATGGTAAGTATTACCTCTCAATTGATGCTTATTGGTTGTATGAAGCTGATTCATACATGGGACCGTACACACTGATTAAGAACAACATCGAACATTCAGATGAGAATGGTAAAACAATCTGGTATGAAGCTGGAGAAACCTTAGTCGATGGTGACACCATCTACTTTTACTGTGATCACATTACCGGCTCAGTTTCTGGAGTGGCCGATTCTGGTCAGATGGTTGTACAAACTGCTAATATTCACGACCTCAGTAAGTGGACTGGTCCTCAAAATGTCACCTCAAGTATTAATATGCGTCACGGGTCATTCTTAAAAGTTGAATCAGGTTCCGATGCAACGGTCACTAAAGTTAATTTGACTCACATTGATAAGCCGTTTGATCTCGGCAGCAATACTAAAAGTAACTATGAACAATGTTTATCAGCGATAAATATGATTTATGCTCGGTTTGGAACACTGCTTGGCGACAGTGTTGGCTCTAATCCGGTTCGTTTGCAATTACGAAGCTCAGGACTTAATCGAGCGACTTGGTTATATATTGTCCATGTGTTTGATCAACTAGAAATAGAAATTAATAGAGCCGTTGGAACATTTCGTTCTAACGGCTTTGCTAATATTCGGACGAGACAAGACTTTGATTATATTGAATTGGTTAGACCATTGAACTTGATGATTGATACTAGCTATCAAACTACGCTGAACAACAACTGGGATTTGGTGCAAACAACTTTGAATGATTTACTCGCAGTGCTTACTAAGTTCCATGTATAAGAAGAAAGGAGATAAAAAATGGCTTATAAAGATTACCTAGAAGTCGACTTAGAGAAGCCGGTATCGACTTTTGTTGACTTAACTAATTACTTCCAAGCACGAGTTGGTGATGCTAAGGCTTACTGCAAGCTTCATATTAAGTCGGGCAGTAATTCCATTGACATGACTAACAAGAAGATGACCTTTTATGGCAAGGACAGCAATGCCACTCCGTTTGCGGCAGCTGGTGGTTTTGATGATGACCAACCGGGTGATGACCGGCAATTAGGGCTAATTACCTTTTACTTTCCAGAAGGGATTTTTCAAAAAGAGGGCAAGTGGCAAGAAGCCTTTTTCAAAATTCAAGATGAAAATGGTGGCGATATTTCAACCAT
>NZ_CALPCW010000023.1:0-2207 GCF_943193105.1 Limosilactobacillus agrestimuris
ATGGAGGATTAGCTCAGTTGGGAGAGCATCTGCCTTACAAGCAGGAGGTCACAGGTTCGAGCCCTGTATCCTCCATTGAGCATTAAGCTCATGAGCCGTTAGCTCAGTTGGTAGAGCATCTGACTTTTAATCAGAGGGTCGGCGGTTCGAGACCGCCACGGCTCATTGCCAAATAGGTAACGGTTTGGTATAATAAAAAGTGTACGCCGACTTAGCTCAGTTGGCAGAGCATCTGTCTTGTAAACAGGGGGTCGGAGGTTCGAATCCTCTAGTCGGCACTTATATATGCGGAAGTAGTTCAGTGGTAGAACATCACCTTGCCATGGTGGGGGTCGCGGGTTCGAATCCCGTCTTCCGCTTTGTCAATTCTATAATGCCGGGGTGGCGGAATTGGCAGACGCACGGGACTTAAAATCCCGCGGTTAGTGATAACCGTACCGGTTCGATCCCGGTCCTCGGCACTTTTTTATGCACCCATAGCGCAATTGGATAGAGTGTCTGACTACGAATCAGAAGGTTGAAGGTTCGACTCCTTCTGGGTGCATTTTTCGGGAAATAGCTCAGCTTGGTAGAGCACCTGGTTTGGGACCAGGGGGTCGCAGGTTCGAATCCTGTTTTCCCGATTAATTCTAATATTAATCTATTAGGTTTTCGCGGTGTAGCTCAGCTGGCTAGAGCGTCCGGTTCATACCCGGGAGGTCGAGGGTTCGATCCCCCCCGCCGCGATTGACTGGCTGTTTTGGACCTTTAGCTCAGTTGGTTAGAGCAAGCGGCTCATAACCGCCCGGTCGTAGGTTCGAGTCCTACAAGGTCCATCAACTTTCTGTGATGGATTGTTATTATCTATATTATTATGGAGGATTACCCAAGTGGCTGAAGGGGGCGGTCTTGAAAACCGCTAGGCCGTGAGAGCGACGCGAGGGTTCGAATCCCTCATCCTCCTTTTTATTATCGCGGGGTAGAGCAGTCTGGTAGCTCGTCGGGCTCATAACCCGGAGGTCGTTGGTTCAAATCCAGCCCCCGCAATTTTGGTCCGTTGGTCTAGTTGGTTTAGGACGCATCCCTGTCACGGATGAGATCACGAGTTCGAGTCTCGTACGGACCGTTTTGGCTCGGTAGCTCAGTTGGTAGAGCAACGGATTGAAGCTCCGTGTGTCGGCGGTTCGATTCCGTCCCGCGCCATTTAATTTAATAATTATGCGGGTATAGTTTAGTGGTAAAACCACAGCCTTCCAAGCTGTTGTCGCGAGTTCGATTCTCGTTACCCGCTTTTGTATGGGCCTATAGCTCAGCTGGTTTAGAGCGCACGCCTGATAAGCGTGAGGTCGATGGTTCAAGTCCATTTAGGCCCATTTGGAGAAGTACTCAAGTGGCTGAAGAGGCGCCCCTGCTAAGGGTGTAGATCGCGAGAGCGGTGCGAGGGTTCGAATCCCTCCTTCTCCGTTTATTATGACCCGTTAGTCAAGTGGTTAAGACACCAGCCTTTCACGCTGGTATCGTGGGTTCAAATCCCGCACGGGTCACTTTTTTGTTATCGCGGGGTAGAGCAGTCTGGTAGCTCGTCGGGCTCATAACCCGGAGGTCGTTGGTTCAAATCCAGCCCCCGCAATTTTGGTCCGTTGGTCTAGTTGGTTTAGGACGCATCCCTGTCACGGATGAGATCACGAGTTCGAGTCTCGTACGGACCGTTTGTAGCAGCCAAGACATGTCTTGGCTGCTTTTGTTTTATGATAAATTACGTAACAAAAAAGGATTCCCATCAATAGACGGGAATCCTTTTAGTGGTGGTGCGCCCGGCATGGGTATTAGCTAGGTGGTGAAAGTCCGCTATGGGCCGTAGTAGTCGGAACCATGAGCTGAGGACAAGGGTGTCCACTGTGAGGTGGAATCTGAAGGAAGTCTAAGGCAAAGTACTGCACCGATGAACAAGAAGTAGCTATAAGGCTGAGAGTAACTGGATAAGGTTGCCATACAAACTAAAGTCCCATACTACTCGAAGTTGCTTTCAGTAAAGCTACCGGTGACATGGTACGAAAGTTAATATTCTTACCCGGGGAGGTCTGGTTTACACGTTTCCGACAAACCGATTATGGTGAAGGTAAAGGTATGAGTGTCACTATCCAAGACTAGGTCTTGGATCGCAATAACCTTAATCAGGCTTATTTGCGAGTTAAGAGAAATAAAGGAGCAGCGGGCGTTGACGATAT
>NZ_CALPCW010000024.1:0-1331 GCF_943193105.1 Limosilactobacillus agrestimuris
CTCAAAACTAAACAAAGTTTCTTCGATGTGTAGGTTTCCGTTTTATTCCTTAGAAAGGAGGTGATCCAGCCGCAGGTTCTCCTACGGCTACCTTGTTACGACTTCACCCCAGTCATCTGCCCTGCCTTAGGCGGTTCCCTCCAAATGGTTAGGCCACCGACTTTGGGCATTGCAAACTTCCATGGTGTGACGGGCGGTGTGTACAAGGCCCGGGAACGTATTCACCGCGGCATGCTGATCCGCGATTACTAGCGATTCCGACTTCGTGTAGGCGAGTTGCAGCCTACAGTCCGAACTGAGAACGGCTTTAAGAGATTAGCTTACTCTCGCGAGCTCGCAACTCGTTGTACCGTCCATTGTAGCACGTGTGTAGCCCAGGTCATAAGGGGCATGATGATCTGACGTCGTCCCCACCTTCCTCCGGTTTGTCACCGGCAGTCTCACTAGAGTGCCCAACTTAATGCTGGCAACTAGTAACAAGGGTTGCGCTCGTTGCGGGACTTAACCCAACATCTCACGACACGAGCTGACGACGACCATGCACCACCTGTCATTGCGTCCCCGAAGGGAACGCCTCATCTCTGAGGTTGGCGCAAGATGTCAAGACCTGGTAAGGTTCTTCGCGTAGCTTCGAATTAAACCACATGCTCCACCGCTTGTGCGGGCCCCCGTCAATTCCTTTGAGTTTCAACCTTGCGGTCGTACTCCCCAGGCGGAGTGCTTAATGCGTTAGCTCCGGCACTGAAGGGCGGAAACCCTCCAACACCTAGCACTCATCGTTTACGGCATGGACTACCAGGGTATCTAATCCTGTTCGCTACCCATGCTTTCGAGCCTCAGCGTCAGTTGCAGACCAGACAGCCGCCTTCGCCACTGGTGTTCTTCCATATATCTACGCATTCCACCGCTACACATGGAGTTCCACTGTCCTCTTCTGCACTCAAGTCGCCCGGTTTCCGATGCACTTCTTCGGTTAAGCCGAAGGCTTTCACATCAGACCTAAGCAACCGCCTGCGCTCGCTTTACGCCCAATAAATCCGGATAACGCTTGCCACCTACGTATTACCGCGGCTGCTGGCACGTAGTTAGCCGTGACTTTCTGGTTGGATACCGTCACTGCGTGAACAGTTACTCTCACGCACGTTCTTCTCCAACAACAGAGCTTTACGAGCCGAAACCCTTCTTCACTCACGCGGTGTTGCTCCATCAGGCTTGCGCCCATTGTGGAAGATTCCCTACTGCTGCCTCCCGTAGGAGTATGGACCGTGTCTCAGTTCCATTGTGGCCGATCAGTCTCTCAACTCGGCTATGCATCATCGCCTTGGTAAGCC
>NZ_CALPCW010000025.1:0-1289 GCF_943193105.1 Limosilactobacillus agrestimuris
CTTAATGTCATCGGCAGTAAATAATTTCATTTCGTAATATTTCTTGTAGACACTAAACATTACATCGTTAGCCATGTGATTACCTCCTACTTAGCTTCTGATTTTAGTTCCGCAATGCTCTTCATAATTGTGGCGTTAACCGTTGCTTGCATGTTGACCTGCTTTTGTAAATCAGCATTAGTTTTCATTAAGCTAGCCATTAACTGTTGCTGTGGACTTGGCGTATTTGTTGGTTCCCCACCATTTAAATGATCGGACTTCAGCCACTCTTCCTTACTCATCCCAAACCACCGTTGTTGTTCTTCATCAAACATTGGCGTTCCATATAGACCGTCAACAGGCTTGATATAAGTTTGACCGACTAGTAATTCAGAACCACGTGGAACAGTAGTTGTCCCAATCAGTTTATTCTTATCAAGCGTGTCATAGAGATATACTGTGACCATATCGTTATTCATCATTTAGCCTCCTCATTTCAATTGGCTAGCGTCAACGACAGCTGAAAATTGGTAAGTAATATAAGCACCAGGAGCATAGATTTCTGAGCTATAATTGTCTCCAGAATTCCACAATCCAATTTGACTAAAATTTGAATCTTTATCAAGAGTACACAGCATAGTCCGCCGAGGTTGTGTCCCATTTGGTATCAACATAACCGGCCCACCGATCGGCACATTAGAGAAATCAACTTTTGACGCTGCTGGGTTAGTAGCAAAGTCAATGTTTTTCCAAGAGTTTGCTGGAAATTGAGTCCATCCCATGATGTGGACAATTGCAAAATCATTGATGTAGACAAAACGAGCACCAATCCATCCGCTACACCCATTAAGCATCGTGCCACTATACCATTCAGTTCTAATCTTGGACTTTTCCAGTTGAGCATTAACGTCAGTTTTAAATGCACTCATTCTACTAGTAATACTAGAACTCAATGAGTCCATCTGACTAGTTAATTGTTGACGGAATGGATTAACAATTCCATTAATTAAATTAATCGTTTCGGGCTTGTTTAAAACCGCGTGTTGTTCAATCAAATCAGTATAAGCACCAACCGTTGTCTTCATTGAATCAACCTGGTTAAGCAATTGTTGCGCATTCATTTCACGTAGTGCTTGATTGATCTTAGCCCGGGTTTTTTCCAGTTCAGGAATAAATGGTCGAACGCTAATCCCCATTTCAATCTGATTAGGCAATACATTCAACGTTAAATTAATGGTTGAAATATCGCCACCATTTTCATCTTGAATTTTGAAAAAGGCTTCTTGCCACTTGCCCTCTTTTTGAAAAAT